>JACRAS010000076.1 GCA_016234705.1 Betaproteobacteria bacterium | reverse complement strand
TAGGTCTTGCCGGTCTTCGCGTCCTTCATCTTGGGCATATGGCACTGATGGCATTCGACACCGGCCTTCTGGTGCCTGGAATTGTAGTAATTCTCGGTGTCCGGGTGCTGCCCTTTCCACAACAGCGCGCCGGTGATGCCATGCTTGAAGTCGCGGAACTTGAGGTCGGTGTAATGCCTGGCGATCTGGTTCACGTCCTTGAACGGGAAGTGGTTGGTGCGCTGGTCGGCCATCCCGATCGGCGCTCCGGTGGTCGGGTCGGTGCCCGGGTTGCAATTGTACTCGACGTGGCACTGGCCGCACTGCAGTTTAGTGTCGTAACGGTCGAGCAGCGCGATCTTGCGCGTGTGGCCGCGCACGCCCAAGTCCTTGACCTCGATCTTTGCGCCGCGCTCATCCTTGTTCCACAGCGTGTCCTTCTCCGGCCGCGTGAGCGCCTGGATCAGACCGTCGCGCACGATGCGCGGCCCGGCTGAGTGCGGGTCGTGGCAAAAGAAGCAATTAATAGCATGTTTGCTGGCGCGTGCCATGTCAACCACTTTCGAGGTCCGGCTCCACTTCGCGCTCGGCACCGGATCGCCCATGTACGCCCAGTCGAGAATATGGTCCTGGGTCTTGCAGTTCAGGCACACCGGGTTGGCCGCCGCGGCGGTGCCGGGCTTGAATGGCTTCTGCTCGCTGTTGTCCGGATATTGGTCGACCACCATGTCCCCGACCTTGAATCCGCCGCCTGGCTGGGTCAGGTAGCGCCAGCCGTCCTTGGGTGCAAAGCGGCCGCCGAAAGCACGGTCCACCACGAATTGATCGAGCAGCATGAAGGCGTGCGAGCGCGGCACATTGTGCTCTTTGGTGAAGCCGTGCGGCGTCATCAGTTTTTCCCAAGCCGGATTCGGCGATGGGCCCGTGGCGTTCGACTTCTCGTTCCGGGCAATCTTGTTCCAGTTCATCTTGTACAGCGTCTCGAACTGTTTCTCGTGACAGGCGCCACAGGCGGCAGGTTCCACCTTCGTGACCGGACGTGCCTTCGTGTCACCCAGGTGCTTGTCGAGGCCGTCGTGGCAACTGTTGCAGCCGACGCTCTTGTGCTTGCCGTCGGCGTGGAACGCCTTGATCGGCGCGTGACAGCCATAACAGGCCGAGGTATCGAAAGCGGGCTTCTTCGCAGCCGCCTTCCCGGGCTGCTGCGCCAGCGCCGGCGAAGCCGGGAAAGCGAGAATCGCCAGGGTCAACACGATGCGCAGGAGCGCACTGAAACGGCCGGTCTGCATGATCTACCTCCAAGTCGAACGGGTTAATCGCCCGCAAAGCGCAACGCGGCGATAGCAGGAAGTCTAATCGAAAACCAAGCGCAAGGCGTTTGACAAAAATCAAAGAAAGGCAGCAAATGCGTGAGCGGCAGGATCGACCCAAGCCACTGCGCCCACTCCGGCGCGACCGCGCCAAACTGCCTATCGGATTTGCCGCGGGAACGAATCGCTTTGCTCGCCGCCAGGACTGCTCCTATAATCGGGAATCCCATCCATCACGGGTCTCCTATGAATCAGCCGCGCGAACTCAACGCCAGCCTCGTCAACGAACTCAAGGCCCTGCTGGGCGAACGCGCCACCATCGCCCGCGGCATCTGCGATCAGCACGGCAAGGACGAGTCCTACTTTCCGCATGCCGCGCCCGATGCCGTGGTGTTTCCGCAGACCACCGAGGAGGTGCGCGATATCGTCAACGTCTGCCGCCGCCACCAGGTTCCGATGATTCCCTACGGCGTCGGCACTTCGCTCGAAGGCCACATCCTGGCGGTCAAGGGCGGCGTATGCATAGACGTGAGCCAGATGAACAAGGTAATTGCGGTGCATGTAGCCGACCTGGACGCGGTGGTGCAGGCGGGCGTCACGCGCAAGCAACTGAACGAGCACATCCGCCACACCGGATTGTTCTTTCCCGTCGACCCCGGCGCCGATGCGACCATCGGCGGCATGAGCGCAACGCGCGCCTCAGGCACCAACGCGGTGCGCTACGGCACCATGCGCGAGAACGTGCTTTCGCTCACCGTGGTGCTGGCCGACGGCCGCATCATCAAAACCTCGCAGCGGGCGAAGAAATCGGCGGCGGGCTACGATCTGACGCGGCTGTTCGTCGGTTCGGAAGGCACGCTAGGCGTCATTACGGAGATCACGGTAAAACTGTATGCAGTGCAGGAAGCCATGTCCGCCGCGGTGTGCGCATTCGATTCCGTCGAAGGCTGCACCAAGACCGTGATCCAGACCATACAGGCAGGCGTGCCGGTGGCGCGCTGCGAGATCGTAGACGCGACCGCTATCGGCTGCATCAACAAATACAGCAAGACCGACTATCGCGTCGCCCCGACCCTGTTCTTCGAATTCCACGGCACGCAGGCAGGCGTGATCGAGCAGGCCGAGACGGTGCAGGCCATCGCGAAGGAGAACGGCGGCATGGATTTCCAGTGGGCGACCAAGGTCGAGGACCGCAACAAACTGTGGGAAGCGCGCCACAACGCCTACTTTGCCGGCCTGCAGCTTCGCCCCGGCTGCCGCGCTCTTTCCACCGACGTGTGCGTGCCGATTTCACGCCTGGCCGAGTGCGTGTCCGAGACCATGAAGGACGTGGCGAATTATCTGTGCCCGGTACCGCTGCTCGGGCACGTCGGCGACGGCAATTTCCATCTGATGTTCCTGGTCGATCCGGCCAAGCCGGAGGAGCAGGAACTCGCCAAGTCGTTCAACCAGCGCCTGGTCGAGCGCGCGCTCGCCATGGAAGGCACTTGCACCGGAGAGCACGGAGTCGGCCTGGGCAAGCAGATTTGGCTGGAGCAGGAGCTGGGCGAGGCCGTAGACGTGATGCGCGACATCAAGCGCCTGTTCGACCCGGACAACCTGATGAATCCGGGGAAGATGGTGCCGCTGTAGCAGCGGAGACCTCTTCGTCGGGTCTGATGCAATAACTTCAGCGGCATCAAGTACGAGGTGTTGCAGATTTAGCGTCATGGCTTCCCGGCGGCGGGCACTTGCGTCGCCGGATACTCGGGGCGGATGTCGAAGTGCAGCCGGCGATGGGCGATGCGCAGCGCGTTTTCAGCCTCCGCGGGGCGCGACGCCCGGGCGAAGATGAATCCCAGGTAGCTCGCCCCGTCGGGAGGCGGCGCAATGATCTGGCCAGGCTCCACCGTAATGCTCACCCCGGTGACGCCAGCCACCGACTGCGCGGCGGCCAGGCCTTCGAGCCCATGGTAAACGCCGTGCCGAGCAGCATAGGGACACCGCGCACGGTCACGTGCAGCGGCGACGAACCGGGGCGGCATTGTCCTTGGTGACTTTCTGTTGGCCGCGCAAGAGAAAGCTACCGTCCCTTCGGGCGGTATCTGGATGACGGTGGAGGGACGAGAGAAAACGCTTAAACGCCGTCACGCGTTAGCTGTCGCGATTTTCGCCGGGCTACGCCGACCAGTCAAACTTCGGCAATGCGCGACCCCAAGCTACTCCCGCACTAAAAGTACGCTTACCGCTTTGACGAGCACGCGCACTGAATCCCCCTTTTTCACGCCAAGGTCCGCGAGAGTGTCCAGCGTCATGACAGATGTGATGTCGATAGATCCATCAATATGGACCTTGACTTGAGACATAAGGGAACCCTTTTTGATCTCTGTGACTTTGCCGACGATGTTATTCCGCGCTCCGTATTTCATGGGATCCTCCAAAGAAGAAATGCTATCGAAATCGCTGCAATCGGAACAGCGAACGAAGCAAGGGGATGATACCCGAAGTGGCGTGTCTTTCGTGGTTCGGCTTTGCTTTCCTTTGCGTCCTTGGCGTCCTTTGCGGTGAGAGCTTTCTCACTGGCGCGGCGCGTCCGCGCCGCCCGCGAGTTCGCGCAGCATCCGTTGGAGCCCCGTCACTACGCGCGCGGCGCGCTCGTAGTCCACCTTGTCCGGCGTGTCCTGCACCGTGTGGTAGTACGGATAACGGTAGGGCGCGGTGTCGGTCACCATCAGTGCCGGGTAGCCCTCTTTCCAGAACGACCGGTGGTCCGACCAGTCCACCCCGGGAATGAAGGCAGGAGCGGCCACGCTTTCGGAGGGAAACTCGGCGTGGCGGCGGAAGCTCGCGAGTACCTCGTGCAGCAGCGCGCGTGAAGACAGGTTCGACACGAACGCGATGAAATGGCCGGTCGAGGGATAGAAGAACCCGAGCGGGAACGGATAGCGCTGGCTACCCGGGCGGTCCGAGTAATAGCCGATGGTCTCGAGCGAGAACATCGCGACGATGTTCTCGCCGCGCTCCTTCGAGCGCCGCGCGTAGATTCGGCTCCCCATCTGGTTAGTCTTGAAGAATGGCGGCTCCTCGTCCACGAACGCGACCAGGCGCAGTGTGCGCGCGGGCTTCGCCTGCCTGAACAGCCGCGCAAGCTCAAGCACCGCCGCGACCCCCGAGCCGTTGTCGTTCGCCCCCGCCGCGCCGACCACGGAGTCATAGTGCGCGCCGACGACAATGATCTCGGATGCAAGCGCAGCGCCTTTGACTTCCACCTCAATGTTTCGCACTTCGCCTGCGGGCGCCTCGATGCGCTGCGCCTGGACGCGGTAACCGTAGCCTTCGAACGTGCGCTCGATGTAGCGCGCCGAGGCCTCCAGCTCGGCGAAGCGGAACTGGTTGTGCTCGCGGCTCGCGATCGCGATGACGTGGCGGCGCAAATTCTCCGCGAGCCGCGTCTCGTTCGCAGTGAGCGGCTTGAGCGGTCCGGAATAGGACACGCCCGGCATCGTGGTCATGTACCACAGCAGCCAGGCGGTCGCGGCGGCGAGCGTGAGCCAGAACAGCATTCGGGCCATCTCTGATGGCCAGTGATCAAGTGACTGGCACCGGGCCGCAACCAAACGGATTCGGTTCTGGTGCATCAACTTGATGGCGCAGCGGGGCGTACATTGATCGGATTCGTCCTCGGAGCCGATCCTGACATCCTTGAACAACTTCGCCAAGCTGTTTGAGTAGCGTCACTTCGACCACGAAATTATCATTCTATGCGTTCGATGGTACGTGAGCTACAAGCCCAGTTACCGGGATCTAGCGGAGATGATGGCCGGGCGGGGCATCGCGCTAGCTCAAAACACGAGTTCCGATTCGGGCCAGTCCCAGCCTCAGAGCCTGCTTGCGCTTAAGCCGGCCATCGGGGTTGAACATCGCGCAGAAACCTTCGAGGCCCGTCGGTTTCAGGTCGCGGGTTTTCTTGCTGGCATAGCCGAGCGCGTTGAACAGCCCGGTCGCGACGACCTTGAGCGGCTGCGTGGCGAACGCCTTGAGCGCGTTCTCCGTGCTGCGTTTTGTCTCGAGATCGCTCATTTGCGCGGCGCCGCGACTTGCTGAAGCCATTCACGTGGCGTCAGAACCCGCGCAACCGGCGGTGCGCGCCGGTACAGCTCCTTGTCGAGAGTGATCAGCGGCACGCCGACATGCACGGCCAGTGCGACATAGATCGCATCGGCGCCGCGCAGCATGCATTCGACAGCCACTCTCCGCGCCGCGTGATAAAGGCTCCGAACCATGACGGATGGCGATCCACGGCTGCGAAGCCAGATATTGAACCGCCATAACGGTGATTCCGGAGCCGGTTCGATCTCGTATCCAAAAAAGCGCGGCCACCTTTTTACTAGACATGCCGATGAAGATCGTCGTTAGCAATGGGTTTAGTAATGAGATACGTCCAAGAGATTGATTTATATGATTGCTAGCCTGCCATGACGCTGCACTTTGAGCCTAACCTCGACTATTCGCCTCTGCACGTGTCGGCGTAAACATCAGTTGCCGGGCTCTCGACGATCGAGCCTATAGGGCGGCAAAGTGGTCACCCGAAGGTCCTCGACAGGGCCTCCGGTGGTGAAGTGATAGAGGGACTGAAACGTCGCGTCGTTGAACCCAAGCAACTGATGGACCGGGTCATCGAAGAAGCAGCCGATTCCCGTCGCACGCACGCCGCTCGCCTCCGCCTCCAGATAAAGCACTTGGCCGATCACCCCGGCCTCCCAGAAGAGTCTGCGGTAAAACCAGGGGCCGTACCGCCGCAGGCTGGGTTCGAATTCCGCGATCATTCCCAGGGAAAACGCACTATCGCCGGCGATTTCCTGGCGGCAACTGAGCTGGGCAGCCAATTGCCGCGCATCGCCCTCGTCAAGCAGGAACAAAGGCAAGTTCTCCGGACAGCCAGGTGGCAAGGTCCAGGCGAATTGTCGGTGCATCGCCCGTCTGAGCGAGTCCACCTTCGCCGGATCGCGAACCAGCATATAAAGACCCGGAGCAACGCCATTCACCCGATGGACGAACAAGACAAGGTGAATCGCCGGCTCCCAGGGCAGGACGTCCCAAGGCATCGGACGTCGGCATGGTTCACGCTCAACCCGTGGCATGACGCGGGCCAGCATGGTAAAGAAGGTGCCGACTGAAATCGAGGTCTTGCCGTCGAACGCAAGCGCGCTCCGGCGCTGGCGAATCACCTGTCCGGCCCTTGGCTGCCCGGGGTAAATGCCCGGCGCATGGGTGCTCGGGTTGGTCGGGGTCTCGGCTGAAGAACCGTCCTGATTCAATTCTACGAGCCTTTGTTCAGTACTCGACTTCCACGATGCGGCTTCCACCTGGTCGAGGATCTGCCACTTCACCGGATCGTCGCGACTCAGCCGGTTGGCCTTGCCGTGCCAGATTCGCCGCGCCGAGTCGCGAACAGCATCGGTCGAAACAAACAGGGGCAACGAGATCGTCTTCCCGGTAGAACGACCGGCTTCTTGATCGGCAGGCCAGACGACGGCGAGGCAATCTGGATGCTCCCGCTCTGCTCCTTCGAAATCCTCGGGTCGATCTACGCCCAACAAGGCGGCCAGCGTGTCGTCCGCCAGGCCGTCCAACAGCAGCGTGCGCCAGCCCAGGGTCTGCGCCGCGATACGAGCGCTGCCGATCGCGTGCCCCACGTCGTGCTGGCAGTAGCGAAAGGCTCGCTCTCCGTACTTCCAGGTCTCGCGCCAGTTCACCGAGCTAAAGCCGACAAAGAAGGCGTTGGAGGTGAACCCTTGCAGGAGGGAATCGAAGCTTTCCGTCGGCACCTCTGCGCGCAGCTCCAGCGCATGCTCCATGGCCGTGTAGTGATAAAGACCTGGGGCTGGCGAAAGGCCCGCGACTTTGCCGATGAGCAAATAGCCTTCCGTGGGATGCAGGTTGCCGCTCGAGGGGTTGGTTCGAAGAGCCCAGCGCACTTCGCCGGCCTGCTTCCAAGCGGAAATCGCCAGCGAAAATTCGAGAAAACGCGAAAGGGTGCGGATAGTGACCGGAGCGCTCACTATCGCTCCAGGGTGATACATGTCTTCATAGAAAGGCGAGAGCGGAGCGTCGTCAGGTCCCAGGACCGGTAAGGGAATGAGCGCAGATCCCTCGTAGCGTCGAAACGGATCCGGCTGATTCGCCCAGTCCATGTAGCCGAGCGCGCGCGCATGGCGTGAAAAATGGTGCTTCGTCTCCTGGTGGTAGCGCATGACCACTTCCAGGGGATCGAATGCGTCCGCCGCACCAACAGGGTCTTCCTTCGTCATTCATCGCCCCACATCGGCTTGCCAAGCGCTGGCATGAACGCGGAAAACATCACTCAGGTTATTGTTGAGGTGACTGTGCGCCCCCCGCGCGACAATTTGCCCATGAGGATCCTGCCGCGCCGCCGCGTCGTTCTGCTCAATCTCCTCGAACGATGAGGTCCCGGTAGGCATGCCACGTCGCATGGCCCAACAGCGGCAGAACGATGGCCAGGCCGAACAGGAACGAAGCGAATCCGATCGCCGTAAGCGCTGCGATCAAGCTTGCCCATACGGCCATGGCCGCGGGATTCGTGCCGACGGCCTTGAGGCTGGTCAGAATCGCCTTGTTCATGTCTACCGCGCGATCGAAAATCATCGGCGCCGAGACCGCCGACAGCAGGAAGGCGAGCAGCGCGAATATTGCGCCGGTAGCCAGATAAGTGACGAAGAACCCGGGGTAGCTCCAATCGACAACGGTCCGGTAGAAATTGTCGCGAACCGACGGCGGGATACCGCCAAAGGCTCGTTCGAACAGCAATCCCGATAACAACACCCACAGGATCGCCAGGATCGCCAACACCAATCCCAGGCGCGCCAGCCGTTTTCCGTTTTTCAACGCGCCGTCAAGCGACGCGTCAAAGGTCGCCGGCTGCCCGGCGGCTTGGAGTCGCGACAGCTCATAGAATACGGCACCGAATATGGGTCCCACCAGCAAATACCCGGAGACAGCCGCTGCCAGGAGCTCTATCTGCGCACTAAGAAACAACAACATCAGCCACCCCACGGCAACCAGAAGCAATCCATGGGCGATGCTGGGTCCCGGGTTGTGGCGCAAATCGTCCCAACCCAGCTTGAGCCAAAGCAAGGGCCGCAGAGGCGCGACATGTGCCACAGGTGGCAATACCGGCATTTGATAAAACGCATGAAAGGGCTTGTCCATGGTTTCTCCTTTACGCACTTGCTTTGCGTAGTTTGCCGCACCAATGGGCCACGTGTGCCGCGCTCACCTCGGCTGCGACACGATCCGCAGAGCGTGCGGTGAATCCGACCCTGCGCCCAAAGCTGTAGCGGACCTATAAGAGAACGGTAGTCTAGCACAGCCCCAATATTCAACCATAAGATGCGTGTGGTTTTTGACGGCGAGAAAGTGGTCACGCTCGCAAAGTAAGCGGCCAACACGGCTCGCTTAACTTGCGTATTCCTAAGCCGGACAATCCGGAAGCGAACAACGTGCCTCCGGCAGGGGAAAAGCCCTTATCTCACGAACAAGGGGGGGCGCCCCCCCTTGTAAATCCCCCCCGCGGATGCGCTCTCGCCATTTATTATAATCTTCGCCATTTTTGTCAACTCTTGACTTATAAGAGACTAAAGCAATCGGGGTCTTTCGTGGCCGGTGCTGCGCGTTCGCTGTTTCCGTCGGCAACCGAATCGGCATGAAACTTTAATCGGCGCAGCCACTCTGATTTTATAGCCTACGGTGCATTCGAGATCAGTTCTGGGTCGGAAAGAAATGGCGACAAGGCCGAATTTGTCTCTGCCGCCGGCGTTGCGCGCCGAGGTCGAAACACGCGTGCGCGCAGGCTATCCCCGCGAAACCTGCGGCCTGCTGCTCGGCCGCCGCGGCGACGGCCGCTGCGAAGTTTCGCGCGTGCTGCCGGCGCGCAATCTCAATCAAGAACGCAGCCGAGACCGCTACGAGCTCGATCCGCGGGATTACCTCGCGGCCGACCGCGATGCGCGCGCAAGCGGCGAGGAAATCGTCGGTATTTGGCACTCCCATCCAGACCATCCGGCGCAACCCTCGGACACCGACCTGGCCGCTGCCTGGCCGGAATGGTCGTACCTGATCGTCTCGGTCAGCGGCGAACGCGTGCTCGACCTGCGCTCGTGGCGCCTGCGCAAAGAGGGTTTCGAGGAAGAGGAAATCACTCCATGAGCAATGTCACCATCCGCATCCCGACGCCGCTCAGGTCCTATACCGGCGGCGCGGACGAGGTGCGCGTGCAGGCGCAGACGCTAGGCGAGGCCTTGCACGCGCTTGGCGCCGCTCACGACGGCGTGCTGTCGCGCGTCCTCGACGCCGCCGGCGAGCCGCGCCAGTTCATCAATATCTATATCGGCGGCAACAACGTGCGCGGGCTCGACGGTCTCGCCAGCGCGGTCGCCGAGGGTGAGGTCATTTCCATTGTGCCAGCCGTGGCAGGAGGCGCGGATGAAAGCCGAAGATCGCGAGATCGCCCGGCTTAAGGCCGGCATCGCCGAGGTGACGCCGGCGCTGCAGGCGCAAGGCGCTTTAGCTCGGCGACACCGGCGAGCGCTATGTATCGACCGGAATGTGGAAGGCCGGCGCCGCCGCAAGCGCCCACTGAAGCGGCGTGCATCAGTTCGAAATAGCGGCTTGCAAACTCGGCTAGCTGCTGTTTCATGGACTATACTGAAAGCAGCGGATTTATTGGCGTACACCGCGCGATAGGAGGCCGTCATGGGCATTGCGATCACACTGCAAGATTATCTTTCGGAAAAAGGCACCGAATACGATATCGTGGATCATCCGCACGCGCTGGGCAGCTTGAAGATCGCGGCGGCGGCGCACGTGCCGGGCGACCGTCTGGCGAAGACGGTCGTGCTCGAAGACGACGACGGTTACCTGATCGCCGTAGTGCCGTCGACGCACCATGTCAGGTTGAGCGTGCTGCGCAAACGACTCAATCGGAATCTTCGGCTGGCCAAGGAATTGGACCTTGCCCACCTGTTCAAGGACTGCGAGTTTGGCGCCATCCCCCCGGTGGGACAGGCCTATGGCATCGAAACGGTCATTTCTGAAGATCTGGCACAGCAGGCCGACATTTATTTCGAGGCAGGCGATCACATGGAACTGATACACCTGAGCGGAAGCCAGTTCCTGGAGTTGATGAGCGGCGCGGACCAACTGCAGTTTACCCGGCACGTTTAGCAAGTCATGCGCTGGACAAATTTCACTTGCGCGGCGGCGCCCCCTTTCGCGCTAAGCCATGGACGGCCGCGCGCGGTGGCGCCAGTGCCGGCTATGCGCTCGGCTGGTCGATCACGATAGCAACACTGATCGTGGCGCTTCCTGCCTATTCTCCGCAGTTCAGGCTGTCTACGAACTCGAACTCCGCTACCAGCACATGGTGGTCGGAGGCAGGTGTCGGCTTAACCGCGTGACGCACCACCCGCAGAGGCCGGTTATGGAAAATGTGGTCGAGCACGTATGAGCGCCTGCGCCAAGTGGTTTCGGCACTTTGCACCGTCCGATACCCCGCGGCTGCAAACTGGTACATCAGGGATTCATGCCTGCTGACGTTGAAATCACCACCGATCAGCGTCGCAGTTTCTGCGGCACGCAACTGCTCAAGCACGAGTTCGCACTGACCGGCGGGCTCTGCGCCAGAGGATTCGAGCATGAAAAACGCCAGCAGATGCGTATTGAAGATTCGGACGTCGCGGCCGGCAAGCGTGGTCTTTGCGCCGATCAGCAGGCGGTCAGTCGGTGTCCTTTTCTCTCCATCGAATTCGAACTCAATTGGCGGCGACGGCAAATTCCGGCGTGAGGTGTCGCGCAATGGCGTCTTCGAGAAGATCGCCAGACCGATGCCGAAAGGCAGTTCGCGTGGATCCGCTTTGGGGTAGGAGAAAAAACTGTCATAGCCACCGAGCGCGGCGCACAGCAGCCTGTAATTGGGCGGAGGATCGGGCTGCACGCCGCCGGGTTGCGCCTGCTCCACCTCTTGTAACAGCACGATGTCGGCGTCGTGGCTGCGAATCTCGGCGATGGTCAAGTCCAGATTGACGGGCGCGTGGTCGGGATTGGCGCCGTCCCAACTCTGGCCGAACTGCATGTTGAACTGCAGGACTCTGAACGTGCTCATGGAAGCGCGTAGTCTCCGGCAATGTCTGCAACCTTAGCTCCATGCGGGGTTAGAGGAAAATATGGAGTGCAAGTTCATGCCCATCTAGCGTGCTTGCGACACGCGATGAGGCTGGCTGGCGCTAGCGCTGCCGCGATGAGCTTCCCCGATCAAGCCCGCGACCGCATCAGCAAAGCGAGCCGGAATGTCTCAGATTGCCATGACTTCGATGTCGGGTTCAATCGTGCGCAACAAGCCTTCGATCCCGGCGAGCGTGCCCGATATCGAACTGGGGCAACTGCCGCACGCCCCCTGATAGTGCAGGGTCAGCAGATTTCCCTTGAGGGCCAGTACGTAAAGGTCGCCGCCGTCGCCCTGCAGATAGGGGCGCACCTGCTCGTCGAGCAGTACGTTGATGGTAGCTAGTCGTTCCTGGTCTTCCGGCGCGACCTCGATCTGCCGGGGTCCGGCGGCAGCGGCCAATTGAGCCGAGCGTTCGCCCGCCGCGGGCGCGGCGCGGATCGGATCCGCGAGCTTGCGGCTCAATTCGTGCCAGTCGGCACTGCCGTCCTGCGCTACCGTGATCCAGCTATCGATGTAGAACACATCGCGTACATGCTCGATCTGGAACAATGCCGCTGCCAACGGGTCGCCCACCGCCTGCCCGGCATTTTCGTACGAGCGCGCTATCCCCCAGGTCAAGGGCTCCTTCAGCACGAATTTCTTCGCGTTGGGATTGGGCGTATCTTCGATGTCATTAATTCTAGGCATGGCTCAACTGATTCTTGCAGGTCCATTCAATGACCATAGTTCAAACTCCATGGCGTCTCGGCTGAACCTGGGGATCACAAAAAAATCCATAGTTAATTGACGGGCATCATTGCTGCAATCAGATTGCTTGGCTAGTCACCGGCCCAAGTTCGTGCGCAGGCATGGTTTTTCGCATGTTCTGCAGCGGGGCCACGCCGTCCTGCTTGGCAATCTGGTCTTCGACCAGCTGCTTTAAGCTCATTGCAGCGAGGTAATTCAAAATGTGCTCGTTGAGCCTGGCCCACAAATCATGAGTAATGCATTTCTGGTCGTCACGACAGTTTTTCTTCCCGCCGCATTGCGTCGCATCGATCGGCTCGTCGACTGCGAGGATGATGTCGGCAACCGCGATCTGCGCCATCGCCCGCGCAAGGCGGTAGCCACCTCCCGGACCGCGCACGCTCTCGACCAGCCCGCAGCGACGCATCTTCCCGAACAATTGCTCCAGATAGGAAACCGATATCTTCTGGCGAGCGCTGATTTCGCCAAGGGTCACCGGATCAGTGCCGCAGTGCATCGCTATATCGGCCATTGCTGTTACCGCAAAACGCCCTTTACTCGTCAGCCTCATGTATCACCTCTATTGATAAATCTCATCATTACAATGAGATACACACTCCCTATGCCTGATTGATTTAGTCAACTATAGAATAGTTGATAAATTTAGTCAAGCATTAACACAAGTTGCCGCATGCCAAGCGCGAAGCGACCACTCTCTCGGCCCTGGCGGCGGTCAAGGCGCGGCACCATCCGACCCGGAGCGCACGCGAACGGGCCGCTCTGGCCGCATTGCCGGCTGAATTATTCCCAGGCTCCGTCGATGGTCTGACGCAGCAAGCAGCGCAATGACCCTGTGGGAATGCGCGCACGAAGCCCGCGCAGGCGCGGGCGTGATCGGCCAGACTGTCAGGTCCTGCATAAGGCAAGGTCACGTTCGCTCTAAGCCAGTTCCATTTCGCCGCTGAGCGCTTCTTGCTGCAGTATTGCTCTGCGTCGGATTATTACCTAAACTCGACTGAGGGCGCTGCAGACCTTCCCCGGCAATACGGCGACGCAACAAGTCGCCTGGCGCTGCGGACGCGCCTCGCAACAGAAAATGAATGAACCAGGAAACATGCATGAGCACCGTCGCCAGTTTTGACATCCGCCATACCCGGTTCCTCGATCCCCAGGGCCAATCGACCCAGCCGCTGCCGCAATTTGCAAGCGATCCGGCGGTGCTGGTGGCGCTGTACCGCGCGATGGTGCTCACGCGCCTGTTCGACACCAAGGCGATCGCGCTGCAGCGCACCGGCAAGCTCGGCACCTTTGCCTCGTCGTTGGGGCAGGAGGCAGTGGGAATCGGAGTGGCCAGTGCAATGCGCAGTGAAGATGTTTTGCTGCCGTCTTACCGCGACCACGGGGCACAACTGCTGCGCGGCGTGAGCATGGTCGAGAGCCTGCTCTACTGGAGCGGCGATGAACGCGGCAGCGATTTCGCGGTGCCGCGGCACGACTTTCCGAACTGCGTACCGATCGCCACCCAGGCGTGTCATGCCGCGGGTGCGGCGTACGCGATGAAGCTGCGGCGCGAGCCGTGCGTCGCCGTATGCATACTCGGCGATGGCTCGACCTCCAAGGGCGATTTCTATGAGGCGCTCAATTTCGCCGGCGTCTGGACGCTGCCGCTGGTGTTGGTGATCAACAATAATCAGTGGGCGATCTCAATGCCGCGCAGCATCCAGACCGGCGCGCAGACGCTGGCGCAAAAGGCGATTGCCGCCGGGATCGAGGGACTGCAGGTGGATGGCAATGATGTCGTCGCAGTGCGCCAGATCGCACAGGAGGCGCTGGACAAGGCGCGCGGCGGAGGCGGCGCCACGCTGATCGAAGCCATCTGCTACCGCCTCGGCGACCATACCACCGCCGATGACGCCACGCGTTACCGCGATGCCGAGGTCGTGGCAAGGCAGTGGGCGCTGGAGCCCATCCTGCGGCTGCGCAATCACCTGCTGCTTCGCGGCGCCTGGGACAAGGACCGTGAAGAAGGCCTCAACCGGGAATGCACCGGGCTCGTCAACCAGGCGGTCGAAACCTATCTCGCGACGCCCGTGCCGCCGCCGCAGGCGATGTTCGATCATCTCTATGCGGCGCTGCCGGCCGCGCTGTCGCAGCAACGCGACGCCGCCTTGCACTTTCACGCTTCCGCCCGGGGCTCGCATGGCTGAAGTCAATCTGGTGGAAACGGTCAATCTGGCCTTGGCGTACGAGTTGGAGCACGATCCGAGCGTGGTGCTGCTGGGAGAGGACATCGGCATCAACGGAGGCGTGTTTCGCGCCACCGTTGGTTTGCAGGCGCGTTTCGGCGAAGAACGCGTGCGCGACACGCCGCTCGCGGAAACCGCCATCGCCGGCATCGCCATCGGCATGGCTGCGATGGGGCTGAAACCGGTGGCGGAAATCCAGTTCACCGGCTTTATCTACTCGACGCTGGACCAGATCATCAACCATGCTTCGCGCCTGCGCCATCGCACGCGCGGCCGCCTGTCGTGCCCGATGGTACTGCGCTCGCCTTACGGCGCCGGTATCCACGCGCCGGAGCACCACTCGGAGAGCCCGGAGGCGCTGTTCGCGCACGTGCCGGGCCTGCGGGTGGTGATTCCGTCCTCGCCGGCGCGAGCGTACGGCCTGCTGCTGGCGGCGATCCGCGACCCGGATCCGGTGATGTTCTTCGAACCGACGCGCCTGTACCGGCTGTTCCGCCAGGAAGTCGCCGACAGCGGCGAAGCGCTGCCGCTCGATGTGTGCTTCACTTTGCGCCAGGGCAGCGACATCACGCTGGTAAGCTGGGGCGCCATGCTGCACGAAACCCTGGCTGCGGCGGACGCCTTGGGGCAGCAAGGCATCACGGCCGAGGTGATCGATGTCGCCACCCTTAAGCCGCTCGACATGGGCACGATACTCGAATCGGTGGCGAAAACCGGGCGCTGCGTGATCGTACATGAGGCCGCGCGCAGCGGCGGCGGCGGCGCCGAGATCGCGGCGAATCTGGCCGAACACGGTTTGCTTTCGCTCCTCGCGCCGGTACAGCGCGTCACCGGCTACGACGTGGTGGTGCCGCTGGCCAAACTCGAGCATCAGTTTCTGCCTAGCGTCGAACGCATCCTCGACGCGGCGCGCACTACCCTGGAGTTCACGTGAAAATATTCAGATTGCCGGACTTGGGCGAAGGGCTGCAGGAGGCCGAGATCATCGAATGGCATGTCGCCATTGGCGACGAGGTGCAGGTGGACCAGCCGCTCGTGTCGGTGGAGACCGCCAAGGCCATCGTCGACATCCCGGCGCCGTATTCCGGACGCATCGCCAAGCTGTTCGGAAAGCACGGCGAGATCGTGCATCTGGGCGCCCCCTTGGTCGGCTACGAAGGCGCCGGCGATGAGGACAGCGGCACGGTAGTCGGTGAGGTGCAGGTCGGACGTCAAGTGGTGGCGGAGGAAGCGACCGCCCTCGCGCACGGCGCGGCGGGCATCAAGGCGATGCCCGCGGTGCGGGCGCTGGCGCGCCGTCTCGATATCGATCTGACCATGGTCACGCCCTCGGGCCTTGATGGCTTGATCACTGCCGCCGACGTGCAGCGCGTGGCGAAGCTACTGGCGGAGGTGGGGCCGCTGGAAATCCTGCGCGGCGTGCGCCGGGCGATGGCGCACAACATGACGCTCGCCCGCAGCGAGATTGTCCCTGCCACGATCATGGATGATGCCGACATCCATGCCTGGGGTCCGGACAGCGATATCACCATTCGCCTCGTGCGCGCGATGGTTGCTGGCTGCCGCGCCGAGCCTGCGCTCAATGCCTGGTATGACGGGCACGCGATCGGGCGGCGCGTGCTCAAAAAAATAGACGTCGGTATCGCGATGGATACACCGGACGGGCTGTTCGTTCCGGTTCTGCGCGACGTGGGCAAGCGCGACGCCGCGGACCTGCGGCGCGGCCTGGATGCGATGCGCGCCGACGTCAAGGCGCGCAAGATTCCGCCGGAAGAGCTGCGCGGAAACACCATCACGCTATCGAATTTCGGCATGATCGCGGGCAAGTATTCGGCGCCGGTGGTGATGCCGCCGACCGTGGCGATCCTCGGCGCCGGCCGCATTTCCGATCAGGTGCTCGCTCTCGCGGGTGTCCCGGCCGTGCACCGCGTGATGCCGCTCTCGCTTACGTTCGACCATCGCGCGGTGAACGGGGGCGAAGCCGGGCGTTTTCTCGCCGCGGCAATCGCCGATCTGGAAGCCGCGACGTAGAGGCTGTTGCACTTCAGACTTGAATCCGCCGGTCCGACAGGCTGCTAGGCGAGCGGATCTCCGAATGTGTGAGACCGAGGATCGGGACCACGCGCAAAAGACGGGGACTGCTGCGGCACCGCGGGCGTCGCGCTCTACACTTTCAGAAAATGCTCGCGGTAGTACTTGAGTTCCTCGATCGACTCCTGGATGTCGGCAAGCGCTTCGTGCTTGCCATGTTTTACCATTCCCTTGGCTAGTTCCGGCTTCCAGCGTTTCACCAGCTCCTTGAGCGTGCTGACATCGAGATTGCGGTAATGGAAATGGGCTTCCAGCCGGGGCATGTAGCGCGCGAGGAAGCGCCGATCCTGGCAGATCGAGTTGCCGCACATCGGAGAAGTACGCGCGGGCACGTGCTGCACCAGGAAATCGAGGAACTTCTGCTCGGCTTCGGCCTCTATCAGAGTAGACGCCTTGACCTTGGCGATCAGGCCGGAGCGGGCGTGTGCGGACTTGTTCCAGTCGTCCATTGCCTCGAGCACACTGTCCGGCTGATGCACGACCAGCACCGGCGCCTCGGCTACCGTATTCAATTGCGAGTCCGTGACTACCATCGCGATCTCGATGATTCTGTCGCGGTCGGGATCAAGTCCGGTCATTTCCATGTCCAACCATACGAGATTGTTCTGATCTTGAGGCATGATTCGGATGCTCGCCGCGTCGATTGATTGAAGGGCGTTATTGTGTCATATTTCAGCCAGATGCAGACCTTCACCGCCGTTTTTCTCGCCGCGCTCGCGCTCACCGTGGGCCTGCGCCTGTGGCTGGCCCGGCGCCACCTCCGCCACATCGCGCGCTGCCGCGGCAACGTGCCTGCGGATTTCTCTTTGCATATCGGCTTGGCAGCGCACCAGAAAGCGGCCGATTACAGCAGCGCCAGGACGCGACTGGGCAGGATCGAGGTTCTCATCGGCGCGGCGCTGCTGCTCGCGCTCACCCTGGGTGGCGCCTTGCAGGCGCTGCACGACGCTTGGCTCGGCGTGTTCGACGCCGGCGGCTACGCGCAGGGCATCGCGCTCATCGTCAGCGTCGCCTTGATTTCCGGCCTGGTCGACCTGCCGCTGGCGCTGTACCGCACCTTCGTCATCGAAGCGCGCTTCGGCTTCAACAAGATGACGCTGAAGCTGTTCTTCGCCGATCTCGTCAAGCAGACCCTGATCGGCGCGGCACTGGGCCTGCCGCTGCTCGCGTGCGTGCTCTGGCTGATGCAACGCATGGGCGAGCAATGGTGGCTGTACGTCTGGATCACCTGGATTGTGTTCAACCTGCTGGTGCTCACCCTCTACCCGACACTGATCGCGCCGCTGTTCAACAAGTTCACGCCGCTAGCGGATACCGGCCTCAAAAACCGGATCGAAGCGCTGCTCGCCAAATGCGGCTTCAGGGCGCAGGGCCTCTACGTGATGGACAGCTCCAGGCGCTCCAGCCACGGCAATGCGTATTTCACCGGTTTTGGCGCGGCCAAGCGCATCGTGCTGTTCGACACCCTGATCGCGCGCCTCGCCCCGGCGGAGATCGAGGCGGTGCTGGCGCATGAACTGGGACACTTCCGCCACCATCACGTGTGGAAACGCATGGCGGCGCTGTTCGCCCTGAGCCTGGGCTTCCTCTGGCTGCTCGGTTACGCGATGAAACAGGACTGGTTCTACGCCGGCCTCAATGTCCAGGCTCATTCGACCGCGCTCGCGTTGATGCTGTTCTTCCTGGTGGTGCCGGTGTTCACCTTTCTGCTGCACCCGCTCACCAGCCTGTATTCACGCATGCACGAGTACCAAGCCGACGCCTATGCCGCCCGGCACGCGGCGCCGGCCGACCTGATCCATGCGCTGGTGAAACTGTACCAGGACAACGCCGCCACGCTCACGCCCGATCCGCTGTACTCGGCCTTCTACGATTCGCATCCGCCGGCACTGCTGCGCATCGCCCGGCTGCAGGGCGCGGGGGCGCAAGCGCAGGCGCAGCCTGCATGAAAGGCGGCACATGAGCAAGCTCTCGGAAAGAATGTCCAAACCGCAACCGGCCGGAACGCCGCCGCTGGCGCAGGCGAAAATCGACGAATACCTGAGGCAGGTGCCGGGCTGGGAGCATCGGGACGGCGCGATCCGCAAGACCTACTCGTTCAAGAATTATTACGAAACCATGGCGTTCGTGAACATGGTGGCCTGGATCGCTCACCGCGAGGATCATCATCCGGAAATGCTGGTGGGCTACAACAAGTGCCAGGTCGCCTGGAACACCCACTCCGTGGGCGGCATCTCGATGAATGATTTCATCTGCGCGGCGAAGATCGAATCCCTTTGTCTGATCTGAAGGACGACCGGATGCTCGCCGGCCAGGTGATCGCAGCCTACGGCCGGCACTACCTGGTTGAAACCGGCGACGGCCGCCAATACGCCTGCTTTCCGCGCGGCAAGAAAAGCACGGTCGCGTGCGGAGATCGAGTGATGTTCGTCCGGACCGCGGACAAGCAGGGCGTGATCGAGGCGGTGGAGCCGCGCTCCACCCTGTTCTCCCGCTCCGCCGCGCACCGGCAAAAACCGATCGCCGCCAACGTCTCCCAGCTCGCCATCGTCGTCGCCGCCGAGCCCAGCTTCAGCGAGGAATTGATCAACCGCTGCCTCGTGGCTGCCGAGTATCAGAACATGCATGCCCTCATCCTGCTCAGCAAGCGCGACCTGAAGGAAGCCGCCATGGCGGCACTGGCGCGGCTCGAACCCTACGCCCAGGCCGGCTATCGCGTGATCCAGCTGTCGGCGCTGGAAGGCGCGGAGGCGCTGCGCCCACGGCTCGCAGGCCAGTCTACCGTGCTGGTCGGGCAGTCCGGCATGGGCAAGTCCACCATCATCAACGCGCTGTTGCCGGATGCGCGCGTCGCCACCAGGGAAATCTCCGCTTTTCTCGCTTCCGGCCGCCACACCACGACCCAGGCGCGGTTGCACCGCCTGGACACCGCCAGCACCCTGATCGATTGCCCCGGCCTGCAGGAGTTCGGCCTGCATCACCTGTCGCCGCAAGACATCGAAGCCGGTTTCGTCGAGTTCCGGCGTTTTCTGGGGCAATGCCGCTTTCAAAACTGCCGCCACCTGAGCGAGCCGAGTTGCGCCCTGGTGCAGGCCGCGGCGGAAGGCGCCATCCACCCGCGGCGCCTGGACATGTTCCGCCGCATCAGCCGCGCCGAAACCGGCCAAAAGTAATCATGCAGCCGCTGTACAGCTCGCTTAACCTGTTCGAGATCCATCACCTGAAGAACCTGCTCGAGGCCGAGGGCATCCGCTGCCAGATCAAGAACGAGTTGCTCAGCCGGCTTGCCGGAGAAATCCCGTTCACCGAATGCGCACCCCAATTGTGGCTGCTGGACGAACGCGATCTGGAGCGGGCCAGGCGGGTCGTGAGCGACTTCGGCCGCGGCGCAGTTGCCGGGCCACCGTGGCACTGCCCAAGCTGCGGCGAGGCGCTGGAAGGCCAATTCAGCGCCTGCTGGCATTGCGGCGCGCCGCGGCCGCAATGCTGATATGTATGCGTCAGCGGCGGTGACGCGAACATCGCGCCCCCGCCCGCGCCGCTAGCTGAGCGCCCGCGCAATCGCCAGCAGCAGCAATAGGAACAGGATCACGACCAGCGCGCGCCATACCAAGCCGATGGTGCTATCGAGAAAACCGAGGTCGGCTGCGTCGCCCAAGCCCAGTTCCGGCCGGTCGACGGGACTCAGCTCGGAAAGAAATGGCATGCCCAGGCGCACGCCCATGGCGCCGGCGCCGCTGGCGAGCACGACACCGAGCGAGGGGTCGGGCCATTTCGCCGCCTGCGTGCGCCAGCAGTAGGCTGCATCCTCGAAATCGCCGACGACGGCAAAGGCAATGCCGGTCAACCGCGCCGGTGCCCAATCGAGCAGCCTGAACACCTGGGCGGCGAAACTGCCGAACGCCGCCAGTCCGGCATCGCCGCTATCGGCCCAGCGACGGCGCAGAAACGACGACAGCCGGTAGAGTATCGCCCCGCTCGGCCCAGGCAGCACCACGAACCAGAACACCACCGCGAACACATGCCGATACGAGGCCACGAGCGCCTCTTCGATGCTAAGGCGGACCACCTCTTCGAGGCTCAGCCGCGCGCAGCTCGCGCCGCGCCATTGGCCGAGGAGCGCGCGCGCCTGGTCCAGGTCGCCGCTCTTAAGCGCCCAATGAATGTCGGTAAAATAATGGCCCACCTGGCGAAAACCCATGGTCACGTACAGTATGAGCACGTTGAAAGCCAAGGCCAGTAGCCAAGACAGGTGATATAGAAGGTAATATGCGCCGATCGCCAGCAGCGTCGCCGGTACCACGCCCAGCGCCCAGGCGATTATTCCATGCGCGCGCTCGCCGGCATTGAAGTGGTGCAGCAGGAAGTCGGCAAATCGCACGGCCGGGAATGCCAGGTACTTGCGCTCGGCCAGCGGCCGCCACTGCTCGAGCAGCAGGGCGATGATCAGCGAGATGAGACTCATTGGGGAAGCGGATTTCTTAGGCGGCGGCGCGGGACAAATACCACGACATTATACTCACTCCGCCGGCGCGGACGCATGACCAGGCGCGCATCAGGCATCGGCAAACGATTGCCGAGCTATGCTGCGGTCAGAAACGCGTAGAGGTTCATCAGCATCCCCGCCGTTGCGCCCCAGATATAGCGACGTTCATAAGGCATGGCGTAGTAATGCCGGGTGCGGCCCTGATACTGCATGGTGTTGCGCTGATGGTTGACGGGATCGAGAAAAAACGTCAACGGCACCTCGAATGCCTCCGCCACCTCGAATGCATCCAGGCTCAAGATCGGCGGCGAGCTCACCAATCCGACCACCGGGGTGACGTGGTAGCCGGTGACCGTGGTGTACTCGGGCAGCAAACCCAGCACTTCGACATGGGAGTGCGGCAGGCCGATTTCCTCGAACGTTTCGCGCAAGGCTGTCGCTGCGGGGGATTCATCGTGGGCTTCGCTGCGCCCGCCCGGAAAGCTGATCTGGCCGGCGTGGTCGTACAGGTGGTCGGTGCGCTGGGTAAGCAGGATGGTAAGCCCGGCCTCGCGCCTCACCACCGGCACCAGCACCGCCGCGGGCCGCAACTCCTCGGTCTGGCGCCACAGATGACCATCCCCGGTGGCGATGGGCGTCATCGCGCAGCCGGCCGCGAAGCGCCGGCGCAGCCAGGCTTCGGCGGCGGGGCCGCTCATTTCCCTCGGGTCGGTTGCGTCTGAGGACATCATTTAGGGAACGAGCAAGGTCGATCCACTGGTATTGCGCGCTTCCAGGTCACGGTGCGCCTGCATCGCGTCCTTGAGCGCATAGCGCTGCCGCACCTCTATTTTCACCTTGCCCGACAGGACGATGTCGAACAGGTCCTTGGCCGTGGCCACCAGGTCTTCACGCTTGGCCGTGTAATGCATCAGGCTCGGCCGCGTGAAAAACAGCGAACCGCGCGAAGCGAGCATGCTCGAGTCGAAGAGCGGGGTCGGACCCGAGGCGTTGCCGAAGCTCACCATCATGCCCATCGGGCGCAGGCAGTCGAGCGACCCGACGAAAGTGTCCTTGCCGATCGAGTCGTACACCACCGGCAACAGAGCGCCTCCGGTGATCTGCTTCACCCGCTGGGTGAAATTCTCGCGCGTGTAGACTATCGCGTGGTCGCAGCCGTGAGACTTCGCCAGCGCCGCCTTCTCGTCCGAGCCGACGGTGCCGATTACCGTCGCGCCCAGCGCCTTCGCCCATTGGCAGACAATCAGGCCCACGCCGCCCGCCGCCGCGTGAATGAGGATGGTGTCGCCGGGCTGGACTTTGTAGGTGCGCTTGAGTAGATACTGCGTGGTCATGCCCTGCAGCATCATCGCCGCGCCCTGGTCGAAGGAAATCCAATCTGGCAGATTCACCAGGCGGTCGGCGGCCATGAGGCGCGCTTCCGCATAGGCGCCGACCGGACCGGAAGCGTAGGCCACACGGTCGCCCTTGTTGACGTTGGTCACGCCCGGCCCCACCGCTTCGACCACGCCGGCGGCTTCCATGCCGATGCCGCTCGGCAGCGGCAGCGGGTACAGGCCGGAGCGGTGGTAGACGTCGATGTAGTTCAGGCCGCAGGCATTGTGGCGCAGGCGCGCCTGCCCCGGTCCGGGTTCGCCGACCTCCACGTCTTCCCACGCCATGACTTCGGGGCCGCCTTGTTGATGCAACCGGATCGCTTTTGACATGTTCTGTTCCCAACCAAAAGATTGAACCACGGAAAATCAGGGATGGGTCGCGCAAAGCCCACCGCGGTCGAACCCCAACGGAGCGACATGTTACAACAGAAAATCCGCCGCGATCGAAACGGACCTGCGGCGCGGGTCCGTTCCTGCTATTTTGGCTTCGCCTTGGCCGGCGTCTCATCTGCGGGCTTTGCCTCGGCCGGCTTGGCCGCGGCGGCACTCGCGGCCGCCGCCTGCATCATGGTCCACCAGGCGCTAGGATCCGAGAACGGATTCTTGGCCGATTGCCCGCCGGCGTCTGCCGGCCCGGGCTGCATGGCCGTCATCGCGGCCAGCGTGTTCTTCTGCATCTCCAGCCCCTGAATCGACAGGCGCAGCATGTTGAGATTGAGATTGAGCCAGCTCTCCACCGATTTCAGGTCGGTGATCTTTTTTTCCACGGCGTCTAGGTCGAGCGTGGGCGCGACCATCCCCGGCATGGGCAATCCCATGGGGTTCCACAGCTTTTTCATGAATTCGAACGGATCCGGCAGCGGGTCGGACATGGCGACACCTCGATACGCGATGGGAGATTACGAGTTTAGTCCAAAGCCGGACAAGCCGGAAGCGGACTTGCGCGCTGCGCGCCGTTATGGATGAAAACAAGGACAGCGCAGGGTCTTATCCAAGATCGATCGGCGTAGGTCGAGATATCCTCCTGGTCCACCGATATCGGCGCACGACCATTGCGCGCTGCGCGCGCCAACCGAGTTTTTTGGACGGATGAAAAGCACATCCGTCCAGAAAACTCGGTTATCGATAAAAGCAAGGACAGTGCGGGGGTTTCATACAAGATCGCCGATTGCGCGCGGACGGTCTCTCGTCCGCGCAACAAGCGCAACGCCGCACATAGTTCACTGACCCACGCCCAGAAACTCCAGCACCGCATCGCGCTGGGCGAAGGTGTCCCGATAGCCCAGATCGATGAGTGCTCGGCAAAAGGTCTCCTCGAACAGCAGGTAGCTCGCCAGGTTGGAGCCTCGGCGGTTCATCGCGCCGATGCCGCCGAGCACGAATTTCAGCATCCGCGGCAACTCCTGCACGTGCCGGCCGGCGATGCGCTCGATCGACTCGCTGGGCGAGATCATCAGCACCTTGACCGGGCGCAAGTGCACCCCGGCCTCGAGCCGCTTGTCCTCCGGAATCAGGCTGACCGTGCGGTTGATGCGCTGCAGCCGCTCCAGGTCCACCGCCAGACCATCGAGGAAAATGCTGTTCAGCGCATGGCCGGCGATCTGAGCGATCGAAGGATAAAGGCTGGAGCGCACTCGCGCCGCCTCGGTCTGCGCTCGCCCGGTGCCGATCACCAGCACGCGGTCGGCGCCCAGATGCAGCGCCGGGCTGATCGGCGCGATCTGCCGGATCGAGCCGTCGCCGAAGTATTCGCGGTTGAGCTTCACCGCGGGAAAAAGGAAGGGCAAGGCCGAGGATGCCATCAGGTAATCGACGTTGTGCGTAGTGGCGGCGCCCACCCGCTGGGTACGCTCCCAGGCCTCGAGCCCGGGGCCACCTTGGTAGAAGGAAACATTTTCCCCGGATGAATAGCCCGAGGCTGTGACCGACACTGCATAGAGCGCGCCCTTGTCGATGTTTTCCTGGATGCGTCCGAAATCGAGCGTCTTCTCCAGCATCTCGCGTATCGGCGTGTTGTCGAACAGCGACGCCGGGCTGTTGCGTTTGATCCACAGCATCGAGGCGAACCAGCGGGCGCTGGTCTTGAGCATGGACCATGGATCGGCGCGGTAGACGCGCTCCACGTGAAAGTTCTCCCACACCTCCAGCAGGTAGCCGACGCCGCGGCGGAAATGGTCGGCGTGGATTGCGAGCACCGCGGCGTTGATGGCGCCGGCCGAAGTCCCGCACAAGATCGGAAAGGGATTCTTCGCCTGGTCGGGCAGCAGATCGCGGACCGCCTTGAGCACGCCTACCTGGTAGGCAGCGCGCGCGCCGCCGCCGGTGAGAATCAAACCTGCTTTTGGTTTTGTCTGTTCCATCCAAATGCTAGAGCGAAAGTTGCAGCTGGCTGCGCGCCGCGTTCGCGTCCACCACCGTCAGCGCCGCCATGTTGACGATGCGCCGCACCGTGGCCGATGGCGTGAGGACGTGCACGGGCTTGGCCGAACCGAGCAGGATGGGGCCGAGCGAAATACCGTCGCCGGCAGCGGTCTTGAGCAGGTTGAAGGCGATGTTGGCCGCGTCCACCGTGGGCATGAGCAGCAGATTCGCTTCGCCCTTCAGACGCGAGCGCGGGAACGCGGCGCGGCGCACCGCGTCGGAGAGCGCCGCATCGCCGTGCATCTCGCCGTCGATCTCGAGCTCGGGCGCGCGCGTCCGGATCAGCGCCAGCGCCCGGCGCATTTTCACCGCGGTGGGCTGGTCGCTGGTGCCGAAGCTCGAATGCGACAACAGCGCCGCCTTGGGGGTAATGCCGAAGCGGCGTATTTCCTCCGCCGCGAGCACCGCCATCTCGGCCACCTGCTCCGCCGCGGGATCGAAATTGACGTAGGTGTCGCAGATGAACACGGTGCGCTTGGGCAGCAGGAGCACGTTCATGGCGTAGTAATTCTTCACCCCCGGACGCAAGCCGATCACCTGGTCGACATAGTGCAAATGCAGGCCGTGCGTGCCGAAGGTGCCGCAGAGCATGCCGTCGGCCTCGCCGCGGTGCATCATCATGGCGCCGATGAGCGTGAGCCGCCGGCGCATCTCGATCTGGGCGTAATGCTGCGACACGCCGCGGCGCTCGGTGAGCCGGTGGTATTCCTCCCAGTAGTCGCGGTAGCGCGGGTCGTTCTCCGGGTTGACGAGATCGAAATCCGCGCCGGGCTTGATGCGCAGGCCGAAGCGCTCCAGGCGCCGCTCGATCACCGCCGGCCGGCCGATCAGGATGGGCCGCGCCAGCCGTTCGTCCACGATCACCTGGGTGGCGCGCAGCACGCGCTCATCCTCTCCCTCGGCCAGCACGATGCGGTTTTTCTGCGCCGCCTTGGCCGCGGAGAACACCGGCTTCATCAGCAGGCCGGAGTGATAGACCCACTCGTTCAGCTGCTGGGCATAGAGATCGAGGTCGGCTATCGGCCGCGTGGCTACGCCCGAGTCCATCGCCGCTTTGGCCACCGCCGGCGCAATCTTGATGCGCAGGCGCGGATCGAAAGGTTTGGGAATGAGGTATTCCGGGCCGAAAGCGACGTTCTGTTCGCCATAAGCGGCGGCGACGACCTCGGATTGCTCGGCCATGGCGAGGTCGGCGATGGCGTGCACGCAAGCGAGTTTCATCGCCTCGTTGATGCTGGTCGCACCCACGTCGAGCGCGCCGCGGAAAATGAAGGGGAAACAAAGGACGTTATTCACCTGGTTGGGAAAATCCGAGCGGCCGGTGGCGATGACCGCGTCGGGCCGGGCGGCCTTGGCCAGGTCCGGCTGGATTTCCGGCTCCGGATTGGCGAGCGCGAAAATGAGCGGCTTGTCCGCCATTTTCTTCACCATCTCTGGCATGAGCACCCCGCCCGCGGACAGGCCGAGGAACACGTCGGCGCCGGCGATGATCTCGCCCAGGGTGCGCGCCTCCGTCTCCTTCGCATAGCGCGCCTTGTTCGGGTCCATCTCCTCCTTGCGCCCCGCGTACACCACGCCCTTGATGTCCGAGACCCAGATGTTTTCCATGGCGAGGCCCAGGCTCTGCAGGAGATCGAGGCAGGCCAGCGCCGCGGCGCCCGCACCGGAGACCACCAGCTTGACACGGGCGATGTCCTTGCCGACCACGCGCAGGCCGTTGAGGACCGCCGCGCCGACGATGATGGAGGTGCCGTGCTGGTCGTCGTGGAACACCGGTATTTTCATGCGCTCGCGCAGCATCTTCTCGACGTAAAAGCACTCAGGCGCCTTGATGTCTTCGAGGTTGATGCCGCCGAACGTGGGCTCGAGCGCGGCAATCACCTCGACCAGCTTGACCGGGTCGAGTTCGTTTACCTCGATGTCGAAGCAGTCGATGCCGGCGAACTTTTTGAACAGCACCGCCTTGCCTTCCATCACCGGCTTGGCTGCGAGCGGGCCGATCGCGCCCAGCCCCAGCACCGCCGTGCCGTTGGTGATGACGCCGACGAGATTGCCGCGCGCGGTCAGGTTGCGCGCCTCGGCCGGGTCGCGCACGATCTCCTCGCACGCCGCCGCCACGCCCGGCGTATAGGCCAGGGCAAGATCGCGTTGATTGATCAGGCCCTTGGTCGCCGTGACTGAAATCTTCCCCGGCTTGGGCAGGCGATGATAGTCGAGCGCGGCCTTGCGCAATTGGTCTTCCATGATTTTTCCTGGGTGCAAACGGTGCTGTCGGAGCGCCAGATTATAGTCCCGCGATAGACGGAACGCTAACGCTGGCGGGCGGCTTCGCGCGAGAGATGCCCATTCGATGCTCACCTGAAAATCAAAAAAACCACTCGAACCACGGCCTGGTCCGGTGTCATAATTGGCATATGACACTCGCTCGCAGGATGACCGAAATCAAGCCTTTCCAGGTGATGGAAATCTGGAACCGCGCGAAGGAATTGGAGGCCCAGGGCAAGCACATCATCCAGATGCAGATCGGCGAGCCCGACTTTACCGCGCCCGATCCGGTGATCGCCGCGTCCATCGAGGCGCTGCAGCAATACCCCATCCATTACACCTCGGCGCTCGGCATGCCGCTGTTACGCCACGCGATCTCGCAGCATTACCGCGAGCGCTATCGCCTGGAGGTGCCCGCCTGCCGCATCGTCGTTACGGCCGGCGCTTCGGGCGCGCTGTTGATTGCGGCAGGCGTGCTGGTCGACCCCGGCGACGAGATCCTGATGCCCGACCCCGCCTATCCGTGCAACCGTCATTTCGTGCGCTTTTTCGAGGGCCAGGTCAAGAGTATCCCGGTCGGGCCGCAAACCCAATACCAACTGACGCGGGAGTTGATCGAGGCCAATTGGTCTGAGAAAACGCGCGGCGTGCTCATCGCGTCGCCGTCCAACCCGACCGGGACCATGATCGCGCCGGCGGAAATGCGCGCCATCGTCGAGGCGGTGCACGCCCGCGGCGGGGTGGCGATCGTGGACGAGATCTACCAGGGGCTCACCTATGCGAGCGCATTCGAGAGCGCGCTCGCGCACTCGGACCGCATATTCGTGGTGAACAGCTTTTCCAAGTATTTCAGCATGACCGGCTGGCGCCTGGGCTGGCTGGTGGCGCCGGAGGACTGCGTGCGCACGGTCGAGACCTTCGCCCAGAACGCCTTCATCTGCCCTTCCGCGCCGGCGCAGTACGCCGGCATCGCCGCCTTTGCCCCGGAGACGACCGTGATACTGGAGGAGCGCCGCGCCGAGTTCAGGCGGCGGCGCGATTTTCTGGTGCCGGCGCTACGCGAGCTGGGGTTCTCGATTCCGGTTACCCCCGAAGGGGCGTTCTACATTTACGCCGGGATCGAGCGTTTCGCCCCGGATAGCGGGAAATTCGCGTTGGACGTGCTGGAGAAAGCAGGGGTGGCCATCACGCCGGGCAAGGATTTCGGCGCCAATCAGGCCGAGCGCTATGTGCGCTTCGCGTATACGCGCTCCCTGGACGATTTGCAGGAAGGCGTGCGGCGGCTGCGCAAGTATTTAGCGGGCAACTGAAAAACTCGTCCCGAGCGAGGACCGAACTTGCGCGCTGCGCGCGCCAATCGCGGTAATGGTTAACACCCTTAACACCAAACACGGCGCAAGGGGTTTATCCAAGATCGCCGATTGCGCGCGGATGCGCTTTTCATCCGTGCGCAAGCGACGATCCGCGCGGACGGTTTTTCGTCCGCGCAGGTTTTGCCAAAACCTGCGCGCTGCGCGCGCCAACCCAGTTTTCCGAACGGATGAAAAGCGCATCCGTTC
>JACRAS010000004.1 GCA_016234705.1 Betaproteobacteria bacterium | reverse complement strand
CGGGCCGAGGTCGGTATGGTGTTCCAGCAGTTCAATCTGTTCCCGCATCTCAGCGTGCTGGAGAACTGCACGCTGGCGCCGATCTGGGTGCGCAGAATGCCGAAGGCGCAGGCCGAGGAACTGGCCATGCAGTACCTGGCGCGCGTGCACATTCCCGAGCAGGCGCACAAATATCCCGGCCAGCTCTCCGGCGGCCAGCAGCAGCGGGTGGCGATCGCGCGCGCTCTCTGCATGAACCCGAAAGTGATGCTGTTCGACGAGCCGACCTCGGCGCTCGACCCGGAAATGGTCAAGGAGGTGCTCGACACCATGGTGGAGCTGGCCATGGACGGCATGACCATGCTGGTGGTCAGCCACGAGATGGGCTTTGCCCGCCAGGTGGCCAACCGCGTGGTGCTGATGGACGAGGGCCAAATCGTCGAGGCGAACAGCCCGGAGGAATTCTTCAAGAATCCGCAGCACGAGCGCACCAAGCTGTTTTTGAGCCAGATTTTGCATTGAGCCCTTCTTTCCCTCTCCCACAAGGGGAGAGGGGAAGTGAATCAGCATCTCGCTCATTGTTTCATTCATCCAGGCAAACTTCTTCGTTCTCGCGGCGCGGCGCGCGCCCGAGCTTTCCAACTTGGCCCTCCCTTGGAAAAGGGAGGGGGACGGCGCGCCAATCGGCGCAGCCATTCCTTATGTGCGCACCTTGTTGCCAAGGTGCGGCGCCTCTCGGCGCGCCGTCGCGGCGTTTTCTGTCCTCGGGCCCCGCGTTTCCTGGGACGAGGCGAAGCTGCCAGTCCCTAGTCCAGCCGGCTCCCGGCAGAGGGTCGTAATGCCCCCGAACGGGTTTCCCGAGGCCTCCCGAGCGCGTGCTTGCGAGGCACGCCCGCGGGCGCCGCGCCCGTCCCCACGAGCCGGCGCAACCGGTTCGCGACCCCTCATGGGATCGGGCGATTAGGAATATAAGGCCGTTTGGGAGGGCGAGGATAAGTATTTTTTCATATAGACAACATATTGAAGAGAAAGGGGAAACGGCGCTGGGCGAAGTTTGTTGAGATTGTGGCGCGTGAAACTGGCAGGGCGGTCCCGGACTGATTCATGCGCCGCCAAGACGTGGATGCCCGCGACAAGCGCGGGCATGACGAGTAGTGCGGCATCGTAGCATCGTAGGGCGCAATAGCGCAGCGCATTGCGCCGTCGTGTCAACGAGATCGTGAATGCGGAATACGCTGCGCTATTCCGCCCGGGCTAACATTTTGCTCGGCGCTTTGATTTATTCCGAAATCGGTACCCTTCCCGGATCAAGCCATCCACCGCTCGCGCCGGCCTTGCAGGAAGGCGGCAAAACCGCAAATATTCACGCTCGTTTGGGAGTCATCCGGGAAACCCCGCATAAATGGAGCCGAACATGAAAGCGTCATCGTTCGTGATTGCGGCACTGCTCGCGTGCGCCGTTGCGCCGGCGGCGAGCCAGGACGTCAACCGGCTTGACGATTTCCGCCTGCGGGAAGGCCAAGCGACCCAGCTCAAGCAGGTCGCGCCCGACCTTTACTTTCTCTACGACGATCTGTCCTCGAACTCCGCGTTCCTGGTGACCGAGGAGGGCGTTCTCGTGGTCGACACGCGCCAACATCCCGCGCACGGCCGCGATCTCATCGAACGCATCCGCAAGATCACCGACAAGCCGATCAAATGGGCGATCAATACCCACGCCCACGGCGATCATTTTCTCGGAAATCCGGAGTTCAAGAAGATCGGCACCACCATCATCGCTCACCGCGACACGCTTGCCGGCATCGTCAAGAACCAGGAACTCGAGATCAAACGTCGCCAGGCGTTCTTCAAGGCGATGAAACTCGATCCGGGCGAGGTCAAGATCGTCCTGCCCGACATGACATTCGATTCACGCCTGACGATTCGCCTCGGCAGCCGCATCGTCGACATCCTCTATTTCGGCGCGGGCCAAAATCCGGGCGATACCATGGTATATTTCCCGCATGCGCGCGCGCTGTTCGTCGGCGGCCCGTTCGCGCGCAAGAACTGGTCGAACACCTCGTTCTCGCCCTCGATCGACGGCTGGGTCGCGCTGCTCGAAAAGCTCGCCGCCATGGATGTCGACATGTTCCTGCCGGGTCACGGCGATGTCGGCACAAAGCAAGATGTGCTCGATGAGGCGAAATTGCTTACCGACGCGCAGACGCGCGTCAAGCAGGCGATTGCCGAAGGCAAGAGCGCTGCCGAAATCCGCAAGCTCGATTTTCCGCAATACGTGACTTTGCGCAACTATAATCGCCGGGAAAATTTTCTCGAGGCGTTGCATCACCTCTACACGACCGGCAAGCCGAAATTTCCGTATTAAATGGGCTTTTCAGAATGTCGCTGTCGTTGTCCCTGTTGAAAGCAAGATATCTGTCGATGCCCTGGCTCACCCCGCCACCGGCCCCTGCGCCTGTCGCGACGAAGGTGAATGGCGGAATACGCTTCGCTATTCCGCCCTACAGGCTGAGTATGTAATAACGTCCTTAGCGGGGCAGGGTCGCGCGAACAGCCTTGCCGCACCGTTCGTCCGCGCGTTCCATCGGTAGAAGCACTCCATGAACAAGATCAGACTCGGTATCCCAAAGGGCAGTCTCCAGGCATCGACGTTGCGGCTGTTCGAAAAAGCCGGTTTCAACATTCGCGTCGACGAGCGCTCGTACAAACCGTCGATCGACGACGAAGAGATCGAGTGCCTCATGATCCGGGCGCAGGAGATCCCGAAATATGTCGAACAGGGCGTGCTCGATCTCGGTTTAAGCGGCCAAGATTGGATTCAGGAAAGCAGCGCTTCGGTGCACGAAGTCGCCGAACTCATTTATTCGAAGAACGGCTTCGGCAAGGTGAAGCTCGTTCTGGCGGTGCCGGAAGAGTCGCCCATCCGCTCGGTGAAGGACCTGGCGGGAAAACGCATCGCGACGGAACTCGTGCATGTAACGCAGTCATATCTGGCGAAGAACGGCGTTAAGGCCGAGGTGGAATTTTCCTGGGGCGCCACCGAAGTCAAGGCGCCCGACCTGGTCGATGCGATTGCCGATCTGAGCGAGACCGGATCGTCCTTGCGCGCCAACAAGCTGCGCGTCATCGAGACGATCCTTGAATCGAGCACCAAGCTGATTGCCAATAAGAAGTCATATCGCGACGATTGGAAGAAGGAGAAGATCGACGAGATCGCGCTGCTGCTCTCGGGTGCGATCATCGCGGAAGGCCGCGTCGGACTGAAGATGAACGTCGACAAGAAGGACCTGGATGCGGTGGTCGCGCTGTTGCCGGCGCTCAAGAATCCAACCGTGTCCAATCTCTACGACAATAACGCAGTGGCCGTGGAAACGATCGTGGAAGAAAAGGTCGTGCGCGAAATCATTCCAAAACTCAAGAAAGCCGGCGCGCAGGGGATCGTCGAATATTCGATCAACAAGATCGTGTATTAGCCCGCTTTGTTGCTACGGCTTTGCGACAAAGGGCTACGGATTTGCACCGTGCCCGGCGAGCGGCCCCTGCGCCTTCTTCCAGGCGTCGATGCCGCCTTCGACATGCAGCGCCGACAGGAGGCCGGCGTCCTGCGCGGCCTGCACCGCCATGGCCGAGCGTTCGCCGAAGGCGCAATAGAACACGATGCGCTTGTCGGTGACGCGGGCGAGCTCGCGCAACATGCCGCCGGCGCGGATATTGTCCTGCAAATCGCCATAGGGCGCGTGCAGCGCGCCCGGAATGCTGCCGTGCTTCAGGCGCTCGCCGGTTTCGCGCAGGTCGACAAAGGCGACGTCGGCGCGGCCGATGAGCGCGATCGCGGCCGCCGCATCGAGCGCCCAGCCGCGGCGCGCGATCTCGGCTTGCGCCAGGCCGATGCGCATGTTGGACGGCACCGCCACGTCCATCATCTTCGGATTCGGCAGGTTGAGGCTTCCCATCAGCGCGACATAGTCGTCGACCGATTTCACCTGCAGGCGCGGATTGTAGCGCTTCTCCTCGCCGATGGTGGAGACGGTGTCGCCTTTGTAGTCGTGCGCGGGAAACACCAGCGTCTCGTCCGGCAGGCGCAACAGCTTCCCGAACAACGATTCATATTGCGCGCGCGCGTCGCCGTTCTG
>JACRAS010000073.1 GCA_016234705.1 Betaproteobacteria bacterium | reverse complement strand
GATGCTCTGGTTGGCGCCGATGGGCTTGCCGAACTGTTGGCGCACCTTGGCGTAATCCAACGCCCAGGCCAGCGCCGTTTGCATGTGGCCCAGCCAGCGGGCGCAGACCATCACCCGCTCCCGGTTGAAGCCCGCCATGATAGCCCCGAAACCGGCCCCTAAGCGGCGCGACTCGGGCACCCTGGCGTTATTGAACATCACCCGGTAAGTAGGGAGCGGTCGGTTGGCATAAGTCTTGATCTGGGAAGTCTGCACGCCGGGCGTCCTGCGATCCACTGCGAAGAAATGCATGCCGTGGCGCCCTTTGGCCGGATCGGTGCGAGCCAGCACCATGAGCACGTCGCACTCGCCTCCCAGGGTAATGAAGGACTTGATGCCGTCCAGCACCCACTCGTCGCCCTCGCGCTTGGCCGTGGTCTTGATGCTTTGCACATCGCTGCCCGCTTCCGGCTCCGTCACCGCCAGCGCCAGCAAGCACTCCCCGGCATTGTTGGACCGGACAATCTGCCGGTGGCCGTCATCGCCGTGTTCGCACAACAGCGAACCAGCCACCCCTTGGATCAGCGCCATGACGGCAAGATTAGGGTTGACCTTGGCCTGCTCTTCGATTGAGATGGCCTCTTCGGTAACGCCCAAATCCGCTCCGCCGAGATATTCCGGGGTGTGCAACCCGATCAGCCCGGCCTTGCAGGCCACGTGGTAGAACTCCATGGGAAACTTGGATTCCCGGTCGGCCTCTTGCCAGCGGGGACCGATTTCCTTCTGTGCGAATTTACGGCACATGTCGCGAAAAGCCTCGCGGTCGACGCTGTTGTTGGGAACCCGCCTGGCGGTGGTCTGGCTCATGGTGCGTTGCTCTCCTATCCTATAAAGCTGTGGCAATCGGTCGTTTCGGGGATTCAGGCTTTCGGCCTCCGGCTCAGCAGCACGCTGGCCGTGCCGCGCTGGGCCAGGCCGCCGTCTTCCGCCATGACGCGGATTTCCAGGCGCACAGCGCCGGAAGAACCGCCCTTGGGAGCGTTGATATCCACCACGAAACACTCCAGCCGCACCTTGACGCCGACGAACACCGGGCCATAGAAACGCCACTCGCCCACTTCCAGCATCACCTGGAGGGCCTCGCCGAAGACCGCCCCCAGCATCCCCAGGGACTTTGCGATCAAGAGGGGCCCATGGGCGATCAGCCGGCCGAAGCGGCTTCGCTTGGCGTACTCCGCATCCACGTGGATCGGATGCTTGGCGTCCAGCAGTTCGGCGTAGCCGGCCACCAGTTCCGCAGTGCAGTCAAGATCCGGCAACGCCAGCCGCATGCCGGGCTTCACCTGTTCCAGCCACAGCGGTTCTATGTTGCCGTGGCTCGAGGCAGATTGTTTCGCGTTCATGTCGGTTTCATCCCTTAATGTGAGTCACTCCAGACAGCACGGGTGACCGCTCGTTAATCAGGCTGGAAGTTGAATTCCTTGAGCAGCCGTACATAGCGCGGCTGCTGGCCGCAAGCAAAATGACAAAAACATTCACATTCGCGCGGATGTGACAATTGTTGCGGAGGAATTGCATAGTCCTGCCTTTGTTCACGGGCAAAAGCCTTTTAACCTTTTTCTGGTGTGGTGACCAGCGGGTCAGTCGGCCTTGGCGCCAGAGGCTTTCACGACCTTCGCCCATTTGGGAATATCGGCCTTGATGTATTCGGCGTACTCCTCGGGGCTGCTGTGAACGACTTCGGCGGCCTGAGCGGCGAAGCGCTGGCCGAAAGCCGGATCCTTGAGCACTTTGACTATTTCGGTGTTCAGCCGAGTGACGATGTCCCTGGGGATGCCGGCAGGGGCTAGGAAACCAAACAGGATATTGGGCTCGAATCCAGCAAGGCCGGCTTCGGTGACGGTCGGGACATCGGGAATCATCGGGCTACGCCTGGGCGACGTAATGGCGAAGGCTTGGACCCTGTTGGCTTTGATATAGCCCAGGGATCCGGGTACATCGGCAAACATGAGCTGCACTTGGCCTCCCAGCAGATCGGTATAAGCCGGGGCATTGCCTTTGTAAGGCACGTGGGTGAAATCGGCCCCGGTCAAGGTCTTGAACAATTCCATCGCCAAGTGCCCGGTGGCCCCGATGCCCGCCGTGCCATAGCTGAGCTGGCCGGGCTTGGCCTTGCCCAGGGCGATTAACTCCTTGAGATTTTTGGCGGGCACCGAAGGGTGGGCAATCACTACCAAGGAAAGAGAGAGAGCCGGAGTGATGGGGGCGAAATCCTTGACCGGATCGTAGGGAAGTTTGCTGTAGAGGCTGGGGTTGATGGCCAGGGTAGCGGTGTAGCCCACTACCAGGGTGTAGCCGTCCGGAGCGGACTTGGCGGCAGCCTCCATGCCGATGATGCCGTTGGCTCCCGGCTTGTTGTCGATGACCACCGGCTGGCCGACTTGTTCGGAAAGTTTTTGACCCACGGCGCGTCCGAGGATGTCGGTGATCCCTCCGGCCGCCGCCGGAACGATAATGCGGATGGGTTTGGTGGGGTAGACCTGTGCCCAGGCGGTGGATAAAGAGGCAACTCCCAGCAGGGTTGCCCCGGATGCGGCGACGATGAATCGGATGAATCGTGGATACAACATGATGTGCTTCTCCTTTTGCAGGCACGTTCCAGGGCGGTTTTTCAACGGACTGATCAGCGTTGCGTTGCTGCGGAAGCTCGCAAGATGCGCAAGGCGAAATTCGCCATGTGTTGGCCAGCGACAGTCCCGTATTTGGCTTTGGAGCAAATGCAAAAACCAAGGAATTGCCTGGCGCTCGAGCCAAGTAAATCGCCGGCCAAAGAGTCGTTCATGCGGAAGCTTTTGCTTTCTTTCTTGTTTTCATTTTATTGGCGGGGGCAGAAGGTTGAGAACCTGGTTGCACGCCTTCCAATCCGTAGCGAACAAACTTCATGTATGTCTTGGCGACCCATTCCGGCAAAGTGGTTTTCCGCTCCGTGCCATTAACATAGCGTAAAGCGAGGTAGCTTCTTGCCGCCAGCAATATGAACACAACTACTTCGAGTTCCTCCTCGCTGTAGTTTGGAAACTCACCTTCGAGCTTCGAACGGTGAAACAAATGGAGGTATTTTCTCGAAACATTCTCGAAATGCCGCTTATGGCCAACAGGCGCGAAACTCTCCGCTTCATTCAGAATGCGGGAAAAATGCGGAGCCTTTTCCAGAAAGGAAAAAAAACCGCGGAATATGCGTTCTTCGATTTCCGTATAATTCGTGCCACCGCTCGCACATTGTTTTATATGGGCAAGCATTTTTTCGCCCAAGGTGGGAAGCAGTTTGTCGAGAATATCCTGGCGAGAATCGAAATAATTGTAAAACGTGCCCTGTGCCACGCCAACTCTTGCCGTAATCAGCGCGATCGAGGCATTCGCGTAGCCAACTTCGCCGACCACTGCCGCTGCAGCCTGAAGCAAGGCATCGCGAAGCAATTCCGATTTCTCCAAACGACTGCCACGCCGCCAGCTTTTCACTTTCTGTCCACTTCGATCGGCCTTGCGCGCGGGCAGATCAGTCGTGCCCGGCATGTCCTTTTTGCGCGATATCATCGGCCGCCGACTTTCTTAGAAGGATCTCGTATTCAGAGAGGGTTCTGGCGCTACCGGGAGAGGATCAGCACCACAACGGCGAGCGCTGACCCACCATTCACTTTTGTAATTTGGTCTTCTGCAATCGCTTTGTCAAGCGCTGCATTTTGGCTGCATCCGGCAGGGTTGCGCTTGACATGCGCATTGAAATAAATTATCGTAATTCATGAATTGTGAATCACTCCTCACTGCTATTTCTTTTTTTGCGCCGCAAGACACTCAAGCGTTAAGCCCGCGTTAAGCGTTAGGGCCCTGGATTTTACTATGCATACCTTTTCAATCGCCTCGCGCCGCGAGGGTTTCACGAGTCTCGCCAGAATCGAAAAGCGGCGGGCGGCCCGATGTCGGCGAGCGAGATGCCGGCGCCGGTGTAAAGACGTCATGAGGAATCGATGCCCCTGGAGTTAAACCAGCAGGATCTGCTCTCGCTCTACGAGACCATGGTGTTGATCAGGCGCTCGGAGGAGCGCCTGTCGCGGCTGTTTGCCGACGGCGAAGTGCCCGGTTTTTTGCATCTGTCCATCGGGCAGGAAGCGGTTCCGGTCGGAATCTGCGCCGCGCTGCAGGCGGCCGATACTGTGGCCTCGACCCACCGCGGTCACGGCCACGCCCTCGCCAAAGGTGTCGATTTGCGCGGGTTTTTCGCCGAGATCCTGGGCCGGGAGGAAGGGCTTTGCCGCGGGCGCGGCGGCTCGATCCACGTCGCCGACCTGCGGGTCGGAATGCTCGGTGCGAACGGCATCGTCGGCGGTGGTCTGCCGCTCGCGCTTGGCAGCGCGCTGGCGCACCAGGTGCGCCGCACCGGCGGCGTAGCGGTGGCTTTCTTCGGCGACGGCGCCATGGCCGAAGGCGTGCTGCATGAATGCCTCAACCTCGCCTCCTTATGGAAACTGCCGCTCATCTTCGCGTGCGAGAACAACGGCTGGTCCGAGTTCTCGCCATTGGAGCGGCAGTTCGCGGCGCAACTCGGCGCGCTCGGGAACGCATTCGGAATTCCGGCGGTGCAGGTCGACGGCAGCGACGTCGAGGCGGTGCGCGCGGCGGCAACCCGCGTCATCCCATTGGCGCGCCGCGGTGATGGTCCGCAGATCCTCGAATGCAAGACATTCCGCTGGCGCGGCCACTACGAGGGGGACCCGCAGAAATATCGCGACGCCGGCGATCTTGCCGATGCGCGCAGCCGCGATCCTTTGGTGGTGAGCGGCGCAAGATTCGAAGCGATGGGAATTCCCGCTGACCGTATACGCACGCTCGAACGCGCGGTCGAGGCGAGGATAGAGGCGGCGGTGGAGGCTGCGCGCCTGGGCCGGGAGCCGGACTATGCGGCCGCAGCCGCCGATGTATATACCCTGGCTACGGCAGGCGCGCATGGCTGAGACCCGTTACGGCATGGCGATCAATCGGGCGCTCGCCGATGCCATGCAGGCCGATGCCACGGTGACCCTGTTCGGCGAGGATGTCGCGGCGCCGGGCGGTCCATTCGCCGTGACGCGCGGGCTGCAGGCGAAGTTCGGACCCGAGCGGGTGCGCGATACGCCGATCTCCGAGGCAACGATCGTCGGCGCAGCGGTGGGCGCCGCTTTGGGGGGGCTCAAGCCCGTGGTCGAGATCATGTTCATGGATTTCGTCACGCTCGCGATGGATGCGCTGGTCAACCAGGCTGCGAAAGCGCATTTCATGTTCGGCGGGCAATGCAGCGTTCCCATGGTGCTGCGCACGCCGCACGGCGGCGGGTTGAATTCCGGGCCGCAGCATTCGCAATGCCTGGAAGCCTGGTTCGCGCATGTCCCCGGCCTGAAGGTGGTCGTTCCCAGCAACCCGGCCGACGCCTACGCGCTGCTGCGCGCGGCGATCGCGGATCCGGATCCGGTGGTGTTCGTCGAGAACAAGACGCTGTACTCGAGCAAGGGCGAACTCGCCGATGTGCCGCAGCCGGTCGCAATTGGCAGCGCGCGCATCGCGCAGAGCGGGAGCGATGCGACCATCGTCGCCTACGGCGCAAGCGTCGCCGCTGCGCTGAAGGCTGCGGCATCCCTCGCCGCCGAGGGCATTGCCATCGAAGTGATCGACCTGCGCTCGATCCAGCCCTGGGACGAGCGCGCCGTGCTCGAATCGGTGGAGAAGACGCGGCGGCTGATCGTCGCCCACGAAGCGGTGACGGCATTCGGCGTGGGCGCGGAAATCGCGGCGCGCATTTCGGAGCTCGCTTTCGGGGAGCTGGCGGCGCCCGTGCTTCGGGTAGGCGCGGATTTCATGCCGGTCCCGTTCGCACGCTCGCTCGAGCGCGAGTGCCTGCCCGGCGAAGCGGACATAATGGCGGCGGTGCGCCGCTCTCTTGACTGGAAACCCAACGCGAGGATCAACCCATGACAGCCATACTCTCAGAACGGCGCGGAGCCGTCGCGATACTCACCATTAACAGGCCGGAAACCCTCAACGCGCTCGATGTGCCTGCGCTGATCGAGTTCGAGGCCGCGTTCGCGGCGCTGGAAGCCGATGCCGCGGTGCATGTGATCGTCGTGACCGGCGCCGGCGAACGGGCTTTTGTCGCCGGCGGCGATATCGCCGACCTCGATTCGCGCCAGGGACTGCCGCACTATCTCGAGTTCGCCGAGGTGATACACCGCGTCTTCGCCCGAGTCGAGAACTGCGACAAACCGACGATAGGCGCAGTCAATGGCTGGGCGCTCGGCGGCGGTACCGAACTGGTGCTGGCGCTCGATCTGCGCATCGCGGCCGACACCGCGAGGCTGGGACTGCCGGAGATCACCCTGGGTCTGTTCCCCGGGGCAGGAGGGACGCAGCGCATCGTGCGGCAGTTGCCGCTGTGCCGCGCCAAGGAACTGATGTTCACCGGCGAACACATCACCGCGCAGGAGGCTGCCGCGATCGGGCTGGTGAACAAGGTAGTGCCGAAGGCGGAGGTTTTAAGCACCGCGCTGGCGCTGGCCGATAAAATCGCGGCAAAGTCCCCGCTGGTGCTGAAGCTGCTCAAGCGCACGCTGCGCCATGGGGCGGATATGCCGCTGGCCGCGGCGCTTCCGTTCGAGCAGGCGATGATCGGCCTGGTGCTCGACAGTCGCGACGCCCACGAGGGCTGCAGCGCTTTCGTCGAGAAGCGCACGCCGCAATTCAAGGGCAACTAGAACCATGCCCGTGCGGCAGTTGCTGATGCCCAAACTCGGACTCACCATGAGCGAGGGCACGGTCATCGAATGGCCGATCGCCGTCGGCGGTACTTTTGCCCGGGGCGCGATTTGCGTCGTCGTGGAAACCGACAAAGTGGCCAACGAAATCGAAGCTCCGGAGGCCGGCCGCCTATTGAAGATCCTGGTGCCGGAGGGCGAGACCGTGCCGGTCGGCAGCGTGCTTGCCGAATGGGAAACCGATGCGAAGCAGGGCGAGGCACAAGCCGGTGCCGGCGCTGCCGCAGCGCCGGTGGCCGCGGTAACGCCGGCTGCCGCCGCGAGGCCCGAGCCGGTACGCCGCAAGGCCGGCGCCAGCGAGCTTGCCGCGGCGCGCCGGCTGACCGCGGCAAAGCAGAATATTCCGCATTTTTACCTCTCCACCGAAATCGAGGTCAACGCGCTCCAGGTGCAGCGCGCACAATGGAATGCGGACGGCGCCCGCCCGAAGCTGACGCTGACACATTTGTTTCTCGCCGCGCTTGCGCGCACGCTGGCGGCGCAGCCGGAACTCAACCGCATCTGGGATGATGAGCACTTTGTCGATCTGCCCGGCGTGGACCTTGGCATCGCCGTCAACACCGATCGCGGGCTGAGCGTGCCGGTGCTGCGTAACGCCGACCGGATGGACCTCGGTCAACTGGCAACGGCGGTGGCCGGGCTGGTGGCGCGCGCGCGCGGCGGCGAACTCTCCCCGAATGAGGTCGGCGGCGGCGCGATCACGCTGTCCAACGCGGGAATGTTCGACGTTACCTATATGGGCTCGATCATCAACCCGGGGCAGGCGGCGATTCTCGGTGTCGGCAGCGAGCGCCGCCGGTTTCGCCCCGATGCGAGCGGCGCGCCGCAGTTGGCGCGGGAGATCGGCGTGGTGCTGTCCTGCGACCACCGGGTGCTCGACGGTGTGCACGGACTGCAACTGCTGAATGGCGTGCGCGAGCGGCTCGAGCTGCCTGCGCCGCTGTTCGACTAATCCCGTGGGAGAAAAGTGATGGATTTCCGTCTGACCGAAGAGCAAAGCATGATGGCCAAGACCGCACGCCAGATCGGCGAGCGCTTTGGCTTGGACTACTGGCGCCGCCAGGACGGCGCGAAGGCGTTTCCGCGCGAGTTCTGGAAGGCGGTGTGCGACGCCGGCCTGTGCGGCGTCGCGCTGCCCGAGGCGCACGGCGGCGCCGGCCTGGGCATGCTGGAGATGGCGCTGATCGTCGAAAACCTCGCCGCTGGCGCGGGCGGCTCGACGGTCGGGCAACTGTTCATGGTCAATCCGATCTTCGGCGGTGTCTCGATCTCGCGCTTCGGCACGCCGGCGATGAAGGCCGAGCTGCTTCCGAAAATCATATCCGGCGAGATCAACTGCTGCATGGCGCTGACTGAGCCGGACGCGGGGTCGAACACGCTCGAGATCAAGACTTTTGCGCACGCCGATGGCAAGGGCTGGCGCCTGAACGGCAACAAGATCTGGATCACTGCGGTTGCCGATGCGGCGAAAATGCTGGCGGTCGCGCGCACCACCAAGCTGGCCGAGGGCGGGAGGCGAACTTCCGGGCTGTCGATGTTCATGATCGATGTCGACCGGGCCGGACTTACCCACCAGGCGATCGAAAAAGTGGGCACGAATACGCTCGCCTCGAGCAACGTCTTCTTCGACAACGTGCGCGTCGAACCCGAAGAACTGATCGGCACGCTCGACGGCGGCTGGAAGGAATTGCTCGACGTGCTCAATACCGAGCGCATCGTCACCACGGCCGCTTTGGTGGGTACGGGCGAACTCGCGCTGCGGCTTGCCGTGGACTACGCCAATCAGCGCAAGGTGTTCGGCAGCACGCCGATCAGCGCTTATCAGGGGCTGCAGTTCCCGCTGGCGCAGTGTTACGCGGAGATCGAGAGCGCGCGGCTGATGAATTACAAGGCTGCGGCGAATTTCGATGCCGGCCTGCCCTACGGCAGTGAGGCGAACGTCGCCAAGCTGTTGGCGGCGCAGGCGGTCTCCCGTGCCACCGAGCGCTCGATGCAGACCATGGGCGGCATGGGTTTCGCCAAAGAATGCCATGTGGAACGGCTGTGGCGCGACTGCCGCCTGTTCCGCTTTGCTCCGATCTCCGAGGAGATGGTCCTCAACTACATCGCGGTGCATGACCTCGGCATGCCGCGTTCGTACTAAAGCGGAGAAACCATGGTCGCGCTGAGTGCCGCAGTCTGCTACCACGCCCGGGTAAGCCCGGACCGCCTCGCCCTGATCTACGGCCGCGAACGCGTCAGTTATGCGGCGCTGGTCGAGCGCCTGCAGGCGGCGGCGGGGCTGCTCGCGGCGCGCGGCATCGCCAAGGGCGACATCGTCGCGGTGCTGATGAAAAACAGCGCCGCCTTCATCGAGCTTGCCCTCGCGGCAAGCCACATCGGCGCGGTACTGCTGCCGATCAATTTCAGGCTCGCGGCGGAGGAGGTGGGATACATCCTTGAACACGCAGGCGCGAAGCTCCTGTTTGTGGACGAGGAACTGCTCGCTTCCGCCGGCGGCTTCGCCGCCAAGGTCGGCGTCGATGCCGCGGCGCAGTGCGATAGCCGCCTGCTCGCCCAGGGCGCGCAGCCGGCGATCCGCGGCGCGGCCCTGGCCTCGGGCGACCTGTTCCGCCTGATGTATACCTCGGGTACCACCGACCGTCCGAAAGGCGTAACCCACAGCTACGAGAACTATTACTGGAAATGCCTCGACCATATCGTCACTCTCGGGCTAAGCGCCTCCGACCGGCTGCTCGTCGTCGGGCCGCTCTACCATGTGGGCGCCTTCGATCTGCCGGGCCTCGGGCTGCTGCTCGCCGGTGGAACCCTGTGCGTGCTGCGCGAGTTCGAGCCGGATGCGGCGCTGGAACTGATTCAGACCGAAAGCATCAGTTGCGCTTGGATGGCGCCGGTGATGCTGAACCGCCTGCTCGCCTTGCCCGGAAGAGAGCGCTATAACGTGTCGAGCTTGCGCTGGTCGATCGGCGGCGGTGAGCGCACGCCGGAGGAGCGCATTCGCGAATTCTCCAGCCTGTTTCGTCACGGCCGTTATATCGATGGCTACGGGCTCACCGAGAGTTGTTCGGGCGACACGCTCATGGAGGCCGGCATGGAAATCGCGAAAATCGGCTCGACCGGGCGCGCGGTAGCGCACGTCGGAATCGAGATCCGCGACGACGCCGGTCGCGTGCTCGCGCCGGGCGAGTCGGGCGAAGTCTGCCTGCGCGGGCCGAAAATCACCAAAGGCTATTGGCGCGATCCGCAGAAGACCGCGGCGAGCTTTTTCGGCGATTGGTTCCGCACCGGCGATATCGGTTTTCTCGATCAGGACGGGTTCCTGTTTCTCACCGACCGCAAGAAAGACATGATCATCAGCGGCGGCGAGAATATCGCATCGTCCGAGGTCGAGCGTGTGATCTACCGCCTGGAGCAGGTAAGCGAGGCCGCGGTGGTGGGCCTGCCGGATGAGCAATGGGGCGAGCGCGTGGTTGCGGTGATCGTATTGAAGGCCGGTGCACAGCTCACGCGCGCGGAGCTGGAGCTGCATTGCCGTCAGCACCTCGCCGGCTTCAAGGTTCCGCGGCAGCTCGTCCTGCGCGAAAGCCTGCCGCGCAATCCTTCCGGCAAGGTTCTCAAGAGGGTGCTGCGCGACGAACTGGCGGCAAAGGATTAGACATGCAATTCGATGGAAAACTCGCGCTTGTCACCGGCGGCGCGAGCGGCATCGGCGCGGCGTGCGCGCGCTTCCTCGCCCGGCGCGGGGCAGGCGTGGTCATCACCGAGCGGAACGTGCAGGCAGGCCGGATGCGCATAGTCTCCAATTGCAATGATCTGTAAGACCATGACAATGGCAGGGGCGTCTTGAGTTATAATTTCGCCTTCCCCATTTTTATTTCCTTTGGAGCAAGTTGATGAAAGTCCTGGTTCCCGTCAAGCGGGTGGTCGATTACAACGTTAAGGTGCGCGTCAAGGCGGACGGCTCGGGCGTCGAGACCGCAAACGTCAAGATGTCGATGAATCCTTTCGATGAAATCGCGGTCGAAGAAGCGGTGCGCCTGAAAGAAGCGGGCGTGGTCAAGGAAATTCTGGTCGTGTCCTGCGGCCCCGCCGCGAGCCAGGAGACGCTGCGCACGGCCCTTGCGCTCGGCGCCGACCGTGCCATCCTGGTCGAAACCGACGCCGAGGTGCAACCGCTCGCCGTGGCGAAGCTGTTGAGCGCCGTAGCGCGGAAGGAAAACCCGGATTTGGCCATCCTCGGCAAGCAGGCGATCGACGATGACTGCAACCAGACGGGACAGATGTTGTCGGCGCTGCTGGGCTGGTCCCAGGCCACGTTCGCCTCGAAAGTGAAAATCGCCGACGGCAGGGCCGAGGTCACGCGGGAAGTCGATGGCGGGCTGGAACGGATTTCGGTCAAGCTGCCGACGGTGATCACCGCCGACCTGCGCCTGAACGAGCCGCGTTACGTCACTTTGCCCAACATCATGAAGGCGAAGAAGAAGCCGCTCGAGACGCTCAAGCCCGAGACGCTCGGCGTCGATGTGAGCCCGCGCCTCGCCACTCTCAAAGTGGAAGAGCCGCCCAAGCGCCAGGCCGGCGTCAAAGTGCCGGACGCGAAGGCGCTGGTCGAAAAACTCCGCAACGAAGCCAAGGTGATCTAAATGCCCATACTCGTCATTGCCGATCACGACAATCGGACCATCAGGGGCGCCACGCTCAACACCGTCGCCGCGGCGGCGAAAATCGGCGGCGATATCGTAGTGCTGGTCGCGGGCGGCGGTTGCGCCGCTGCCGCCCAGGCCGCGGCGCAGATCGCCGGCGTAAAAAAAGTGCTGGTGGCGGACGCGCCGCAGTACAAGGACGAACTGGCCGAAAGTCTCGCCGCGCTGGTCGTGTCCATCGCCGCCGGCTACAGCCATATCCTCGCCCCCGCGACCAGCTTCGGCAAGAATGTCGCTCCGCGCATCGCCGCGCTGCTCGACGTGGCGCAGGTCTCCGAAATCGTCGGCGTCAATTCGGCCGACACTTTCGTGCGACCCATCTACGCGGGCACCGCGCTGGCGACGGTGCAGTCCAAGGATGCGGTGAAAGTCATTACCGTGCGTGCCACCGGATTCGACGCGGTAGCGGCCAGCGGCGGCTCCGCCGTCGTGGAAACACTGGCCGCGGTGGCCGATGCAGGCTTGTCCAGCCTGGTGGGTCGAGAACGGGTGAAGTCGGAACGGCCCGAGCTGACCGCCGCCAAAATCATCGTTTCAGGCGGACGCGGCATGGGTTCGGCCGAAAATTTCAAGCTGCTCGAGCCGCTGGCGGACAAGCTGGGCGCGGGCATGGGCGCTTCGCGCGCCGCGGTCGATGCCGGCTTCGTGCCCAATGACTGGCAAGTGGGCCAGACCGGCAAGATCGTCGCCCCCGAGCTGTATATCGCCATCGGCATCTCCGGCGCGATCCAGCACATGGCCGGCATGAAGGACAGCCGCGTCATCGTCGCCATCAACAAGGACGAGGAAGCGCCGATTTTCCAGGTGGCCGATTACGGCATCGTCGGTGATTTATTTAAGGTCGTGCCGGAACTGGTGAAGGAATTGGGTTAAGCAAGCTCTGATTGCGTCAGTGGCGCACCTAGTTCAAACGCATTCCTATGCGTGGCGACTTCTTAAGTAGCGCCAGCGTGTCGTTGCAGAGTTGCGATTTTGCGCGGTCGAAAAACCGTCCGCGCGGATCGCCGATTGCGCACGGATGAAAAACACATCCGCGCGCAATCGGCGATCTTGTATAAAACCCCAAGCCGTGTCTGGTGTTAACCAGAACCGTGTTTTCTGTACGGATGTGCTTTTCATCCGTACAGAAAACACGATTGGCGCGCGCAGCGCGCAATGGCCGCTCGTCGCATGCGACGGTAATTGATACGTCGTATATAATTTCGGCTGTCGTATTCAAGGTAAGTCATCATGAGTGATTACGTCGCGCCGCTGAAAGACATGCGATTCGTATTGAAGGAACTCGCCGGACTGGATCAGGTGGCGAAGCTTCCCGGCTGCGAGGACGCGAGCGCGGAGTTGGTCGACCAGATACTGGAGGAGAGCGGCAAGTTCTGCGCCACGGTGCTCGCGCCGCTGAACCAGTCGGGTGACGAACAGGGCTCGAAGTGGGACAACGGCCGCGTCACCACGCCCAAGGGCTTTATCGAAGCGTACAAACAGTTCGTCGACGGCGGTTGGAATGCGCTGCAGTTTCCGCCCGAGTTCGGCGGCCAGGGCCTGCCCAAGCTGGTGGCGACGCCGGTGATGGAAATGTGGAAGGCGGCCAATTTGTCGTTTTCGCTGTGCCCGCTGCTCACCGGCGGCGCGATCGAGGCGCTGCTGCTGCGCGGCGCCGATGCGCTGAAGAAAACCTATCTGCCGAAAATGGTCGAAGGCACCTGGACCGGCACCATGAACCTGACCGAGCCGCAAGCGGGATCGGATCTGGCGCTGGTGAAGGCAAAGGCAGTGCCCCATTCGGATGAACGACTGGGCGAGCACTATCGTATTCACGGCCAGAAGATTTTCATCACCTACGGCGAGCACGACCTGGCGGAGAACATCGTCCACCTGGTGCTTGCGCGTACGCCCGACGCGCCCGAAGGGGTGAAAGGGATTTCCCTCTTTATCGTGCCCAAGTTCCTGGTGAATGCCGACGGCAGCCTGGGCCAGAGAAACGACGTGCACTGCGCTTCCATCGAGCACAAGCTCGGCATCCACGCCAGCCCCACCGCGGTGCTGATCTACGGCGAAAAGGAAGGCGCGATCGGCTATCTCGTCGGCCAGGAAAACCGCGGCCTGGAATACATGTTCATCATGATGAACGCGGCGCGCTTCGCCGTGGGACTGGAGGGCGTCGCCATTTCCGAGCGCGCCTACCAGCAGGCGCTTGCCTACGCCAAGGAGCGCGTGCAGAGCCGCGATCTCGCGGGCGGCGCCAAGGCGGTGCCGATCATCCGCCACCCCGACGTGCGCCGCATGCTGATGAGCATGAAGGCGCAGACCGAGGCGATGCGCGCGCTTGCATACGTGGTGGCGGCGGCGATGGACATCGCCCATCGCGATCCGGACGCAGCCCTGCGGGTCAGGCACCAAGCCTTTGCCGATATGATGATCCCGGTGGTGAAGGGCTGGAGCACCGAGACCTGCATCGAAGTGGCTTCTACCGGCATTCAGGTGCATGGTGGCATGGGCTACATCGAAGAAACCGGCGCGGCGCAGCACCTGCGCGATGCGCGCATCACCACCATTTACGAAGGCACCACCGCGATCCAGTCGAACGACCTGGTCGGGCGCAAGATGGCGCGCGAGGGCGGGGCGACGGCGAAGGAAGTGATCAAGGCGATGCATGCGGTCGAAAGCGAACTCGGGAAGGCGCAGGGCGAAGACATGGCAGCCATTCGCGCCGGCCTTGCCGCCGGCATCAAGGCGGTCGAAGATTGCGTCGCCTGGATCGTCGACACCTACGCGCCGGACATCAAGGCGGTGCACGCCGGCTCGGTGCCTTTCCTCAAGCTGATGGGCATCGTCTGCGGTGGCTGGCAGATGGCGCGCGCCGCTCTGGCGGCGCAGAAAAAGCTGGCCGCTAAGGATGGCGACGCCTCGTTCTACCGGGCCAAGATCGCCACCGCGCGCTTCTACGCCGACCACGTCCTGGCTCAAGCGCCGGGATTGCGCAATACCGTCGTGCGCGGCGCCGCGGGCGTAATGGCCCTCACCGAAGATCAATTTTGACAGGGGAAATTCATGGCGATGTACGAATCCGAATTTACCAAGTTCATGCGCGAGTTCAAGCAGCAAAGGCCGCAACTCGAGGCGGAGCAGAGGAAAAGCCGCGCCATCTGGTGGGACCACAAGCAGGACCTGGAGACGCAAAAGCGCGACCAAGAGTCCCGCGTCAAGCAGCAGGCGTATGTGTACCAGAACAAGGTCTGAGTTTTCTTGATCTCTGGGTGTCTCAACCGGGCAGGCGGCATCGCCTGTCTTGTTTTTTGCGCTGCCTGCGCGCAAGTCGCGCTGATGTCGGTGACGCCGGTCATCGCCGCGCTCGCTAGCCATCTCGACCAAGGCAGCGCGCGCGAGATCGTCGAACTGGAGAAAAAGCGGGACTGGCCCGGCATGCTCAGCTTAGGGCGAGCCCTGCTGCAACGCGAGCCGGGCCGCGCGGATTGGTGGTTCCTGCAGGGCTATGCGCTCGCCCGGCAGGGGCAGCACGCCGCGGCCATCGAATCGTACCAGCACGCAGTACGCATCAGCCCGGAAGATGAGGGTTCCTGGCTGTCTCTTGGTCAGAGCCAAAGCGCGCTGGGTCAGATGGAGAGGGCCATCCAGACCTATCGGCAGGCGCTGCGCTATCGCCCCGAATCGGCGCAGGCTTATCTGGCCCTGGCCGACCTTTATATACGGCAGGGACGACCGGACCTCGCCATTCCCAATTATCGCGAAAGCGTGCGCTATGGCCCGGACTCGGCGCAAAGCTGGTACGGCCTGGCCGCCGCGTATCAGAGCACCGGGCAACGCGAACGCAGGGACGAGGCGTTGCAGGGACTGCGCAAGCTCGACCCCGCCGCTGCGGACCAGTTCGAGAAACAGTATCGATCGAATTAGCTACGCCACGGCGTGGCCGTCGTCGGCAGTGATAAGCGGATCCGCTCGTATGTCCCAAATGCAAAGGCCCAATGCGCGTAATCGCCCTGATCGACGATCCGGGCGTGGTGCGGCGCGCCGGTCCTTTGCGGCGCTCGCGCGGCGGATGCCCGCAAGACCATAACTCCGAAGGGGAAGGAACCGGCTCCATGAGAAAATTGATCGGCTTCATTTTCGCCGTTATCGCACTCGCGTTCGCCGGCGTTCCGGCGCAGGCCCAAAACGTGACCATGCGGGTGAGCCATCAGGTTCCGCCCGGCCACCATCTGTCGAAGATGCTGGAAACCTTCGCCGCCGAGGCGAAGAAACTGTCGAACGGCGCCGTCGACGTGCAGATTCTCGGCTCGTCCTCGGCCTTCAAGCCGGCCGAAAACTATCCGTCGGTGGCGCGCGGCGCGATCGAGGCGGCGCTCTCGGTCAACTTGCAGTGGGGCACCACCATCCCCGAGATCAACGCGGTGGTAATTCCATACCTGTTCGGCGATCTTGAGCGGATCAAGAAGTTCCCGGGTTCTCCGGCGGCCAAGATCCTCGACCAGAAACTCGAGGAGAAAGGCGTTCACAACATCGCGTGGTTCTACATCACCCGCCAGGCAATCTACACCTCGAGCAAGAAGCCGATCATCAGCCTCGACGACTTCAAGGGCCTCAAGATCCGCGGCTTCAACAAGCTGGCCGACGAAGCGCTCCGCGCCGTCGGGGCGGCGCCATCGGCGATCGCCGGCGACGAGGTCTACCAGGCCCTGCAGACCGGCGTGCTTGACGCCGGCATCACCGACATCTCGGCCGCCTACAGCCGCAAATACTACGAGGTGCAGAAATACGGCACGGTGACGCCGGCGCTTACCGCCTACTTCCACCTGTACGTCAACCCGGCGTGGTGGGGTAAACTGTCGCCGGCGAACCGCTCGGCGATCGAGCAGGCGGCAAAGACGGCCGAGGCGGCGTCGATCGACATTACCGAGAAAACCGCGGCCGATGCGGTCAGGCAGCTCCAGGAAAAGGGCATGATCCTGCACGTCCAGAACCCGCAGGAGATCGCGATCTGGAAGGCGACGATGCAAAAGCCGGTGATCGACGCCTTCCTCAAGGCGGCACCGCAGGACGGCCAGAAACTCATCGACCTGCTCAACAAGCTCTAGCCGCAAACGCCGGCGGGCGGGGACGGAAAAGCCGTTCCCGTCCCTTGGCGCGCCACTCGACAGCAAGGACAATCCGATGACGGACAGCGGCGGTCGGCGCGGACCGGGCATCAGCCTCGCCGCCGGCGTTTATGCGGTGGTGCGCTGGCTGACCGACGCGGCCATGGCGGTGGCGACGCTCAGCGTCCTCGGCTTGCTCGGCCTCGTCTGCTATTCGGTCGGCGTGCGCTACATCCTCGACCGGCCCGAGCCGTGGGTCGACGAGATGGTCGGCTACGTCCTGGTGGCGAGCGTGATGTTTGCCGTCGCCGAGGCGCTGCGCAAGGGCGAGCACATCTCGGTCGACGTCCTGACCGAACGCCTCGGCCCGGCGGCGCGGCGCGTCGTCCATGTCTTAGGTCTGGTCGCCGTCCTCGTCACCGCCGCCATCCTGGTCACAGAGGGCTGGGGCATGGTCGCCTTCTCGCGCATGGCCGGCATCCGCTCGATCGGCTATCTCGAGATTCCGATCTGGACCGCGCAGATCATGGTGCCGGTCGGCGGGGTGCTCCTGTTCCTCGCGGCCGCGGCCGAGTTGGTGCGCGTCGCCGCCGGCCTGCCGCCGGATGCGGAGGAAAAGCAGGGCGACCATCCGACGGTCCACCAGCGGCCGGGGATCGAATAGCCGGTGCTGTTCCTCGTCATCCTCGCCGCCCTCGTGCTCGTGCTGTTCACCGGCATCCCGGTGTTCACCGGTCTTACCCTGTTCGCCGCCGCGATCCTGGTCGGCGTCGAGGGCAATCTCGGCAATCTCGGCGAGATCGTCTTCGGCAAGCTCGACGCCTACCTGCTCGTCGCCATTCCTCTGTTCACGCTGATGGCGCATTTCATGATTCGCGGCAAGGTGGTCAACGACCTCTACGATACCGCGCACACGCTGTTGCGCCACCTGCCGGGCGGCCTCGGGGTCGCCACCGTCGCCGCATGCACCATCTTTGCCGCGATCTCGGGCTCGAGCGTCGCCACCGCGCTCACCATCGGCTCCGCCGCCATCCCGCAGATGCTGCGCTACGGCTACGCGCCGCGCGTCGCCTACGGCGTGGTCGGCGCGGGCGGCACGCTCGGCATCCTCATCCCGCCTTCGGCGCCGATGGTGCTGTTCGGCGTCGTCTCCGACACCTCAATCGGCGCGCTGTTCATGGCCGGCGTCGTCCCCGGGTTCATGATGGCGGCGATCTTCGCCGTCTATTGCATGTGGAGCGCGACGGCGAAGAGCGCCGGGCGCGAAAAACGGGCGAGCCTCGACGAAGCGCTTGCCGCCATCCGCAAGTCGATCTGGTCGCTGTCGCTGCCGCCGCTCATCCTGGGCGGCATGTATTTCGGCGTATTCACCGCGACCGAGGCGGCCGGCGTGGGCGCGCTCGCCGCCCTGCTTATCGCCACGCTCGTCTACCGCTCGCTCGATTTGCGCGGCATCTGGGACGCGGCGCGCGACGCGGCGCGCACCTCCGCCATGCTGTTCATGATCCTGATCGGCGCCGCCCTTTTCGGTCATGTGCTGACCAAGCTCAGGATTCCGGCGCAGATGGTCGATCTCGTCACCGCCTACGGCGTGTCGCAGGTCGTGTTCCTCGTCGCGGTGATGGTGCTGATCTTCATCCTCGGCATGTTCCTCGAGACGATCTCGATCATCCTCATCACCACGCCGGTGATCATGCCGGTGCTCGTCCATCTCGGCATCAACCCGATCTGGTACGGCGTCCTGCTCACCATCAATCTCGAGCTGGCGCTGATCACGCCCCCGGTGGGCATGAACCTGTTCGCCATCAAGGCGATCACCAAGGCGCCGATCGGCGAGATCATCATCGGCGTCGCACCCTATGTGCTCCTGCTTATCCTGGGTTTGGCGCTGGTCATGGCCTTCCCCGGCCTGGCGCTGTGGCTCCCCTCGACCATGGCGTACAAGTAGTGGCGTCGGCGCGCGGCGTGAGCGGCTAACCCGCGGCCATCCCGTCGTCGGCAGTGATGACGGCACCGTTGATGGAATGAGACTGCGCGGAGGCGAGCAGCAGCACCAGCCCGTCCAGGTCCTCGGGCCGGCCGACGCGCCGGCGCGGCAGCATGCTCACCAGCTTCTTGCCGCCCTCTGTGCCCCAGTAAAAACTGTTGAGTTCGGTTTCTATATAACCGGGGCAGAGGGCGTTGACGTTGATGCCGTAGCGTGCCCATTCGAAGGCCATCGTCTTGGTCATCCGGATCACTGCCGCCTTGGACATGCCGTATATCCCCAGCTGGCTGACGGCGCGCAGCGCGGCGACCGAGGAGATGTTGATGATGCGACCG
>JACRAS010000075.1 GCA_016234705.1 Betaproteobacteria bacterium | reverse complement strand
ACATGTATGTCGATAACGCGGCGATGCAGCTCCTGCGCGATCCCAGGCAGTTCGACGTCATGGTCACCGGCAACCTGTTCGGCGACATCCTTTCCGACGAAGCATCGATGCTCACCGGCTCGATCGGCTTGCTGCCCTCGGCCTCCCTCGACGCGAACAACAAGGGACTATACGAGCCCATCCACGGCTCGGCGCCCGACATCGCCGGCAAGAATCTGGCGAATCCTCTGGCGACCATACTTTCGGCGGCGATGATGCTGCGCTACAGTTTCAACCAGGACCAGGCGGCCGACCGCATCGATGCCGCCGTGACCAAGGTATTGGCGCGGGGGCTGCGAACGGCGGATATCCATCAGCCCGGGACGGAAAAGGTCGGCACCGTGCAAATGGGCGATGCGGTGGTGGCGGCATTGTAATTGCAGAAGAGGAGGGCGCGGGGACGACAGCTCATGCCACGATTCTCCGCCCCTTCCTCCCACCTTTTTCCTCCCCGGGTTTAGAATTCGAGTGTTCAGATCGGGAAGATTGTCATGAAAAAAATGGGCTTTGTAGGCTGGCGCGGCATGGTGGGCTCGGTACTGATGGCGCGCATGCGGGCGGAAAACGATTTCGCCCATATCGATCCAGTGTTTTTCACCACGTCCAATGTCGGCGGCAAGGGACCCGGCGAGAGCAAGGAGCCGCTAACGGATGCGAAATCCATCACCGATCTGAAGCGAATGGATGCGATCGTCACCTGCCAGGGCGGTGACTACACCAATGATATCTATCCGAAGCTGCGCGGCGGCGGCTGGGACGGCTACTGGATCGACGCGGCCTCCGCGCTGCGCATGAAAAATGACGCAGTCATCATCCTCGACCCGGTGAACATGCAGGTGATCAAGCAAGCGCTAGCGCGCGGCGTGAAAAACTACATCGGCGGCAACTGCACCGTCAGCCTGATGCTGATGGCGCTGCACGGCCTGTTCAAGGAAGGGCTGATCGAGTGGATGACCGCAATGACCTATCAGGCGGCCTCGGGCGCCGGCGCGCAGAACATGCGCGAACTGCTCGCCCAGATGGGCGCAGCGCACGCTTCGGCCGGCGCTCTGCTTGCCGATCCGGCATCCGCCATTCTGGAGATCGACCGCCGGGTGGCCGATATGCTGCGCGGCGACGCGTTGCCCAAGGAGCATTTCGGCGTGGCGCTCGCCGGCAGCCTAATTCCCTGGATCGACAGGGAAATGGACAACGGTCAGAGCCGCGAGGAGTGGAAGGGCCAGGCCGAAGGCAACAAGATCCTCGGCCGCGAGAACCGGCCGGTCCCCATCGACGGCATTTGCGTGCGCATCGGCGCCATGCGCTGCCACAGCCAGGCGCTCACCGTCAAGCTGACGCGTGACCTGCCGCTCGCCGAGATCGAGGCCATTCTCGCCTCAGCCAACGACTGGGTGAAAGTAATCCCGAACACGCGCGAGGCGAGCATGCGCGAGCTTACGCCCGCGGCAGTGACCGGCAGCCTGAACGTGCCGGTAGGCCGGCTGCGCAAGCTCAACATGGGAGGGCAGTATCTGTCCGCGTTCACGGTCGGCGATCAGTTGCTGTGGGGGGCAGCCGAGCCCTTGCGCCGCATGTTGCGCATCCTGCTGGCCGAGGAAGCGATTGCGGCGGCGCCGAAAACGCCGGTGGCAAAGACCGAGACCGGGGCAATAAACTAGGGCAGCTCCGATCAGGTCGGTGACGCGATCAAAGCTTTCTCTGACTTTAGGGATTTACGCCCCGAAGGAAGTCCCCTTGGGGGACGCCCCGAAGGTCTCGATCCCCCTTGAGGGGAAAGTCCCCTTGGGGGACGCCCTGAAGGAAGTCCCCTTGGGGGACGCCCCGAAAGAAGTCCCCGGGGAACAAGGGGGGCCGGGGCGGGCAGGGAGGGATCCCACCCCCTCCCTAGGCCCGCTTGTCCGGACCAAATCCTGGGGAAGTTTTGATCAAGTCGATGACACGATCGGATCTTTTTCATCTGAGAAGGATTTTTGATTGAAAAATATCTGGCTTGAGCCGCTTTCATGACAAGAAAGATTAGCTTGCAAGGCTAAGGCTATGATGTTAATTTAGTTAGTCCACAAAACGTCTTCAGGGGTGGAAGGTGGGTAAATCCGTCATAAAAACAAGTGCTGTGGCTTTGGCATTTCTGCTGCTGCCGTCGTTTGCGCTCGCTGCGGGGCTCGGGAAGCTGACTGTGTTTTCCGGCTTGGGACAACCCTTGAAAGCGGAGATCGAACTGGTCTCCCTGCAAAAGGGTGAAGCTGACAGTGTCAGCGTACGCTTGCCATCGGCGGAAGCGTTTCGGCAAGCCAACATCGAGTACAGCAGTGCGCTGCTGTCGGTCAAATTCAGCATCGAGCAGCGCGGCGAAGATCGTCACGTAGTCGTTCTCAGTTCGACGCAGCCGATGAACGAGCCTTTCCTGGATCTGCTGGTGGAACTCGACTGGGCCACCGGCCGGCTGGTGCGTGAGTATACGTTCCTGCTCGACCCTCCCGAATATAAAGGCCCGCCGCAGCCAGCGCCGCAAGTGGCCGCGCCGACGGTGACAGCAGCGCCGGTGATCAAACCGGTGGAGGCGCCGAAGCAACCCGAGCCGGGCGCCCGCGCGCCCAGCGCGGACAGGCCGCCTGTGCCGGCGCCGCCCAAGGCGGCCACCTACCAGGTGAAGCGCGGCGACACGCTCGCCAAGATTGCGATCGCGAACAAAGCGGAAGGCGTCAGCTTGCAGCAAATGCTGATAGCGTTGTATCGCGGCAATACGGAGGCGTTCGATGGCAACAACATCAACCGCATGCGTGCCGGAAAGATTCTCAATATACCGGACAAGGACTCGGCGGCCTCGGTAGACCAGGCGGATGCCACGCGCTTGGTGATCGCGCAAGCTGCCGAATTCAACGAATACCGCCGCAAGCTGGGCGCGGCGGTTGCGGCCGCGCCGGAACGGGCCGATGCGCGCCGCCAGAGCGCGAGCGGCAAGATCAGCGCGAAGGTGGAAGACAAGCCGGCGGCCGTGAAGGATGTCAAGGACCAGCTCAAGCTTTCCAAGGCGGAAGAGCCGGGCAAGGCTGGCGCAAAGCGCAGCCCGCAGGGGCTGCAGGAAGACTTGTTCGCCAAAGAGAAAGCGCTGAAGGAGGCGAGCGAGCGCATCGCGATGCTCGAGAAGAACGTGCAGGACATGCAGAAACTGCTCGAACTGAAGAGCCAGTCCGGGGCGCAGTTGCAACAGCAAGCCGCCAAGGCGGGCGCGGCAAAAGCCGCCGAACCTGCGAAGGCGGCGGAAGCACCCAAAGCTGCCGTCGCAGCGAAGGCGGCAGAAGCCGCCAAAGTCCCTGACGCGGCGAAGGCGCCGGAACCCGCCAAGGCCGCCGATGCGGCGAAGGCAGGCGAACCCGCTAAAGCCGGCGAGCCGGCGAAAACTGAGGACCTTGCCAAGGCAGCGCCCAAGGCCGCGCCCAAAGCGGCAGCCAAGGCTGTAGCGCCCCCGCCGCCTCCGCCCGAACTCAGCTTGATCGACGAAATTCTCGAAAACGAACTGGCCTTGTATGGTGGCGGCGGCTTTCTCGTGCTGTTGTTCTTGGGCTACGGTTATTACGCCTGGAAGCGCAAGAAGACCCTGCAGAAGATGGAAAGCAGTGTCATGGCCCCGCCGAGCCTGGCGGCCGATTCCGTATTTGGCGCCGCCGGCGGCGCCAAGATCGACACCGGCCCGAGCGAAATCCACGGCGATGTCGGCCGCGGCGGGGTCGCTGCGGCGATCGACAGCGGAGAGGTTGACCCGATTGCCGAAGCCGATGTGTACATGGCCTATGGCCGCGATGCACAGGCCGAGGAGATACTCAAGGAGGCGCTGGTCAAGGATCCGTCGCGTCAGCCGATTCGCGCCAAGCTGCTGGAAATCTATGCCGGCCGCAAGGATGCCAAGGCCTTCGAGGTCGTAGCGCTTGAGCTTCAGGCCACCAGCGGCGGCGAGGGAGCCGAATGGGAAAAAGCGCTCGCTTTGGGCTCGCAGCTCGATCCCGAAAATCCTCTTTACGGAGGCAAGGCTGAAGCGGGTGGAACTCGTACTCCCACCGGCACCCAGGTTCTTTCCGGGGCCGAAGTCGCTGCGGCCGTTGAAGCTGCGCCGGATATTCCGCTGGAGACGCCAGGGGAGCAGGTTGCGCCTCCCGGATTGGACTTCGACCTCGGTCTGGGCGCGCCCGCAGAAGCCGGCGCGCAGCCGGAGCTTGCGCCGAGTAGTGCCGCCGCGCCCACGTCCGATGTCACCGCCGATCTCGGTTTCGATCTCGATCTGGGTGGGGAGGAGAAAAAACCCGAGGCTGCTCCAGCCGCAGCGCAGACCGATGTCGCTGGCGGCGGCGCGCTGATTCTGGACACGGCGCCTGGCGCGCCTGAGGCGCCCGCGTCCATAGATTTCGATTTCGAACTTCCCGCAACCGGTGACGCGGCGCCGCCGCCCCAGCCTTTGGGCGAAGCTCCACCCGCCACCGCGCAAGCGCCGGCAGCCCCTGCCGAGGGCGGCGGTGGTATCGACTTCGATTTCAATCTCGATCTGCCGGCGCCTAAGGAAGAAGCGCCGGCGGCGCCCTTGGATCTGTCCTCGATCAACCTGGATTTAGGCGCGCCCGGTGGCGCCGCCGCGCCGACTGATGCACACTGGCAGGAGGTGGCAACCAAGCTCGACCTGGCCAAAGCCTACCAGGAGATGGGCGACAAAGATGGGGCGCGCGAACTGCTCAACGAAGTGCTGAAGGAAGGCGACGCGGCCCAGCGGCAGCAAGCGCAGAGCATGCTCTCGGCTCTGGGCTGATACTGCGGAGATCGATCACCAACCCCGGGCTTGCCCGGGGTTTTGTTTTTTTGAACCATGAAAATCGCAATCGGCATCGAATACGACGGCAGCTGCTTTCACGGCTGGCAGTCGCAGCTTTCCGGCAATACTGTACAGGATCACCTGGAGCGTGCGCTCGCGTCGATCGCCGGCGAGCAGGTGCGCCTCGCCGCAGCCGGCCGCACGGATGCAGGCGTACACGCCCTGGCCCAGGTGGCGCATTTCGAGACCGCTGCCGTGCGCCCGGATTCTGCCTGGGTGCGCGGGGTCAACTCGCTGCTGCCGCAAGCCATCGCGGTACAGTGGGCCGTACCCGTGGCCGAGGATTTTCACGCGCGTTACTCGGCCGCATCGCGCACCTATCGTTATGTGCTCTACAACCATCCGGTGCGGCCGGCGCTGCACCACGGCAGGGTGGGTTGGTTTCACCTGCCGCTCGATCCGGCGGCGATGCGCTCGGCGGCTGCCCATCTCGCGGGCGAGCACGATTTCAGCGCCTTTCGTTCGAGCGAATGCCAGGCGAAGAGTCCGGTGCGCATAATACGCAGTTGGGCCATCGAGCAACGCGGTGCTCATCTCCGTTTCGAGTTTACCGCCAACGCCTTCCTGCATCACATGGTGCGCAATATCGTCGGCTGCCTGGTGTACGTGGGCAAGGGAAAGCATCCTCCGGCCTGGCTCGCCGAGGTGCTGGCGAGCCGCGACCGGCGTCAGGCGGCGCCGACGTTTTCTCCGGATGGCCTCTATCTTGCGGCTGTGGAATACGCGCCCGGATGGGAACTGCCCGCGTTTGCGTCCAGGCTTATTTTTCACCCCGAGCAGGAACTGGCATGAGGACGCGAATCAAAATCTGCGGCATCACGCGGGTAGAGGATGCGCGCATCGCGGTGGAATTGGGCGCCGATGCCATCGGCCTGGTGTTCTATGCGCCCAGCCCGCGCAGCGTCGACCTGGACCAGGCGCGCGCGATTGTCGCCGCGATTCCTCCCTTCGTGACTATAGTCGGCCTGTTCGTCGATCCGGCGCAGGACCAGGTCGAATCGGTGCTGCGTCGTTGTTCCCTCGGCTTGCTGCAATTTCACGGCGATGAAACCCCCGATTTTTGCAACGGTTTCGGCCTGCCTTATATCAAGGCGGCGCGGGTCAGGGCGGATGCCGATTTGGTACAATATCTGTCGCCTTATCACGCGGCGCAGGGTTGGCTGCTGGACGCTTATCATGAGCAGCTTTACGGGGGCACCGGCGAGTCGTTCGACTGGAAGCTGATTCCGCGCAATCTGGCCCGGCCCGTCATACTCTCGGGCGGGCTTACGCCGGACAACGTGGGCGCGGCGGTGCGTCAAGTCAGGCCCTGGGCGGTGGACGTGTCCGGCGGCGTGGAAGCGGCCAAAGGCATCAAGGACGCCGCGAAAATCGCGGCCTTTATAGCCGGAGTCAGGAATGAAAATGTATGACCTGCCGGACAGCCATGGGCATTTCGGGCCTTACGGCGGCATATTCGTCGCCGAAACCCTGATCCAGGCGCTGGACGAACTCAGGCTGGCGTACGAAAAATATCGCGGCGATGCGGAATTCATGGCGGAGTTCCGTTACGACCTCAAGCACTACGTCGGCCGCCCGAGCCCTATCTATCACTGCAAGCGCTGGTCGGGTCTGCTCGGCGGGGCGCAGATCTACCTCAAGCGCGAAGACCTCAACCATACCGGCGCCCACAAGATCAACAATACCCTCGGCCAAGCGATGCTGGCGCGGCGCATGGGCAAGCCGCGCATCATCGCCGAAACCGGCGCCGGAATGCATGGCGTGGCTGCGGCCACGGTGGCGGCCCGCTACGGGCTGGAATGCGTGGTGTACATGGGCGCGGAAGACATCCGGCGCCAGGCAGTCAACGTCCACCGCATGAAAATTCTCGGCGCCGGCGTGGTGCCGGTGGAATCGGGCTCGAAGACCCTGAAGGACGCGTTGAACGAGGCGATGCGCGATTGGGTCACCAATATCCACAACACCTATTACATCATCGGCACGGTTGCCGGCCCGCACCCGTATCCGATGATGGTGCGCGATTTCCAAGCGGTGATCGGCGAGGAATGCTTGCAGCAGATGCCGGAGCTCGCCGGGCGCCAGCCCGACGCCGTGATCGCCTGCGTCGGCGGCGGCTCCAACGCGATGGGTATTTTCTACCCGTATATCCCGGTCGATGGCGTGCGCCTGATCGGGGTGGAGGCGGCGGGCCACGGACTTGCCAGCGGCAAGCATGCGGCGTCCTTGAGCGCCGGCAGGCCCGGGGTCCTGCACGGCAACCGCACCTATCTGTTGCAGGACGAGCACGGCCAGATCATCGAGACGCATTCGATCTCCGCCGGCCTCGACTACCCGGGCGTGGGGCCGGAGCACGCCTGGCTGAAGGACAGCGGCCGCGCCGAATACGCCACCATCACCGACGACGAAGCGCTCAAGGCGTTTCACGATCTGTGCCGCTACGAGGGCATCATCCCGGCGCTGGAATCCAGCCACGCGCTGGCGCATGCTGCGAAAATCGCGCCGGCTATGTCCAAGGACAAGTTCCTGCTGGTGAACTTGTCGGGCCGCGGCGACAAGGACATGCACACGGTTGCCGAGAAATCCGGTATCCGGTTCTGACCCGATTTCGGATGAGCGCGCTGCTCTACAACGAGGATGCCCTGAGCGGGATCGACCGTGTGGCCGACTCGTCCGTGGACCTGGTCATCGCCGATCCGCCTTACGGCCTGGGCAAGGACTATGGCAACGATTCCGACCGTCTCGGCGCGCGCGAATACCTCGCCTGGAGCCGGCGTTGGATAGATGCGGTGGTGCCGAAGCTGAAAGCGAACGGCAGCCTGTACGTATTTCTCACCTGGCAGCACAGCCCGGAGGTGTTCAGCCATCTCAAGACGCGCCTTGCCATGATGAACGAGATCATCTGGGACCGCAGGGTGCCGAGCATGGGCGGCAGCACGCGCAAGTTCTCGTCGGTGCACGACAATATCGGATTCTTCGTCAAATCGCGCGACTATTACTTCGACGTCGACGCGGTGCGGATACCCTACGACGCCGAAACCAAGAAAGCGCGTACGCGTTCCATTTTCGTGGGCAAGAAGTGGCTGGAAGTCGGCTACAACCCCAAGGACGTTTGGAGCGTGTCGCGTCTGCACCGCCAACACGGCGAGCGCGAGGACCATCCGACGCAAAAGCCCTTGGAAATTGTCGAGCGCATGGTGCTGGCAAGCTGCCCCGAGGGGGGCACTGTGCTCGATCCCTTCATGGGCAGCGGCACTTCGGCCGTGGCTGCAGTGAAGAACGGGCGGCGTTTCGTCGGCTTCGAGCTCAATCCCGATTATTTTGCCATCGTTGAAAAACGCCTTGCCCAGAGCATCAGCGGCAAGCGCGGCGCAAACGAATACGTAGCAGATCTTTTTTCCGAACTGTGAAATCCAACTGTGAAATCCTAATGTCCCGCATCCAGTCCACCTTCGAGCAACTTGCCAAGAACCGCAGGAAGGCGCTGATTCCCTTCGTTACCGCGGGCGATCCGGATCCGGGAATGACGCTGCCCTTGATGCATGCGCTGGTTGAAGCGGGCGCGGACGTGCTCGAGCTGGGGGTGCCGTTCTCCGACCCCATGGCCGATGGCCCGGTAATTCAGCGCGCCAACGATCGCGCCTTGAAGCACGGCGTGAGCCTCCCCCGGGTGTTCGCATTGGTGCACGAGTTTCGCGCCGGCAATCAGATCACTCCAGTGGTGCTGATGGGCTATGCCAATCCGATCGAGGCAATGGGTATCAATCGCTTCGTCGAGGAGGCGCAGCATGCCGGCGTGGACGGCGTGCTGGTGGTGGATTATCCGCCGGAGGAATGCGAGGCCTTCGCCGGCCTTGTGCGCAGTCGCGGCATGGACCTGATTTTCCTGCTCGCGCCGACCTCGAGCGACGCGCGCATGGCCCAGGTGGCCAGGCTCGCCAGCGGCTACCTGTATTACGTCTCGCTCAAGGGTGTCACCGGGGCCGGCCATCTGGATTTGGCCGAGGTGGCGGAGAAAATTCCCCGGATCCGCCGCCAGACCCAATTGCCGGTAGGCGTGGGATTCGGCATCCGCGACGCAGCCACGGCCAAGGCCGTTGCGGAGTTTGCCGACGCCGTGGTCATCGGCAGCGCCATTATCCAGCAAATGGAAGCTGCGCCCGCGGGGGAGCAGGTGCGGCACGCACGCCGGTTCATGCAAGGTATTCGACAGGCGCTGGACGCAAAATGAGCTGGTTGCAGAAACTGCTTCCGCCTAAGATCAAGCGCTCGATCGGCCCGAGCAAGCGTGCCGTGCCGGAGGGGCTGTGGATCAAATGCGAGTCCTGCGACGCGGTGCTGTACGCCACCGACCTGGAAAAAAACCTCAACGTCTGCCCCAAATGCAGCTACCATAATCGCTTGTCGGCGCGCGCGCGCATCGACATGCTGCTCGATGCTGAAGGCCGCTTCGAGATCGGCGCCGAGGTATTGCCGGTGGACAGCCTCAAGTTCAAGGATAGCAAGCGCTATCCCGACCGCCTCGCCGACGCGCAGCGGCAGACCGGAGAAACCGACGCCTTGGTAGTGATGCAGGGCGCGATCAAGAATATCCCGCTGGTCGCTGCGGTGTTCGAATTCGAATTCATGGGCGGATCGATGGGTTCGGTGGTGGGCGAGCGTTTCGTGCGCGGCGTGCACGTGTGCGTGGAGCAGAACCTGCCGTTCATTTGTTTCACCGCCACCGGCGGGGCGCGCATGCAGGAGGGCCTGTTCTCGCTGATGCAAATGGCGAAGACTACGGCGGTGCTGACCCAGCTCACGGCGCGCAAGCTTCCATTCATTTCGGTGCTCACCGATCCCACCATGGGCGGTGTGTCGGCGAGCTTCGCCATGCTCGGCGACGTGATCATTGCCGAACCGAGGGCACTGATAGGTTTTGCCGGTCCGCGCGTAATCGAGCAGACCGTGCGCGAGAAACTGCCGGATGGTTTCCAGCGCGCCGAATTCCTGCTGGAGAAGGGCGCCATCGACATGATCGTCGACCGGCGCCAGATGCGCGACCGGTTGGCGCAGTTGATCGCCCTGCTGATGCGCATTGCACCTGAGAATACCTGAGCACACTAGATACGGCGTTCTAAGTACTGTCGCATGCGTGTAGCAGGCATTGCGCGCTACGCGCGCCAACCGTGATTTTGGTACGGATGAAAAGCGCATCCGTACCAAAATCACGGTTATGGATAAAAGCAACAACGGCTTGGGGTTGTTTTTGTACAAGATCGCCGATTATGCACGGATGTGCTTT
>JACRAS010000003.1 GCA_016234705.1 Betaproteobacteria bacterium | reverse complement strand
TCATCATCGGCAACCCGCCCTACAACGCCAACCAGGCGAACGAGAACGACAACAACAAGAACCGCGAATACCCGGAGATCGACCAGCGCATCAAGCACACCTACATCGCCGAGAGCACGGCGCAGAAGACCAACGGTGTAGTATATCTTGATTAGTGTGTCTTTATTTCGCGTATCACTTTGATAGAAAGATTGAAGATGAAAGCGATACTTTCGATCCTGGTTGCACTCGGCATTCCTGCGGCATTCTGGAACTACTATCTTAGGGAAAGCCCAGATATTCAGTACTCGTTGTCCGCAGCTATACCACTTGCGTTTCAGGAATTGCCCAAGAATTACAACGAGCGCCAAGGTATTGGCGAATTCGTGCAACAGATCGAAATTGCCAACTCTGGCAGGGGAGAGGCCAAGAAGATTGTCGTAAAAATTCCCAAAACGATTTCTCAATACCATCTCACGAAGCACTCAACAAGCGAACAAGTCGACATATATAAGACGCCGGGTGCCTTCGAACTGAGCTACCCAAGCCTCCCGCCGTCTAGCGGATTCCAGATTACGCTAATGACCAGCGGCGAACCTCTCACCGAACGCCAGTTGGAAGTATTTCATCAGGGAGGGAAAGCCAAAATTGTGTCCCCGGGATCACGGTCCGGTGAAAGTACCTTGTGGAACTTGATGTGGATATTGCTTTCGTTGTTCTTCTATGGGTGGATTTCCTATGCAAGCTTCCGCGATGAATTCAAATACCGATTTCTGTTCCGACGCTATTCCTCAAACGTCGAGGAACTATTAAGGAACGTAAGACCTTGGTACATTCGTCAAAACGACTGGCCAGAGGTAATCGAAGATCTACTTAGAAGGGCATTAGCTGAACCTGTGTCGCCGTATAGCGCAATCAGCGATTGCACGCCCTATAAGCTCCTTAACAGCGACAAGCCCGGCGCGATCTCACAGAGCGCATGGGAAAAATTGAAGGAAACGTCGACTGACAGATTGCTCGCTCTGACGAAATTACACGCAGAGCGGCTCGCTACCGACGCTGAAATATCTGACCTACTCAACATGCAATGGCCAATCGGCCTTAGCGAAGCAAGCAAAGCGGCGCTAATGCACTCAATTTCTAAGGCCTATTTCGATAAGATAATTGCCTCGTCTTCAGCGGACGATTTGGTGAAGATTCTTGTCGAGGGAAAAAAGCATCCAAGGGTTTCCACAGACGCCTGGGACAGGTTCAAGGACAGAGCAGCGAAGGAAATTGCAAAGGATCTCGCAATGAAACTAATACGGGAGGACAACTTCTCCGCTGTGGCAAACTCACCTGCATGGGATGTAATAACCTACTATGACAAGGATAAGCTATCGCAACTCAGAAAGGGGCGGATGGCCGCAATTGCCGCAGACGAAAAACTCAGGGAAAGTGAATCCCTAAAGGTGCGCCTCGCCAACCTTGAATCCAGCCTGGGATCCCGCGAAGTAGCAATTGCCGCAAGCGAAAAGCAAATTTCGACATCGCGTGCCAAAGTCAATCGGCAACTTGATGCTATCGAACGCGTAATTGCCGATCCGGCCTATCTTGATCGAATAGAACCAGATGATGACACGTTTGTGGCAGGTAATTGGGTGCTACTAAGGAGATTGGTGGCGAAGCATCGGTAAGACGTTGCTTCGAATTAAGGCGTAGAAACCTGACGCTCATTGACCATACGCTCAATAATCCACAGGGCTAAAATGTGGGGAAAACGTGACGGAATCCGCGGGTCTTGTCACGTTCTGGCGAGTGAGGGCGGGCCAAATAACAACATCTTATGCTTTCGGCTTTCCCTGTTAATCCGCAGGTCTTCCCACGGATGATTTCGACGGCGCGGGGGGTGTTCAAAACGGAGGCCGCCATTAGCGCGCCGTGTTCGGTGAACGCGAAAGGCGCGCGGCGCAGCCCCAATTTTGCGCCCGGTTTGGACATCACAAGGTGTGATCTCCAATTCTCGAACTCTTTGGCTGAGAGCTGGCACATGAAGTCGGCGTGAAGAAATTCAACACTGTTGATTTTTAGCGGACTGGTCTATATACTAGTCTGCATCAAATTCATGTTTCCGGGGAACGTCATGAAGATCGAAATTGGTTCATATGAAGCGAAAACAAAGCTTCCTGAATTGCTGAGGCAGGTAAAAACCGGCAAGAGCTTTACCATCACCAATCGTGGCGAAGCCATCGCGGATTTGGTGCCCAGCCTGGGCGCGAGGGTGAAGGACAAGGTTTCGGCGGCAGAAAAGCTCAAGGCGTTCATGCTGTCCGATCCGGTGCGTGGTGTAGACATCAAAGCGCTCATCGATGAGGGGCGCGCGTGAGCTTCGTCCTCGATAATTCGGTGACCATGCGCTGGTTTTTTGGGGACGGCAAGCCACGCGAGCTTGCCTATGCCGGCAAAGTGCTGGATGCGATGAAAAAGGCCAGCGCATTCGTGCCGGTGACATGGGGGCTTGAGGTGGCAAACGTGATTGCCAGGGCAGAAGCACAAGGCTTGGTGACGGAAGCGCGTAGCGAGGCGTTTCTTGAAATGCTGGAAGGCGTAGAGATCGAGGTGGACGCGGCCACATTCGCGCACGCACTGTCAGGCACCCTTCAATTGGCGCGGCGATACAAGTTATCCACTTATGATGCATCCTACCTTGAACTGGCCCTGCGCCAAGGCATACCGCTGGCTACGCTCGACGCAGATTTGCAGAATGCGGCGAAGAAGGCGGGCGTGAAAAAGTTTGGCTGAAATTCTGATTTGATCCAACGGGAGTCATGCCATGGAACTGCGGCGCCCCATGCGTTTATGCTCGATGCAATCGCCGCGCAGGCCGCGCGAAGAAATTCGCGGCCCATTCGTCGCGTCGGCCCTGGTAGCGCGGCAGGACGTGGCTCGCCATGGCCAGATAATGGCAGCCGCGGATGTACACAAGTGGCTACTCGACCGGGCCGGGGGCGGCAAGGCTGCCCGACCTCGGGCGAGAAAACTTCTGAAGTAGCGCCGTGGCGCGCGTCACCTATGCGCCTGGGGCGCTTCGATTACTTGCGCCACTTCACCGGGCTTGGACGCTTCACCTGCTCGCTGCCCAGCTTGGCCGCGACGTACGCGTGCACGTCCGGCATCGCGTAACCAACCCCGCTCTCGTGCATGGCGATATCGGCGCGCGCGGCGTCATCGAGAAAGCTGCGATGACGCTTGGTCTCCGCAACATGCTCGGCCAATGCGCGTCTGAGCGCACGGGCCTGTACCTCGTCGTAAATGCCTTCTGCTTTCAGAAAATCATCGAAGCGGCTGCCCTTGCTCTGGGCGGGCTTGCGCAGTGGCACGATGCGCACGGCGCCGTCGTCCGCGTACTCGAAGCGTAGCTTGTCCCCCGGCGAGAGGCCGAGGTAATCGCGCAGGCGCTTTGGAATCGTGACCCGGCCTCTTGTCGTAACCGCGGTTCTGCTCATCGGGGGACCCCAGAAGGAATACCTTCCGCAAATGGTATTACTTGGCGGCGCGTCGCGCCAGCGGAATCCGGTTCGGTAAGCTGGTTACGATTGGAGCAGCTCCGTCGCGATAGCTGGCGCCGTACCGGTCCAACGTAGCCGAACCTGCCTGGAGACGCCCGTCCCTATTGGCTTCCAGACCGATTGCACCCCGATACCGCGGTCTGTTTCCTTCTGTTCCACTTTTTCTAAACCCGTGCTACACTGAACCCGTGTAACACGGCTTCTGGAGAATGAATCATCATGGCTAATCTGACCATCACCGTGCCCGAGGAAATCCTGAAAAGCGCCCGCCGGCGGGCGCTGGAGCAAGGCACGTCGGTCAACGCGGTGCTGCGCGACTACCTGAGCCAGTTCGCCGGCACGCAATCCGCCCAGGCGAACGCGGCAAAGCGCGTGCTGGAATTGTCGAGAACCGCCCGCTCGGGCCGCGGCAAGGCCAAGTGGACCCGTGACGATCTTCACCAGCGATGAAATTTTTCTTCGACACCAACGTCCTCGTATACCTGTTCGACGCAGATTCTCCCGACAAGCGCAAGAAGGCGCGCGCTCTTTTCCAGAGGCACACCGAAGCGGGTGACATCCTGCTGAGCACGCAAGTGCTGCAGGAATTCTACGTGATAGCCACGCGCAAGCTTGCGCGGCCTGTGGATGCTGCAGCGGCAGCGGAGGCGGTGTCGAGTTTCGCGGAACTCTCGTTGGTGCAGATTGACAGCGCGCTCATAGTCTCCGCCATTCACCGCAGCCGAAACCATCAGCTTTCGTTTTGGGATGCCCTTATAGTGCAAGCTGCGATCGAAGGCCACGCAAGCACGCTTTACTCCGAAGACATGCAGCACGGGCAGATGCTCGATAGCCTGCGGGTGGTCAACCCGTTTTCCTAGCGCCGCCCCATTTTTGCGAGCGGTTTGGACATCACAAGTTGTGATTTCCAATTCTCGAACTCCTTGGCTGAGAGCTGGAACATGAAGTCGATTTACGCGCGACTCGGGGACATTTCGAAGTAGTGCAGTCCGGAACATAAGGTCTGCGCCGCAAATATTATTTGTTGTTAAACTGCAAGTCTGAACCGTGGTATCCATCTACGTACAACAATCTTCTCGCGCGTATTGGAGGCAGGCATGGCTGAAGCGCCGACTGATGTTCTCGCACAAGTCCGGCACTGGCGGGAGGCCGGCAAGGGTGTCGCGCTCGCCACGGTGGTCGGCACTTGGGGTTCGTCGCCCTGTCAGGCCGGCAGTCATCTCGCGGTGAGCGACGACAGCGCGTTCGTGGGTTCGGTCTCCGGCGGCTGCATCGAGGGCGCGGTGGTGACCGAAGCCCTGCAGGTGATCGCCGACGGGCGGCCACGCCAGCTCGAATTCGGCGTAACCGACGAAATGGCCTGGGCGATAGGCCTTGCCTGCGGCGGCAAGGTGCGGATCTACGTGGAGCGGGTCGAATGAAGCTCGACCATCTGGCGCAGATCCTCGCCGCCCAAGCGCAAAAGCGGCCGATCGCGCTGGCGACGCGGCTCGCCGACGGCGCGCAGTCGCTCTACGACGGCGTGACCTGCACCGGCGCGGTCGCGTTGAGCGCCGAGCAGCTTGCCGAAGCGCACGCGCTGCTGCTAGCCGGCCGCAGCGCCTCCCTCGCGGCGAGCCAGGGCGCGATCTTCCTGCGCAGCTACGCGCCGCCCGCCAAGCTGGTGGTGATCGGCGCGGTGCACATTGCGCAGTTCCTGGCGCCAATGGCGGCGCTCGCCGGATTCGAGGTGATCGTCATCGATCCGCGCCGGGCCTTCGCAAGCGAGGCGCGCTTTCCCGGCGTCACGCTGGTGGCCGAGTGGCCTGGCCCGGCCTTGGCGCGGATCGGCCTGGATGAGCACACCGCGGTGGTGACCCTCACCCACGATCCCAAGCTGGACGATCCGGCGCTCTGCGCCGCGCTGCAAAGCCCGGTGTTCTACGTCGGCGCGCTGGGCAGCGCCCGCACTCACGCCAAGCGCATCGAGCGCCTGCGCGAGCACGGCCTCGCGCAGCTCGCGCCGCGCATCCACGCGCCGGTGGGCCTCGACCTGGGCGGCCGCGCCGCGGCCGAGATCGCGGTCTCCGTGCTGGCGCAGGTGATACAGGAACGCTACCGGCGCGCGCCCTGATGAAGTGGCGCGCTATGGCCAGGTGATGGCAGCCGCGGATGCGCACAAGTGGCCGCTCGTCCGGGCCGGGGGCGGTAAGACTGTCCGTCCTCGGGCGAGGAAACTGGCTACGCGTAGAGAATTTCGGTCGCGATAGCCGGCGGTACGCTGGTTCAACGTATCCGAAACGGCCTGGAGAAGCCCGTCCCTATTGGCTTACGGGGTTTTTGCGCGATCCCTTGCCGGCGCGTATAAAGGCGCTCATGAACTTGTCGTCGATCTGGGATGCGATGGCGTCGACATCGATGCCTTGTCCGGCGAGAAACTGCCGCGCATCCTCGACGTTGTAGATCCGCGTGGGCTCGATGGCTATGTTTTCAAAGCCGGCCGCGGCGAGTTTCGCGGTGTAGTCGGAATCGCGCAGGGCGCCGGCGACACAGCCGATCCACAATTCCACGTTCTTGCGGATTACCGCTGGAATTTCCCCGGTGACGACCACATCGGAAACCGCAAAGCGGCCGCCCGGCTTCAGCACCCGGAATGCCTCGCGCAGCACGCGATCCTTGTCCGCGGACAGATTGATCACGCAGTTGGAGATGACGACATCGACCGAGTTGTCCGGAAGCGGGATGTTCTCGATCTCGCCTTTCAGGAACTCGACATTGGCCACGCCGGCCTTCTTCTGGTTCTCGCGCGCCAGCGCCAGCATTTCATCGGTCATGTCCAGGCCGTAGGCTTTGCCAGTGGCGCCGACGCGCCTGGCCGAAAGCAGCACGTCGATGCCGCCGCCGGAACCGAGGTCGAGCACGATCTCGCCGGGATTCAACTGCGCCAGCGCGGTCGGATTGCCGCAGCCGAGCGAGGCCTGCATGGCCTGTTCCGGCACTTCGCCGCTTTGCTGCGTGCTGTAGAGATCGGAAGTGATCGGGTCGCAACCAGCGCCCACGGCAGGGGCGGTTCCACAGCAGGAAGAGCTTCCGCTCCGCACCCGCACCCGCAGCGCAGCTTGAGCGTATTTCTGTTTCACCACTTCGCGGATATTTTCCGTGCTCATTTGCGTACTCCTTTTCCGACTGGTTCAAACGCCGCGCTCATACCAGGCGCGCGAGGAATTGACCATTTTGACCACCAGCAGCATCACCGGCACCTCGACCAGCACGCCGACCACGGTGGCCAGCGCCGCGCCGGACTCGAAACCGAACAGACTGATGGCTGCGGCCACGGCCAGTTCGAAGAAGTTCGAGGCGCCGATCAGCGCCGATGGGCAGGCCACGTTGTGCTTTTCTCCCAGAGCCCGGTTCAGCAGGTAGGCCAGCGAGGAGTTGAAAAGGACCTGGATCAGGATAGGCACGGCCAGCAGCACGATGACCAGCGGCTGCTTGAGAATGGCGTCGCCCTGGAAGGCGAAGAGCAGGACAAGGGTGAGCAGCAGGGCCGCCACGGACCACGGCTGGATCTTCGCCATCGCGGCATCGAACGCTGCCTGGCCGTGTGCAAGCAATTGCTTGCGCATCATCTGCGCCAGAAACACCGGGATGACGATATAGAGAACAACCGAGGTGAACAGCGTCGTCCAGGGCACGCTGATCGACGAGATGCCCAGCAGCAGCCCCACGATCGGCGCGAAGGCGAAAATCATGATGCTGTCGTTCAACGCAACCTGCGACAGCGTGAAATACGGGTCGCCGTTGGTCAGCCGGCTCCACACGAACACCATCGCGGTGCAAGGCGCGGCTGCGAGCAGGATCAGGCCCGCGATGTAACTGTCGATCTGCGCCGCGGGCAACAGCGGCGCAAACGCCCCGCGGATGAAAAACCAAGCCAGGAAAGCCATCGAAAACGGTTTCACCAGCCAGTTGATCACCAGCGTCACGCCGATGCCCCTGATGTGGCCCTTGACCTGGTGCAGCGCGCCGAAGTCGATCTTCAGCAGCATCGGGATGATCATCACCCAGATCAACAGACCCACCGGAAGGTTGACCTTGGCGATTTCCATCGCCCCGATCGCCTGGAATACACCGGGCAGACCTTGCCCCAGGGCAATGCCGAGGACGATGCAGATCGCGACCCAGGCGGTGAGATAGCGTTCGAAAAAACTCAGCGGCGCGGCGGCCGCTACTCCGGTGGCGATTGCACGCGCTGCGCCCATGACTTATTGGCCCATCTCGCGCAGGCGGCCGATCTGGTCGAGTTCGCGTTTGATGGCCATGGCATCGAGCTTGGCCAGCGGCAGGCCGGTAAACAACGAAATCCGGCGATGCAACAACTTGAACGTCGCGGAAAAGGCTTGGCGTTTCTGTTCGTCGCTGCCGGCGACCGCGGCCGGATCTTCGATACCCCAATGCGCAGTCATCGGCATGCCCGGCCAGATCGGGCAAACCTCGCTCGCCGCGTTGTCGCAGACGGTGAATACGAAGTCCAGATGAGGGGCGCCGGCGGCGGCAAACTCGTCCCAGTTCTTGCTGCGCAAATCGGTTGTTCCGAAATTTTGCCGTTGCAGCAGTTCGATCGCGAACGGGTTCACCTCGCCCGCAGGGTGGCTGCCGGCGCTGAACGCGCGGAAACGTCCTTTGCCGATGCCGTTGAGGATGGCTTCGGCGAGGATGCTGCGGGCAGAGTTCCCGCTGCACAGGAAAAGAACCTTGAAAACGCGTTCGCTCATTCAGGGCTCCGGCGGAATTAACGGGCGGACGCGGTGCGCCGCCGCTTTAGCGCGGCGGCGGCAGCGCCGGCCTTGGGCAGGCATTGCGCGCCCTGGCAGCAGTTGTCGGTGAGATACGCCAGCAACTCGCTCATCGCGGCATAGTCGGCAACGTAGAAAATGAAACGGCCCTCCTGCCGACCGCGGATCAGCCCGACCCGGCTCAAATGAGCAAGATGAAACGAAAGCGTCGCCGGCGCGAGTTCCAGCTTTTCGCAGATCAAGCCGGCATTGATGCCCTCGGAGCCTGCCTGCACCAGCAAGCGGAAGATCGCAAGCCGCGTTTCATGGCCCAATGCGGCGAGGCTCGCGCTGGCGTTTTTAATTTCCATGTTTCGAGTATTATCGAAATAATGAGCCATGTCAACTGCCGCGCCGCCTGCGCCGGATGCGCGGGTGCGGGTTCCTCGGCCGAAGGTTTCGGCGGCGCGCACCGGTGGCATAATGAGGCCGCGCTCGCCCCGGGCGCTTGAATTGGTTTCGTTCCGGTCATCGGCTGGCGCTACGCAAGAAAACAGAACGGCTATGAAAGCTACGCGGAAAATGGCCCTGCTTTCGATTGCCACGTCGATCTCGACGCTGGCCTTGAAGTTCGGCGCGTATTTCCTGACCGACTCGGTAAGCATGCTGTCGGACGCGCTGGAAGCCCTGGTCAATCTCGCCGCGGGCCTGGTCGCCCTGACCGCGGTCACCATCGCCGAGCAGCCTGCGGACGATCGCCACACCTATGGCCACGACAAGGCCGAGTATTTCTCCATCGGGGTCGAAGGCACGCTGATACTGTTTGCCGCCGCTTCCATCATCTACGCGGGATGGAACCGTTTCTTGCATCCGGTCCCTCTGGAAAACCTCGGTTGGGGAATCACCGTCGGGCTGCTTGCGGCGGCGATGAACTTCGCCACCGCCCGACTCATGCTCAAGGTCGCGGCGAAGCATGACAGCGTCACCATCGAGGCGGACGCCAAGCACTTGCTCACCGACGTGTGGACCTCGGCCGGCGTGTTGGGCGGGTTGCTGGTCATCGTGTTCCTGCCGGGATGGCAAATACTCGATGCGCTGATTGCGGTCGCCGTCGGCTTGCACATCGTCGTCACGGGCATCGATTTGCTGCGCCGCTCGATCGACGGCCTGATGGATGCGGCCTTATCGCCGCGCGAGATCCACCAGGCCGAGGAACTCATCCGTGCGGGGCTGCCTGCCGAGGCGAGTTTTCATGCGCTGCGCACGCGCAAATCGGGCGCCACGCGCTTTATCGAGTTTCACCTGCTGCTGCCGGGGGAGACCAGCGTGCGCGAATCCCACGCTTTGTGCGACCGGCTGGAAGCATCGATCGCGAGCCGGCTGGCAAGGGCATCGGTCACCATTCACGTCGAACCGCAGGAGGCGCATGCCCCCCCTGCGAGATCACCGTGATTCGGGGTTAGCGCTTAGGGAGTGAGTGATGAAATACAAGGACTACTACCAGGTGCTCGGCGTCGAACGTGACGCCGACATCGACGCGATCAAGAAGGCCTACCGCAAACTCGCGCACAAGTATCATCCGGATGTCTCCAAAGATCCTGCCGGCGAGGAGAAATTCAAGGAGATTGCCGATGCCTACCAGACCCTCAAGGATCCGGAAAAGCGCGCCGCCTACGACCAGTTGGGCCGTCATCGGTCCGGACAGGATTTTCAGCCGCCGCCGGACTGGGGCAAGCAGTTCGGGGATGCGCCGTTCTCGTCTGAGGACATTGATTTATCCGAATTGTTCGCCGGGCTCGCGAGCGCGAGGCGGCACGCGGGGCGGCAGGGCGGCACAGTTAAAATGCCCGGACAGGATTACGAGGTTACGGCGCACATCAGTTTGGATGACGCCTCGCGCGGTACCACGGTAGAACTGAATCTTACCGTGCCCGAATATGACGAGCACGGCCGGCTGCATCGCGTCGAGCGATCGTTCAAGGCGCGCATTCCCAAAGGTGCCACGGACGGACAAAGGCTGCGGTTGCGGGGTAAAGGCGGAAAGGGGTTCAACGGCGGACCCGACGGGGACTTGTATCTCAATATCGCCCTGCACCCGCATGCGCTCTACCGCGTCAGCGGCCACGATCTCTACCTGGACCTGCCTTTGACGCCATGGGAAGCCGCGCTCGGCGCCGTGGTCGAAGTTCCCACGCTGGGCGGATCGGTTCATCTCAAAGTGCCGCCGGGGACGCATGCCGGACAGAAATTGCGGCTTGCCCGGCGCGGATTGCCAAAACCGAGCGCGGAGGAAGGCGACTTGTTCGCGATCGTCCAGATCGTCGTGCCCACCGTGCTGAGCGAGCGCGAGCGGGCCTTGTTCAAGGAACTGTCGGATGGCTCGACCTTCAATCCGCGCGGACATTTCGAACAGGAGATGAGAAATGAAACCCGAACAAGCTGATGCAGTATGGCTGGACGCTCAGCACGAGTTTTCGTTGGCCGAGCTCGCACGGTTCTCCGGCCTGTCGGAAGCCGAACTGCGCGAGCTCGTGGACTATGGCGTGCTCACGCCGATCGATCCGCAGGGTGCCGAGTGGACCTTCGGCGGGGATATCGTCGTGACGATGCAGGCCGCGGGACGCTTGCGCGACGACCTGGAGCTCGAGCCGCAAGCGCTGGCACTGGCGCTGACGCTGATTGGCCGCATCCGTGAGCTAGAAGCGCAGTTGCGCGGCTTGCGCGCGCAATTGCCGCGCAGATCTCCTTGAACCCGTTGCAAAATGAATTTTGCGACGGGCCGATCCAGGGGAGCATGAGCAAGAGGTATCCCCGCATTTCGAAACCGGTTCGTAGAGCTTGTTAAACAATGTCAAACGCCGCCGCGGGCATTGATTTTTGGGCGCTATTGGCCACATGATGAAGCAGCCCGAATTTTTGCGAGACGCGCATGATCAGCCTGTTCGGAAGCAAGAAACCGGATCACCCCATGGCCGACATCAAGGAGGCCAGAAAGATCCTCGGGGAATTGCCGGCCAATGACGCCTTCAAGTGCGCGGACGAACTGAGTCATTGGCTCGCGTCGGTCATGGCCGAGGAAGGCTTCAAACCGGAATATCGCGCCCAACTGGTACAACTGCTGGACGAGACGGCGCAGATTCACCTGCGCAAGCTTGGGCGCGACTACATCGTGTCGCCGCGCCTGGCGAAATTCCAGGAAATCCGTCTGTGGAAGGCGATCTACGAATACTGGCGCCAGGCGGCGCTCGCTTACGCCGGCTGCGTCGAGCTCTACGCCAGCGGCGCCAAGGGCGCGGACGCGCTAAAGGGCAGCATGCCGCTGCTGCTCGCGCGCGCGCTGCGCGCGCTTGCTGCCCAGGTGAAGTGGATGTACGTGCGCTACGGGCCGATGGACCAGTCCGTGTGGGGCGTCATCGCCAAGGTCTATGCCCTGGCGGAAACCCGCAAGTTCGCGCAATCCCCGGTGACGCTTTATCCCGGCATCCCGGGCGAATCCACGCCGGAACAGGAATTTCTGAAGGTGGTCATGTTGTCCGCGTCCTCGCCCGACAGCCTGTTGCCGTTGGAGATGGAACTGTGCGAGCGGCTGATCGCCCACTTTTGCGCCTCGTTTACGCTGCGTCTGGACCTGCAGCCCGATATCGCCTACTGGATTGACCTCGCTACCAGCCAGGCGCCACTGCGCTTGGCGCGCCCGCCGCAGCATGCGCCGACGCTGCGTTTCTTTGCCGCCGGCATGGCGCTGGGGGACCTGGAAGCCCTGATCAACACCGTCAAGACCACAGGTAACGTTCCATCGCAGGTGAATCTGGGCGGTACTTATCCGGCTGAAACCGTGCTCGACGTGGCGAACCATCTGGCGCTGTACTGGTCGCCCAAGCCGCCGGAGCGCAAGCACCAGCGCCATCGGGTGAAGTCGCGCCTCAATGTCACCCACGGCTACGACGGGGTGCTGGCCGTGCTCGGCGCTGCGCCCGACCACGATAGCTCCGGCGCCGAAACCTGGATCGTAGAGAACGTCAGCGCCGGCGGCTTCGGCGCCGGCATCCCGGAGATGAAGGGTGACTGGCTGAAAATCGGCTGTCTGCTCGGACTGCAGCCCGAGGGCGGCGACAACTGGGTGCTCGGCGTGGTACGCCGCCTTCAGCGCGAAATTCCGCAGAAGGGTTCGGTCGGCATACAGACCATCGCCAAGTCCGCGCGCTTGGTGCAATTGAGCGTGAGCGGCGGCGCCGGCGGCGAGACCGGCATTCTCATCGGCGACGGCAGCGAGTCGCCCGGCGAGGCGCGCGTGCTGCTGCGGTCCGGCGTGTTCGTCCCCGGGCAGAACATGGAATACCGGAAGGGTGAAATGACCTGCCTGCTCCTACCTCAGGGCGTGGTCGAGAGCGGCGAAGAGTACGAGGTGGTCAAGTATCGCGAGATGATACGCGACACCTCGAGCGATGAATGAGCGGCGCTGCGCAAAGAGCCAGGTCCTGATCGCTTGGCGTCATCCGTCGCCCAGCGCCGATCATCTGGTGTAGTTGGGGCCAAACCCGCGGCGCGCCGCACGGGCCGCTATAATGGCGGCATCCGCCTCGCTCCCCGGTCTCCATGTACCAGCATTACTTTGGCCTCGCCGAAGCGCCGTTCTCGATTGCCCCCGACCCGCGCTATCTTTACCTGAGCCAGCGCCACCAGGAGGCGCTGGCTCATTTGCTCTACGGCGTGAGCGGCGACGGCGGGGTCGTGCTGCTCACGGGCGAGGTGGGAGCGGGCAAGACCACGGTCTGCCGCTGTTTGCTGCAGCAGATTCCTGCGTCCTGCGATGTGGCCTATATCTTCAATCCCAGGCTGACGGTGGAGGAACTGCTCTCGACCATCTGCGTCGAATTCGGCATCGCCTGCCCGACCGGCAATGCCAGCATCAAAGTGTTCGTCGATTGCATCAACGCCTACCTGCTCGACGCCCATGCCAGGGGCAGGCACACGGTGCTGATCATCGACGAGGCGCAGAATCTCTCGGCCGACGTGCTGGAGCAGATGCGCTTGCTCACCAATCTGGAAACCAACGAGCGCAAGCTGCTGCAGATCATCCTGCTGGGCCAGCCCGAACTGGCGCTGATGCTGGAGCGGCCGGAGCTGCGGCAGTTGAGCCAGCGCATCGTCGCGCGCTATCACCTGGGGCCGCTGACCAAGGCGGAAGTCGCAGCCTATGTGCGGCATCGGCTGGAGATATCCGGCGCGCAGCGGCAGTTGTTTCCGGCCGGCTTGATGGGCCGCGTGTACCGCTTGAGCGGCGGCGTTCCCCGGGTCATCAACGTGCTGTGCGACCGCGCGCTGCTCGGCACCTACGTGCAAGGCAAGGAGCGGGTCGATCGCGCGACGCTGGCGCAGGCGGCGCGCGAGGTGTTCCACCAGGCACGGCGCCGCAGCCTGGTGCGGCCTTTGCTGGTGGTATTGATTTTGGCGCTTGGCGGTATGCTGGCGATGACGCTGCATCAGTTGGAACTGCCTGAGACCGGAACCGCAACGGCGCCTGCGGCCATGGCAAAACCGGCTGCTCAGACGATAGCTGCGGCGCTGCCGGACACGCTGGAGTGGCCGGCGGACAAACCGCGCTCGCGCAGCAAGGCGATCGCTTACGCCGCACTGTTCCGGGCATGGGGCGCGGACTATAACGGCGCGGACGCGTGCCGTCAGGCTGAAAACCTGGGACTGCGCTGTCGCAGCGTCCGCGGCGGATTGGATGAACTGCGTCGATTGAACCGGCCCGCGGTACTCCTGCTGCGCGACGACCAGGGACGGGAATTCCATGCCGCGCTGGTGGCGCTCGCAGACAGGAGCGCCACTTTCGCCATCGGCGCCGAAACCAGAACGGTCGCGCTTGGCGCCCTGGCGGCGCAATGGGCGGGACAATACACCTTGCTCTGGCGCATGCCGCCGGATGCGCAAGAGACTATCCGTTCGGGGGAGCGTGGACCGGCGGTGCAATGGCTGATCGGGCAACTCGCCGAGGCGCAGGGCCGGGTTGCCGATACCGGCAAGGAGCCGCTGTTCGATGACGTCCTGGAGCGCCAGGTGAAACAGTTCCAGTTCGTCCAGGGATTGATTCCGGACGGCGCCGTCGGACCGCAGACGGTGATGCGCCTCGCCGGCGTGGGGGATCGAGCCGCGCCGAAATTGCTGCCCAGGCAAGGGGGACAATAGGCATGTCGTATATCCTCGACGCTTTGAGGAAATCCGATCAGCAGCGCAGGCGCGGCGCGGCGCCGACGCTGCTCGCGGGGCAGGTGACGGCGGTAACGCCCAAACAGCCGGCGGTTCTGGCTTACGGCTTGCTCGCGGCGGTGCTGGTCGGCGCGGGCGTGGTGATCGGCTGGCTGCGCCCATGGCAAGCGGAGCAAGCGGCGCCTGCGGCAACGCAGTCCGATGCAAGCGTACGCCAGTCAGTGCCGGTGCGGACCGAGATCGCAGCTGCGCCAGCACCCGCCCTCGCTCGCGCTCCGTTAGCTGCTCCAGCACCGGCGCCTGTACAAGTGCCTGCGGCTGTGCCAGTGCCTGCGCCGGCATCCGTGAAATCACTGTCGCCCGCAAGCGTCGGAGCCGAAGCACCCGGCAAGCCGCAGGATGACGTCGCTGCGGTATCGAGGAAAGCGGCGGCGGTGGCGCAACAGCCGCCAGTCACTGCCGCTGCCGATTCTGCGCCGGCGCAAAATGTGATTTCGCTGGCGGAACTGCCGCTCGCGCTACAGCAGGAGCTTCCGCCAATGACGATTTCGGTCCATGCCTATTCCGGCAATCCGCGGGACCGCATGGTCGGCATCAACAACCGGATGCTGCGGGAAGGGGATGACGTCGCGCCCGGACTCAAACTGGAGCAGATCACGCCGGAGGGGATGATATTCGGCTACAAGGGGTACAGCTTCCGCCGCGGCGTGAAGTAGGACAGGGTTTTGGGTGGATCGGATGATAAAGTGGCTGCCATGACACTAACTCCGGAACTGCTCGCCCTGCGCGACGTGTGCGCGCGGCTCGACGGCGCCGGCATTGCCTACATGCTGACTGGTTCGTTGGCGATGAGCTTTTACGCCAGGCCGCGCATGACGCGTGACATCGATCTGGTCATCGCCCTCGAAGCGCCGGAGGCGGAAAGGCTGATCGGCGCGCTCGGCGCGGAGTACCATGCCGACGCCGGCGCAATCACCGCGGCGATTCGGGACGCGCGACCGTGGAACATCATTCACCTGCCGTCGGTGGTCAAAATCGATTTGATTCCGCGCAAGAGCACCCGCTACCGGCGCGCGGAGTTCGACCGCCGGCGCCGGGTCGAACTGGCGGGGGTACGCTTGTGGATCGTCAGCGTTGAGGACTTGATACTTTCCAAGCTTGAATGGTCGCGCGAATCGCGCTCCGAACAGCAGCGCCGCGACGTAAAGTCGTTGCTTGAATCACCGCTGGACCGGGCGTACCTGGACGAGTGGGCCGCGCGTCTTGACCTGGGCGGATTGCTCAAGGAGGCCGAAAATGAATGACACCAACCCCGAAATCGAAGCCCTCCTCAGAGCGCGCTACGCGGCGATGACCGGATCGGAGCGCGCGTTGATGGCGCTGCAAATGTTCGAAACCGCGCAACTAGTCGTGCTCTCTTCCTTGGACCCAGGCCTCAGCGCAGACCAACGGCGGCGCGAGTTGTGCCGGCGCTTTTACGGCGATGAGGTCACCCGGGTGGCGTTTCCAAAGGCGGAATGAGGATGACGAAATTCAAGTCAGGCTCGGGGGCCCAGCGTCCGAGGTGCTCGAGGATGCGCCGCACCACGCCCGGATCGTCGATCAGGGCGATCACGCGCATTCACTCGGCGACGCGCTTGCAAGCTGAAACCGCCTCGCCGAACGCTTGAAACAGGGATCGGTTCACAGGGTTGCGCTGCGGGTCGTACTCCGCGTGCCATTGAACGCCGAGAGCAAAGCCCGGGGCGTCGGAAATGCGGATCGCCTCGATCGTGCCGTCCTCTGCCACGCCCTCGACGACAACGCGCTCGCCGGGATCAAGAATGCCTTGCCCGTGAAGAGAGTTCACTCGAATGGTCTCCTGGCCGAAAAGCCTAGCGAAAGCACCACCGGAGACCAGGCGGACATTATGACGATCGCCGAAGAGGACTGCGGGATCCGGATGGATTTCCCCGGTTTCCAACCGCAGCATCCGATGGTTCAAGCGCCCGGGCAACTCGCGGATCTCGGGATGCAGCGAGCCACCGAATGCGACATTCATCTCCTGAAGGCCGCGGCAGATACCCAAAAGCGGCACGCCACGAGCGACGCAGGCTTCAACCAATGCCAATGCCAGCGCGTCGCGCGCCGTATCGTAGGGTTCGTGCCTCGGATGAGGCTCGGTTCCGAAATGGCTTGGATGAATGTTCGCGCGAGCCCCCGTCAGCAGAATTCCGTCGACCGCCTCCAGCAACGCACCGATCTCGGTGATGTCCGGAGAGCCCGCAAACATCACCGGCAACGCCCCGGTGACTTCTGCAACAGCTCGAAGATTTCTTTCGCCGACAAGCTGCGCGGCAAACCGATTCTCTATGAGGTAAGCGTTCCCGATTACACCGACCACGGGTCTCTTCATGGCTTGGCTCTCACTTTCCCACCCGCAAATCCTCAAACGCGTCATCCAGTCGCCCGAGAGCTTGTTCGAGGATCGGGCGCGGCATCGCAAAGTTAAAACGCAGCCATGTCTCGCCACCCGGCCCAAACTGCTCACCGGGACTTGCAAAGATTCGCGCACGTTTTTTGACCCTGGCCGCAACCTCGTCGGGAGCGAGATCAGTTCCGGAAAAATCGACCCACGCGAGATAGGTGCCGGCAAGGCGCATCGCGCGCGCGCCGGGTGCCGCGGCCTGAATGCGCGCTTCGAACAGATCGCGGCTCTTGGCAAGATAAGGCAGCAACGCATCGAGCCACCGCTCGCCCGTTTGCCAGGCCGCTTCAGTCGCGATCATGCCGAATCTGTTGTAGGAACCAAGGCCGCTCGCCGCGATCCGCGCATCAAGGCGACGCTTCAAGTCCATGTTCGAGGTGATGCAGGCACCGACATGGGCGCCGGCGAGATTGAAGGTCTTCGTCGCGGCGACGCATGTGATCAGTCGGTCCGCGATCTCGGGCGCGGCAGACATGGTCGGGGTGTGCTTCGCCCCGTCGAACACGAGATCGCAATGGATCTCGTCTGAAACCAGGATCAAGCCGTGCCCCGCACAGAAAGCAGCCAGCGCGCGGATCTCATCCACCGACCAGACGGTCCCACCGGGGTTGTGAGGGCTGCAAAAGAAGACGACTTTTGTCCGAGGCGTCATCTCGCCGTGCAATGCATCGAGATCCATCGTGTAGCGCCCCGCGACCTCGACAAGCCGCACATCGAGAATGCGCCGGCCACTGGCGAGAATGATCTTGCGAAAAGCGTGATAAGCGGGCGCAAAGACGACGACTTCGTCACCCGGCTCACACGCCGCCTGAAGGATAAGGCCCAGCCCGGAAACGATCCCGGGCGTCGGGCTAACCCAGCCCGGATCCAGCCTTAGGCCATGGCGACGCGCCATCCAATCGACGAGCGCGGCCGCCCAGCTACCCGTGTCGGCGTAATAGCCGTGGATTGCACGCTGGACCTCCGCAGTGAGCGCTGCCGTGACGCCTGGTGGCGACGCGAAATCCATGTCCGCCACCCACATCGGAATCGCATCTGGCGACTTAATGCCGGAAACACGCTCGATGCTGTCCCACTTCGAAGAGTGCGTGCCACGGCGCTCGATGATGCGGTCGAAATCAAACATAAGACTGTGTCTCCTGCCGGGGCTTGGCGCGAACGCCCGGCGGATAGGTAAATCAATCTGCCCACGATCTTTATTTTCCGAGTGCTCATGGCGGACCCAGTTCCTTCCACGAGGCTTGACGGCACCCACATCCTCCAGATTGACCTCACCTGTAGGATCGAGTAGCGACGGACGCTCGGCGGACTGAACTGGGTGGCTCAGGCAGGCAAACCTACATTTTCAGCAAGTCAAATGACCATTTTTCGTGTCGTGTCATCGCTCAACTTAATCTAGCGTAACTACCTTTAGATTCAAGCCAATACTACTCTGAAAGCTCGCCTAATAGCGCGTATGCAGGTTATCTTAGCAGCAGGCGCCAATTTCGGCACCCTCTGTGTGCACTGCTCCTGGGTACCCCCGTGAAAGTCCGCTTTGCCCGACCTCGAACAGCCGCTTTGGGCCGCTATGTAAACCTCTACGACCCAAAGCAGTCCTTCAAGCGTAGACTGACTTCCGGCTAGGCTTGACCGAAAACAGAAGGATATGATTTTCTATCATTGCTAAGACGAGGTTGGAAATGGCATCTGCCGACGCTTTCGTGCGCGCCCGCGACCTGCTGCTCGCCCGCCGTGAGGACCATGCAGCAGCGAGCAAGGAGTTCGAATGGCCGCGGCTGGAACGCTTTAACTGGGCGTTGGATTACTTCGATGCCCAGGCGCGCGGCAACGACCGCACCGCATTGTGGGTCGTCAACGAGGATGGCACCGAGTCGAAATTGACGTTCGCCGCGATGAGCGAGCGATCCGATCGGGTGGCCAATTTCCTCCGCGCCAAAGGCGTGAAGCGCGGCGACCGCGTATTGGTGATGCTGCCCAACGTCGTGCCGCTGTGGGAAGTCACGCTTGCGCTGATGAAGCTCGGCGCCGTGATCAGTCCCGCGACCACGCTGCTCGCGCATGCCGACCTGCAGGACCGCGTGCAACGCGGCGAGATGCGCCATGTCATCGCCGACGCGCAGAGCGCGGAAAAGTTCGCCAGCGTGCAGGGCTCCTATACGCGCACCGTCGTCGCCGGAGCGCTGCCGGGCTGGACGCCTTACGCGGAGGCCGACAGCGCGCCCGCCGCGTTCGCGCCGGACGCGGCGACGGGCGCGAACGATCCTTTCCTGCTCTACTTCACATCGGGCACGACCGCGAAGCCCAAGATGGTGCTGCACACGCACCAGAGTTATCCGGTCGGGCACCTGTCGACGATGTACTGGATCGGCCTGCGGCCGGGCGATGTCCACCTGAACATCAGCTCGCCGGGCTGGGCCAAGCACGCGTGGAGCTGTTTTTTCGCGCCGTGGAACGCGGGCGCGACGATCTTCCTCCACAACCAGCCGCGGTTCGAAGCGAACAAGACGCTCGATACGCTGGTGCGATGCAAGGTCACGACACTGTGCGCGCCGCCCACGGTCTGGCGCGCGCTGATTCTGGAAGACTTGAAATCCTGGCCGGTCAGCCTGCGCGAGCTGGTTAGCGCCGGGGAGCCGCTCAATCCCGAAGTCATCGAGCAGGTCGGCGCGGCGTGGGGCCATACCATCCGCGATGGTTACGGCCAGACCGAAACGACGTGCATGATCGGCAATGCGCCGGGACAGCCTGTCAGAATCGGGGCCATGGGCAAGCCCATGCCCGGTTACCGGATGGCCCTCGTCGACGCCGAGGGCAAGGAAGTCGACGAAGGCGAGATCAGCGTGAAGTTGAAGCCGGGCGCGACCGGGCTGATGGCAGGCTATAGCGGAGACCCGGAACGCACCGCGGCGCTGCTCGACGGCGATTACTTCCGCACGTCCGATGTCGCGCGCCGGGACGCCGATGGTTACTACTGGTATATCGGCCGCGACGATGACGTGTTCAAGAGTTCGGATTACCGCATCAGTCCGTTCGAACTGGAAAGCGCGCTGATCGAGCATGAGTCGGTCGCGGAAGCGGCGGTGATCCCGAGCCCGGACCCGATACGGATGAGCGTTCCGAAGGCGATCGTCATGCTCAAGCCCGGCCTCGCGCCGACGCGCGACCTGGCCTTGTCCATCCTGGGTTTCATTCGCGCGAGGGTGGCGCCCTACAAACGCATCCGCAGGATCGAATTTGCCGACTTGCCCAAGACGATTTCCGGAAAGATCCGACGCGTGCAGTTGCGCGGCGTCGAAAACGAGCGCCGCAACAACGATGAGCGTGGCGAGAACGAATTCTGGGAAGAGGATTTCTCCGAACTCAAGTGAGCCTCATGAGAGGGCCATCCCGAGACGATGCAGGCCGCGTTACCGGCTCGTTGCGGGGTGGAGCAAGGTCGTAAACAGCTTCGCGTATTGAGACTGGCGGCGTGAGCAAACGCCCCACCCTGCGTTCTCACCCGGAGAGGTGGCGCAAAACGGAACCCCGTTTTTACTTGAGCTGCAGCTCGAAGCTGCCTTCGCCCCGTTCGAGCGCGATCATGCGCATCAGCGGCGCGAGCTGCTGCAGGTGCTCCGGCGGAATGCGCGCGCTTCCCAGGAACGCGGGGTTGCCGCCGCTCGTCCAGGACCCCTGACCGTCGAGTTGAATCGGTCCCTGAAGGGTGCGCAGGGACGCGCGCGCCGCGGCGCCTTCGCCCTCGATGCGCAGCTCATAGTCTCCCAGGGGCGAGACCCGCGTGTATGCCGAGCCCGCGCCGCGCCATTGCAGTGTCGCCATGCCCTGGATGGCGTTGCGCCCGAACGAAACGCGCGCGAGGTGCAACAGTACGTCGCCGCTGAGCCCAAGCGGCGCCAGCTTGGGTACGGCCAGACCCAGCGCCGCAGCGGGCAAGTCGATGTCTGCGTCCGCCACCTCGACCCCCGCCAGGGAAATCGTCACCGGAAAGTGCCTGGCCGCAAGGTCCAGTCCGACTTCGTAGCGCAGTTGCGCGCGCAGCACATAGGCAGGCAGTACTTGCCAGGTGATGCTTTTCGCGATCCCGCTTCGGTACATCCGATCGCGCATCTCGATCTGTCCCGCGCCTGACCAGAGGGTGCCATGGGCTTCGGCGAGGCGCAGCCTGCCTTCGCTAGCTTGCTGCAGGCCGGCGTCGATCAGGCTCGCCGGCGCAGTTGCAATGAGCGCGAGGGCGTAAGCACCGAGCCCGAGGCCAAGCAAGCGCCAACGGCTCACTGCTGTTTGGCGCGGGTGAAGGTGGCGGTGATCCCCACCATTCCCGGCGTGGACAGGGCTTCGATCCGGCCTGTGTCCAGACGGATGCGCTCGGCTTGCAAGCTCGCGATCCAGGCAAGCCATTGCGCGAACGAAACGGCGCCGAATACCAGCTGCACCTGATTCGCGTCCGCGGCATCGATGCGAATGAGCGCGCGGGCGAGCCCGGCAGTCTCTGCGCGGCTTTGTATCAGCGTGCGCAGATCGGTTTGCGCCGCGGGTGGAAGCGGCATGGCGCGCACGCGCTAGAGTTCGGTCGCGTCGAGGTCAAGGCGGATCGACTGTGCGCGCAGAACGGACAAAGACGCATCCAGTTGCGTGCGCGCGCGTTGCGCCGACTGCGCCAGCCACAGGTACAGCACGGCTGTCACCACCGCGGCCAGTATCGCGATCAGCACTCGATCCCGCGGCGAGCGCGATTCCCAGAGTTTACGCAGCCGCGCCCTCATGACGAACGCACCGTGAGGACCACTGCCGCACTGCCCGCGCGCGTTCCGGCCGGGGAAGCGTCGACACGCATGCCTGCCTGGAGCAGGCGCGCCACAATGCGGCGCACGCTCGCCTCTTCGACGGCGGCCAGTTCCAGCGTCATGCGCCCGCTCTCGTAGGAGGCAATGCGCAGCCCGCCCGCCGGCAGCTCCTTCAGTGCGGCGGCCACATTATCGATCATCGGCAGGAAGTCGCCGCCATCGGGCAGGCCCGCGGCGTGGCGCGCCTCGGCGAGCTTGCGCCGCATTTGCAGCGCCGGGTCCGCCACCGCAACCGCATCGGGAAAAGCGGCGCGAAAGCGTGATTCCATGCGCTGACGCAAGCCGCGCTGCTCGCCCGCGAGCCGCGTCCAATCGACGACCAGCGCCAGCGCGTGCACGGCCAGGGCGATGCCCACCAGCCAGGCCGCCGGCCGCAGGCGCGGCAGGGCGCCGGGCAGCAGGCGCCAGCGTTGGCGCTCCTGTGCCAGGCTGATGCCGGCATCGGGCGGGGCCCTGCGCCAGTCCCAGGGCCCGGCAAGCCGCAGCGTGACCCCGAGCTTGCGTTGCCATGCACCGAGATCGGGCGCCGCGTCCGACACGGGCGTGCTCATATGCAGCGCGATCGCACTCGGCGCCTCGATGCGCGCTTTTGCTTCGTCGAGCATCAGGCGCAAGGACAGCGGCGGTGATTCCCGGTCGCCGCAATCGGTCGCCGCGCCTTCGAATTCGCCGCTGCGCACGAATCCCTCGCGGCCGTCCCAGGCGAGGCTCCATTCTCCCGCCTTCCACGGCAACATCAGGGTCTCGCAGTGAACCTCGTACTCGCCGATGCCGGCGGCCTCGAGCGCATCGTGCCAGGCTTTGAGTCCCTGTCTATCGGCAACCGCGAGCACGTCGGCGTCCGCGGCGGAGCCGAGCCAACTCACCTGGTTGGTATCGGGATCGCCCAGGGTTTCTTCCTCGACCGCGAAGGCAAGCACCGAACCGGCGCGGCGCCTGGCCGCCAGCGGCAGGCGCGCGCGGGTGATCAGGACTTCCGTGGCGGGAAGCACCAGTTGCACGCGCTCCGCGCGCTGCGGCAACTGCGCCGGCGGGCCCTCTCCCAGGACCGGTTCGCGGCCCTCGCCGACGAGCGCCCATTGGCACTGGCGCGGCGTGTCGCGCGACGAACAGTAGATCCGAAGCAAGCTCATAGGGAAACTCTGCTTATCTGGTTAAAGTGTTCATTTCAGACGCTCACAGGTATTTGCGCCAGAGCACAACGGGCCATCCGCTGCCCGTGCGCGCGAGCAGCGCCTTGCCGCGCGCTTGCGCGCCGCCGATGGTCACGCGCAGGGTCGCCACGAAATAATCGCTGCTCACGCCGATGTCCCCCGCGGCGGCCGCGACTCCGCGCGGAAGCCGTTTCGAGAAGTCGTCGCGGTCACGATAATAGGCCCGATCCCGCTGCGCCACCAGCGCCTGGGCGCCACCAATATCCAGACCTTCGATGACCGCGGCAAGCACTTGCGGCGTCGCAGTATTCACATTGACCGCGGTGAATCCCGGCAACGCCGTCACGTACGGCTGCAGGCGCGCGCGCACACCGGCGTCGAAGCCGCTTACCAGCGCGAGTTCGGCCACGTCGATCAGCGGACGGTTGGCGCTGAGGTAAGGCGGATCCAGGGCCAGATAATACGCGTCTTCGGCCCCGCCCTGCGGCTGCGGCAGACTGTCATCGTCGATCCAGTCGACGAGCGTGTAAGCGAGCGCGTCGGGCAAGTCGAGTATCGAGAGCAGGCGCCGGAAATGCGCGAGCTGCGCGACGTTGACCTTTCCGTCCGACACCAGATTGTTGACATTGAATGCACCCTGCTGATCCTCGATCTGGCCCACAAGCTCGCCGTTTTCAACGGGCATAGGCGGCAAGCGCAGCGCCCACGGCTCGCCCAGATGATCGACGTTACTCACGCGGCGATCGTCGTTCAGGATGGCGCGGGCCCAATCCGCCCCGGCCTGCAGCACGGAGCGCGCCTGCACGTGCTCGGCGCTGAGTTCCAACTGCCGCGCCCAGGTGCTTTGCGACACCATGATCGCCGCTGCCACCAGCGCGGCAAGCGCCACCACGCCGATGGCGAGCACGATGGCGACGCCCTGCTGGCGCGTTCTCATGATTGCAGGGCGAATATGCGCACGATTTCTTCGTCCGAGGCGAGCACGATGCGCAGGCGCACTGCCTGCGGAATAGGCGGGTCGCCCGGCAACGCGGGCCAGGCATCTACCCAGGTCAATCCAGGATTGAGGTATTGCAGCTCGAATGCTTTCACGCCGGCCAGAACGGGGTAGCGCAGGGGCAGGGTGCCGGGCGCGACATCCAGGCCCGGCCACAGCCACAACTCGATTTCCTGCTTTTCGTTCAGTTGGTAGGCGATCCGCCGTGCCGTGTCTACGCCTTCGGTCGCGGCAAAGCGGCTGAATTCCAGGCGCGGCTGCGGCGCCGCCACGGCTTCGCCGCGCCATGCCGGCGCGCTGCCGGAATCGAAGCGCACCGGACGCGGCGCGGCAAGCTGCACGTCGCGTTCGAAGCGCGCGAAAAAAGCGGCCACGCGCCGCCATTTGTCGGTCTCGAGCCTGACGTGCTCGCGCGCATCGAGCACCGCGCCGAGTCCGCGGTAGGACATCAGCGCGAGCAGCGACAGCACCAGCAACGCGGTCAGGAGCTCGATCAGGGTGAAGCCGCGCGCCGCGGCGCCCGGAGCCGGCTTCATCGGGCCGACCCCGGCGAATAAACGACGAACCCGGCGAGGTGCGCCAGGGAATGCGCTTCTTCGGCGTTCGCGAAAACCCGGACATCGACGCGGCGGAATGACGGGTTGGGGGTGGCGATCACTTCCTCGCGCCAGGCGAAGTCGAGGCCGCCCTCGCGTCCGCTGCCGCGTTGTATCCCGAGCGGCAGCCAGTCGCGGCGGGCGCGATGCTCCGCCAGCCGATTCTCGGCGACCCAGCCGGCGAGCAGACGCGAGCGCAGTTCGCCAACCGTGTTGGTGCCCTGTCCAGCCGCGCGCAGCGCCGACATGAGCGCGATCGCCACGATGGCCAGCGCGACCAGGACCTCGATCAGCGTGAACCCTCCCCGCTTAGCGCAGCGCCACGTCGCCATTGATAATTCCATTGCCCGGGACCAGGCGCACATCCCCGGTCGGAGATCCTGCGATTGCGTAACGTTCGGTGCCCAGCGACATGCCGATGGTGAAGGCGAGCGATGCCCCCTGAGGGGCGAACTCCAGTCGCATGGGGCCTTGCGGCTGCATGTTTTCCACGCGAAAGCCGGAAACCGCCATGCCTTGCGGCAGGGTTCGCGCGCGCAGCAGTTCGCTGTCGCGGATTTCGGACCAGGCGGAATCCTCGCCTAGGCGCCAGAAGCGGTAGCCCGAATCATCGGCGGTCCAGGCGATGGATTTGCCGGTGAGTTGCGCTTCGGCGGCGGCGAAATCGAGGAGTTGCGCCAGCCGCTCCGCCTCCAGGCGCAGCACCGCGCGCTCGTCCGGCCGTGTGATGGTGCTGACCAGCCCCAGAAAAAGACCCATGATCATCAGCACCACCAGCATCTCGATGAGCGTGAAGCCCCGGTCGTTGCGTGCCGCTGGCGCGCGGAAATCCATGGCTGCTAGAGATTCCAGGAGCCGATATCGGCGTCGTTGCCTTCGCCGCCGGGCGCGCCATCGGCGCCATAGCTGAAAACGTCGATCTCGCCGCGCACTCCGGGAGCGAGGTACTGATAGGGACTGCCCCAGGGGTCCTTCGGCAGGCGCTCGACGTACCCGCCCGGCTTCCAGTTGAGCGGGATCGGGGCAGAGGTCGGTTTGGCGAGCAGCGCCTGCAAGCCTTGTTCGGTCGTGGGGTAGCGCTGATTGTCCAGACGGTAGAGCTTGAGCGCTTGCATCAGGCTCGCGATGTCCTGTTTTGCCGCGATGACCCGCGCCTCATCGGGGCGGCTGATGATTTTCGGCACCACCAGGGCGGCGAGTATGCCGAGAATGACCACGACTACCATCACTTCGAGCAAGGTGAAACCACGTTGCCCGCGAACACCGATCAGCATCAGCAAGCCATCCCCGTCAATCGATTCACCCGCGCCCCATGAACGACAGCGCCTCGAAAGTAAGAGTTTATATTATATAATGCTTCGCGAGGCATCTGGTCGATTACTGCGCCCGACCTATACTCCTTACAGCGCGCGAATGACGAATGACGAAGAATGCAGGCACTCCCGCTCGGACGACCGGGTCTTGCGCAGACGGCCCTGGTGTACTTGCTGACGCTTGCCGCGCTGGCGCTGTTTGGCCTGGTGCTCGCATACTGGACTTGGGTGTGGTTTGCGCCGCGCGCGGAACCGCGCGCGGAGGCCGCCGCAGGGGAGGCGGGCAATCTGGCGTCGGCCAGCGGCGTGTTCGGCCGAGTGGAGCGCAACAAGAACAGCGCCGCACCGACCGGAATTGCGATCAAGCTGCTCGGTGTCGCGGCAGCTTCCGGCGGCCGGCGCGGATACGCGGTAGTGCAACTCGACGCGAAGCAGATTCTGGCGGTGCACGAGGGGGAGGATGTCACCCCCGGCGTCCGCCTCGCGGAAGTACTTCCGGATCACGTCATCCTGGAGCGCGGTGGGGTGCGCGAAACGCTCGCCTGGCCGGAAAAGAAAGGATCTGCCTCCCTGTCTCCGAAAGCCACGGAATCGGTTGCCCCGCGAGCCGCAGAAACCGCGGCGCCAAAGCCCGCAGAAATCGTTGTCCCTCGAGCTGCAGAACCGGTTGCTCCGCGAGGCAGGCGATCCGCTGGTCGGGGAAATGGCAGCGATTAGAATCCATGATTTTCAAATAATGTCGCCACCGCTTATTCACGGCGCGCCCAAGGATCATCTATGAAGCATTACTGGTTCCGAACTTGTCTTTTGTGGCTGGCCATGGTGGTTTCGGGCGCTCAGGCATGGGCAGCCGACACCGCGCCCGCCGAGCGCTCCGGCGTGGGCACCGCCGCGCGCCCGGCTGGCCCCGATGTGGTCACGCTCAACTTCGTCAACGCGGACATCGAAGGCGTGGTGAAGGCGGTCAGCGAAATCACCGGAAAGAACTTCGTGCTCGATCCGCGCGTCAAGGGCACGGTCAATATCATCTCGGCCAAGCCGATGTCCAGGGCCCTGGTGTACGACGTGTTTCTGTCGGCGATGCGGCTGCAGGGCTTCAGCGCGGTGGAGGAGCGCGGCAGGGTCGCGATCCTTCCCGAGATCGACGCCAAACTGCATCAAGGCGCCACGCTGGCGCCGCAGGACAGGCAGCGCCCCGCGGGAGACACCATCCAGACGCAGGTGTTCAAGCTGCAATATGAATCGGCGGTGCAGATGGTACCGGTTTTGCGCCCGCTGATCGCTTCCAACAACACCATCAACGCCTACGCCAACAACAACACGCTGGTGGTCACCGATTACGCGAGCAACCTCGCGCGCATCGAAAAAATCATCGAATCGATCGATCAGCCGGGCGGCTCCGATCCGATCATGATTCCGCTGCGCTATGCATCGGCGCTCGATGTCGCGCAAACGATCAACCGCCTGTTCGCGGAATCGGCGCAGAACCAGGCATCGCCGGACCAGAGCCTGCGCTTTGCGGTCAGCGTGGATGCGCGCTCGAATAGCATCCTGGCGCGCTCGGGCGAACCCTCGCGACTGCTGCGCGTGCGCCAACTGGTGGCCATGCTCGATACACCCACCAGCGCTGCCGGCAATATTCACGTCGTCTACCTCAAAAACGCGGAAGCGGTGAAACTGGCGGAGATATTGCGCGCGATCTACACTGGCGAATCCGCCCTCGCGCAGCCGCGCACGACGCAGCCTCTGGGCGCATCGCCGTTGGGGCAAGCGCCGGCGCAGGCGCAAGCGCCAAGCAGCGCCTTGGCACCCGGCATCATCCAGGCCGACGCCGCCACTAACTCGATCATCATCACCGCCCCCGATGCGATCTACAACAATCTGCGCGCCGCGCTGGAAAAACTCGACGTGCGCAGGGCGCAAGTATATGTCGAGGCGCTGATCGCGGAGCTGACCGCGGACAAGGCGGCGGAGTTCGGCATCCAGTGGCAGGACCTGGCCGGCCTCGGCAAGACCACCGGGCAGGTGTTCGGCGGCACCAATTTCGGCACGGCGGCGCAGAACATAGTCGGCCTTTCCGGCAGTCCGATCGCGGCGGGCCGCGGCCTGAATATCGGCGTGGTAAAAGGCTCGATCAAGCTTCCGGGTGTAGGTGGCGCCGAGATTCTGAACCTCGGCCTGCTGGTGCGCGCGCTGGAAACGGACGCCAACGCCAATATCCTGTCCACGCCGACGCTGCTGACCCTCGACAACGAGGAGGCGAAAATCGTGATCGGCCAGAACGTCCCGTTCGTCACCGGCTCCTACGCCGTTTCGGCTGCGGCCACCACGCCGACGCCGTTCCAGACGGTCGAGCGCAAGGACGTCGGCCTCACCCTGCGGATCAGGCCGCAGATTTCCGAAGGCGGGGCCGTGCGCCTGCAGATTTATCAGGAAGTGTCCAACATTCAGGACAGCACCAATGCCTCCGGCGTGATCACCAATAAACGTGCCGTCGAGTCGACGGTGCTGGTCGACGATGGCCAGATCGTGGTGATCGGCGGCCTAATTCAGGACTCGGTCAAGGATGGTGTGGAAAAAATTCCCGGCCTGGGAGATATTCCCCTGATCGGCGGCCTGTTCAAGTACAACACGCGTTCGCGCAGCAAGACCAACCTGATGGTATTCCTGCGGCCGACGCTGCTGCGCAGCGCCCAGCGCGCCGATTCGCTCTCGAATGACCGCTATGATTACATCCTGGGCGAGCAGATCAAGGCCAGGCCCGCGACTAGCGTGCTGCCCGATTTCGGCGCACCCAGCCTGCCGCCGCGCCAGAGCGCGGCCCCGGGGGCAACGGACAAGCCCGCAATCGCCGCGCCGAAATGAGTTCCAAACCGGCTGTTCCTTACGCCTTTGCCAAGGCGAACGGCGTCGTCGTCACCGCCTTGGATGAAGGCCTGGCGCAGGTGGCGGTGCGCAGCGGCGCCCACGCCGGCGCGCTCGCCGAAGTGCGCCGCGCGCTGGGCGTGCCGCTGCAGGCGCGGCGCATCGGCGCCGACGAGTTCGACGAGCTGGTCTCCGCCTTGTACAACGCCGCCGACGCCGGCGCGGCCGCCCTGGCCGACGACCTCGCGCAGGACCTGGATCTGGGCCGGCTGCTGCAGGAAATCCCCAGGATCGAGGATCTGCTCGAAAGCCAGAACGATGCGCCGCTCATCCGGCTGATCAACGCGCTGTTCACGCAGGCGCTGCGCGACGGCGCCTCCGACATCCACATCGAGCCGTTTGAGACGCGTTCGGTGGTGCGGCTCCGGATCGACGGCACGCTGCGCGACTTGATCGAGCCCGCGCGCGCGCTGCACGGCGCGATCGTCTCGCGCGTCAAGATCATGGCGCAGCTCGACATCGCCGAGAAGCGCTTGCCGCAGGACGGGCGGATCACGCTGCGGGTGGCGGGCAAGCCGATAGACGTCAGAGTGTCGACGATCCCGACCGGGCACGGCGAGCGCGTGGTGCTGCGCCTGCTGGACAAGCAGGCCAGCCGGCTCGACCTGTCGCGGCTCGGTATGGACGACGCGACCCTCGCGCACATGGATAAGCTCATCCGCGAGCCGCACGGCATTGTCCTGGTGACCGGCCCGACCGGTTCAGGCAAGACCACGACGCTATACGCCGCGCTGTCGCGGCTGGACCCGAAGGCGCAGAACATCATGACCGTCGAGGACCCGATCGAGTATGACCTCGATGGCATCAGCCAGACGCAGATCAACACCCGCATCGAAATGAGCTTCGCGCGCGCCCTGCGCACCATCTTGCGCCAGGACCCGGACGTGGTCATGATCGGCGAAATCCGCGATCTGGAGACGGCGCAGATCGCGGTGCAGGCGAGCCTCACCGGGCATCTGGTGTTCGCCACGCTGCACACCAATGACGCGGTCGCCGCCGTCACCCGGCTGGTCGATATGGGGGTGGAGCCTTTTCTGCTCGCCTCCAGCCTGATCGGCGTGGCGGCGCAGCGCCTGGTGCGCCGGCTGTGCCTGGAATGCCGCAAGCCTTTTGCCGCCGACGCGGCGCAACTGCGCTCGCTTGGTTTCGCGCCGACCCAGGGGACGTTCTTTAGCGCCCAAGGCTGCCCCGCCTGCAAGCACTCGGGTTACCGCGGCCGCACCGGCATTTACGAATTGCTGAGCGTCGATGACGGGCTGCGCCGGCTGATCCATGACCGCGCTTCGGAGCAGTTGCTGCGCGAGTATGCCGTTCGGCAGGGCATGCGCTCGCTGCGCGATGACGGCATGCGCTGGGCCGCCGAGGGCGCGATCAGCCTGGAAGAGGTGGTGCGCGTGACGCGCGAATAGCACCGGGTGATGGAAGCATTCCGTTACGAGGCGCTCGACGCGGCCGGGCGCACGGTGTCCGGCGTGGTGCAAGCCGATACGCCGCGCCTGGCGCGGACACAGTTGCGTGCCCAGGGCCTGCACCCCACCTCGGTCGATCTGGTGCGCGCGCGCGAGCGTGCGCGGCAACCCTGGGCACGGGGCATATCGTCGGACGAGCTGAGCCTCGCGACCCGGCAACTGGCGACGCTGCTCGCTTCCGGCCTGACCATGGAGCAGTCGCTCAGCGCGCTGATCGAGGAAGCTGCGGCGCCGATGACGCGCGAGGTGCTGGGCGGGGTCAAGGCCGAAATTACCGCCGGGCTCTCGCTGGCCGCCGCCCTGGGCACTTACGACAAGAGTTTCCCGGATTTCTACCGGGCGCTGGTGCACGGCGGCGAGGAATCGGGCGCGCTGCCGACGGTGTTGCAGCATCTTGCCGATTATCTCGATGCGCGCCAGACGCTGAAGCAAAAAACCAGTCTTGCGCTGCTCTACCCGGTGCTGGTGACCCTGGTCGCGATCAGCATCGTCACCGGCCTGTTGGTGTTTGTCGTGCCGCAGATCGTGCAGGTGTTTCAGCAGTCGCGGCAAAGCCTGCCGCTGCTCACGCGCGCGCTCATCGCGCTGTCGGACTTCCTGCGCGCGGCCTGGCCTTATCTCGCGCTCATCGGCATCGGCGCCGTGGTGGCCGCGCGTCTGGCGCTGCGCCGCGATGCCCCCAGACGCGGCTGGCACGCCCTGTTGCTCGGCACGCCCTGGCTGGGAACGCTGATTCGCGGCGTCAACACTTCGCGTTTCGCCAGCACGCTCGCCATACTCGTGGGCGGCGGCGTGCCGCTGCTCTCGGCGCTCAATTCCGGCGCGCGCGTGATGACCAACATGGTGATGCGCGAGGCCGTAGAAGGCGCGATCGAGCGCGTGCGCGAAGGCGAGAGCCTGGCGCGCTCACTCGGTTCGACGCGCGTGTTTCCGCCGCTGATGGTGCATCTGGTGGCAAGCGGGGAAGTGAGCGGCAAGCTGGAGCAGATGCTGCAGCGCGTGGCGCAACTCGAAACGCAGGCGCTCGAGCGGCGCCTGGCGGTGTTCCTGACCCTGCTCGAGCCGGTGATGATCCTGGTGATGGGCGGGATCGTGCTGCTGATCGTGCTCGCCATCCTGCTTCCCATCATCGAGATCAACCAGCTCGTGCGGTGAATCTTGGCGAGAGTTGAGCGGTGCCGGCGCCGCATTTCTCGCTCCTGGGTTTGCTCCGCTTCAGGCCAACACGCGCGCCAGCCATGCGCCGATATCGGCGATTTCCTGCGGGCACACCGAGTGCTCCATCGGGTATTCGCTCCATTCGACTGCGTAACCCAATTGCCGCAGCAGGTCGCGCGAGGCCTGGGCGCGCGCGACCTGGATCATCGGGTCGTGCGTGCCATGCGCCATGAAGATCGGCACCCCGCGGTTGGCCGGGTTGGCCTCCGCCGCAAGCCGGCCGGCGAGCGGCACATAGGTCGAGAGGGCCATGATGCCGGCCAGTCGCTCGCCATGGCGCAGGCCGGTATGCAGCGCGATCGCGCCGCCCTGGGAGAAGCCGGCGAGCACGATGCGGCTCGCGCCGATCCCGCGCGATTTCTCGCGCGCCAGCAAGACTTCCACGCTTTGCTGCGAGGCGCGCACGCCATCCTCGTCTTCGCGCCGGATGGCGGCATCGCTGATGTCGTACCAGGCGCGCATCACATAGCCGCCGTTGATGCTCACCGGCATCATCGGAGCATGCGGAAAGATGTAGCGCACGGCGACGGGCAGTTCGATCTCATCGGCGAGGGGCGCGAAGTCGTTGCCGTCCGCGCCCAGGCCGTGCATCCAGATTACGCTGGCGCGCGGATTGGGCGCGGTCTCGATTTCTATGGTTTCCAGCGGTTCTGCGCTCAAAGCGGTTTATCCTTTTTCGGCCGGATCGCGGATTTCGGGCGGAACGCCTTGATCACGTCCTCGTTGGTCTCGATGTACGGGCCGCCGATGAGGTCGATGCAATAGGGCACGGCGGCGAATATGCCCGGTACGAGCTGTTTGCCTTCCTTGTCCTTGAGGCCTTCCAACGTTTCCTTGATCGACTTGGGCTGACCGGGGAGATTGATGACGAGGCTGCCTGTCACGGGAACGCCGGCCGCGCGGCGGTAGCGGATCACCGCGACCTGGCGCGACAGGATGGCGGTGGGCACGAATTCCAGGCTGATCCTGCGCATCTGCTCGCCGAAACCGGGCATGGACTTATCTGCGATGGCGAGCGTGGCCTCGGGCGTCACATCGCGCCATGCAGGGCCGGTGCCGCCGGTGGTGAGTACCAGATGGCAGCCCGCCTGATCGACCAGTTCGATCAATGCCGCTTCGATCGCCGGCCGCTCATCGGGGATCAGGCGTTTTTCCGTGCGCCACGCGGGTGCCGCGATGGCGCGCGAGAACCAGTCCTCAAGCGCCGGTATGCCCTCGTCCCGGTATACGCCGGCCGAGGCGCGGTCGCTGATCGAAACCAGGCCAATCAATAGTATGTCCGGATTGTTTTGCATGCGTTTGGTCTGGCAGCCGATCTTTAGCTCGCGGCTGTGGGCTCCTTGGTAGTCATCTCGCGCAGTACCCGGAACAGTTCGCGGTAGCTCTTCGGCGGCAAGTCCGCGCTCTGTTCGCGCCGCGCGTTGCGGATCAGGGTGCGCAACTTCTGGCTGTCGGCGCCAGGGTACTCCTGCAGGAAACGCGCCAGGGCCGGGTCGCCGCCCAGAAGCTCATCGCGCCAGCGCTCGAGGGCGTGCAACTGCGCCGTGTGCTCACGCCCTTGCCCCAGCCACTCCTCGAGCCGCTCGCGTATCGGCGCCGCGTCGATATCGCGCATCAGGCGGCCGATGTATTGCATTTGCCGCCGCTTCGCCTCGTGCTTGGTGATGCGCCTCGCTTCCAGTACGGCATCGAGCAGGGACTCGGGCAACTGCATGGACTCGAGCTGCTGTTCATTCAACCCGACCAGTTGCACGCCCAGGTCCTGCAGGGCGAGCATGTCCTTTTTCTTGCGCGTCTTGCTGGTGAGTTCGTCTGCTTCGTCTTGCATGGGGCCGCGGGCGGAAGATTCGACCTGCTATGATAACGTCTTTTTTGCGGATTGCCCTCTATCCCGATGGTCAAAGTTTAATGACGACAGCGCGCTTCACCTATCCGCTCGATACCCTCAGGCAAATCGCCCTGGATTTGCTGCGTCAGGCCGCCGCGCAGGGCGCGAGCGCCTGCGAAACCGATGTGTCCGAGGGCTACGGCCAGACCGCCGTGGTGCGCAAGGGCGAGGTCGAGAATATCGAGTACAACCGCGACAAGAGCATCGGCGTCACCGCCTACCTCGGCCGGCGCAAGGGCTTTGCCAGCACCTCGGATTTTTCGCCCAAGGCGCTCACCGACACGGTGGCGGCGGCGGTCAGCATCGCGCGCTTTACCGCGAGCGACGACTGCGCCGGCCTGGCCGAAGCCGAACTGATGGCGCGCGAAATCCACGACCTCGACCTGTTCCATCCCTGGGACCTGCCCATCGACGAGGCGATAGCGCGCGCGCGCGCCTGCGAGGCCGCAGCCTTCGCGCTGGATGCGCGCATCGTCAACTCCGAAGGGGCGGGCGTCTCCACGCAGCAGCATCAGTTCGTGGTGGCCAACTCCAACGGCTTTGCCGCCGGCTATCCGACTACGCGCCATTACCTTTCGTGCGCGGTGATCGCCGAGGAGGGCGGGTCGATGCAGCGCGACGACTGGTACGCCGAGGCGCGCGATCGACGCGATCTGCCGGCCGGCGAGGCCGTCGGGCGCTATGCCGGAAAGCGCGCCCTGGCGCGATTGCGCAGCCGCAAGCTGAAGACCATGAAAGTGCCGGTGCTGTTCGAGGCGCCGATGGCGGGCGGTCTGCTCGCGAGCTTTGTCAGCGCGGTGAGCGGCGGCGGCCTCTACCGCAAGACCTCGTTTCTGCTCGACAGCCTGGGCAAGCAGGTGTTCTCGCCGCTGGTGCAGATCAAAGAGCGGCCGCACCTCGCGAAAGGGCTGGCGAGCGCCTACTTCGACGACGACGGCGTCGCCACGCATGCGCGCGAGGTGGTAAAGGACGGCGTGCTGCAGGGCTATTTTCTCGGCACCTACTCGGCGAGGAAACTCGGCATGAAGAGTACCGGCAACGCCGGCGGCTGCCACAATCTGATCCTGCAAAGCGGCGAACTCGATCTGCCTGGGCTGTTGAAGAAGATGGGCCGCGGCCTGTTCGTCACCGATCTGATGGGACAGGGCATCAACATGGTCACCGGCGACTATTCGCGCGGCGCCGCCGGTTACTGGGTGGAAGGCGGGGTCATCCGCTACCCGGTGGAGGAGATCACCATCGCCGGCAATCTGCGCGACATGTTCAAGGGCATCGCGGCGGTGGGCCGGGACGAGCTCACGCGCGGTTCGCGCAGTTGCGGCTCGATACTCGTTGACAATATGACTATCGCCGGGAACTGAGGCTCGATCCTGGGGCGGAGCAGGCAGGGTCCGCAGGCCGGGTCAGCGGTGATCGACAGCTTGCGCGCGCCGCGCCGGCAATATCCCCTATAATGCCATCGCTGTCACCCTAAAAAAATACACAATAACAGCGGTCCGGTTTTCTCGCCTTTTCGAGAGGAGGGTTCCGTGAAACTTCTTCTGCGCCTGTCCGGCCTGATCGATGCGTTGAACCAGCGCGTGGGCAAGCTTACCTACTGGCTGATCCTGGCCGCCGTGTTGATCAGTGCCGGCAACGCTATCGCGCGCTATTCGCTCAACCTAAGCTCGAACGCCTGGCTCGAAATCCAGTGGTACCTGTTTTCAGCGGTGTTCCTGTTCTGCGCCGGCTACACCCTGCTGCACAACCAGCATGTGCGCATCGACGTGATCACCGCACGCTTGTCCAAGCGCGCGCAGACCTGGATCGACATCCTCGGCACGCTGTTTTTCCTGCTGCCGATGGCGATCGCCATCATGTGGATGTCGTGGCCGGTGTTCGTCGATGCCTACCGGAGCGACGAGGTTTCGGCGAATGCCGGCGGCCTGCCGGTGTGGCCGGGGCGGCTGATGCTGCCGGTCGGTTTTCTTCTGCTGGTGCTGCAGGGGCTGTCGGAACTGATCAAGCGCATCGCCTTCCTGCGCGGCCTGATTCCCGATCCGAGCGAGAAGGACGCCGGCCCGACTCCGGAAGAACTGCTCGCCGCGGAACTGCGCCGTGAACGCGGAGAAGCGGCATGATCGAACTGCTCACGCACAACATGGCGCCGGTGATGTTCGGCGCGCTGATCGTGTTCCTGCTGCTTGGCTACCCGGTGGCGTTTGCGCTGGCCGCCAACGGCATTTTCTTCGGCCTGATCGGCGTCGAACTGGGCTTGCTGCAACCCTCCCTGTTTCAGGCGCTGCCGCAGCGCCTGTGGTCGGTGATGTCGAACGATACCCTGCTGGCAGTGCCGTTTTTCACCTTCATGGGCCTGATCCTGGAGCGCAGCGGCATGGCGGAGGACTTGCTCGATACCATCGGCCAGTTGTTCGGCCCCATGCGCGGCGGACTTGCCTTCGCCGTGATATTCGTCGGCGCGCTGCTTGCGGCGACGACCGGCGTGGTGGCGGCCTCGGTCATCTCGATGGGGCTGATTTCGCTGCCGATCATGCTGCGTTACGGCTATGACCGGCGCTTTGCCACCGGCGTCATCGCCGCTTCCGGCACGCTGGCGCAGATCATTCCGCCCTCGCTGGTGCTGATCGTGATGGCCGACCAGCTGGGAAAGTCGGTAGGCGACATGTACGCCGGCGCCTTCATTCCGGGCCTGTGCCTGGCCGGGCTGTATGCCCTGTACGCGGGGGGCATCGCCCTGTTCAAGCCAAGCTGGGCACCGGCGCTGCCGCTCGCGGCGCGCACCTTTCGCGAGCCGGATGGCGGCAGCGGCGTCGCATCGCTGGCGCTGCAGGTGATAGTCGCCGTCGCGGTGGCGCTCGCTTTCGCCAAATACCATTATCCGCCGGATGCACCCACGGACGAGTTGCTGGTCGTATCAGCCTCGGTAGGGGTAGGCGTCGCTTTTGTCGCGGCGGTGATCAACCGCCTGCTCAAGCTCGGCCTGCTCTCGCGCATTGCCGAGCGCGTCACTTTCGTGCTGATTCCGCCGCTGGCGCTGATTTTCCTCGTGCTCGGCACCATTTTCCTCGGCGTGGCGACGCCGACCGAAGGCGGGGCGATGGGCGCGAGCGGCGCCCTGGTCATGGCGCTGGCGCGCCGCCGCATTTCCTTCTCCCTGCTGCGCCAGGCGATGGACACCACCGCCAAGCTGACCTCGTTCGTGGTGTTCATCCTGGTCGGCGCGCGCGTGTTCAGCCTGACCTTCTATGGCGTCGACGGCCACATCTGGGTGGAGCATCTGCTCACCGGCTTGCCCGGCGGGCAACTCGGCTTTCTCATCGTCGTCAACATCCTGATCTTTATCCTGGCGTTTTTCCTCGACTTTTTCGAGCTCGCGTTCATCGTCATCCCGCTGCTCGGTCCGGTCGCGGCGAAGCTCGGCATCGACCTGATCTGGTTCGGCGTGCTGCTCGGCGTCAACATGCAGACCTCGTTCATGCACCCGCCCTTCGGCTTCGCCTTGTTCTACCTGCGCGGCGTGGCGCCGGCCAAGGACTATACCGACAAACTGAGCGGCAAGCTGACGCCCAAGGTCACCACCGGGCAGATCTATTGGGGCGCAGTGCCCTTTGTCGTGATCCAGTGCATCATGGTGGCTCTGATCATCGCCTTCCCGGGCATCGTGACCGGCGGCCTGGCGAAAAAGGAAGCCGTCAATACGGACCAGATGCGCATCGAGGTGCCGGTGGAGGCGTCGGAGTCCGAGGAAGCGCCGCTGATGGGCGACCCGGCCGCCGCGTTGGACGCGGAGGACGCGGCCAAGGACGAGGACGATCCGGCGAAGGCGATCGAGCGCGCGCCGCGCGCGGATAGCAAGTCGCCGTCCGGCGCGAGCGGGGATGCGGCAAAACCGCCGGCCGGCGGGAAATAGCGCGCGCGAGCCGGACTGGAAAAAACAAACCCCCGCGCAAGCGGGGATTTGTTTTGGCGCGCCGCGCTAGGCCCGTGGCGGGCCTAGCGCGGGTGGCGTCCCTACTTCTTCGCCGCTGCCTTCTTTTGCGAACTGCGTTGCGTGGAGACCATGAAGTTGTCGAAGCGGGCTTCAGCGATCGAGAACCACTGGATCTGTTCGTCGCGGAATTTCTTCCATGGCTCGTACACCTTCTTGAATTTGGCGTTCTTCGAGGCAATGTCGTCGAAGGTTTCCTCCGAGGCCTTGTAGCATGCGGCCATGACATCGTTGGGGAAGGGCAGCAGTTTCACGCCGTTGGCGAGCAGGCGCTTCAACGCCGGCGGGTTGACCGCATCGTACTTGGACAGCATCCAGATATAGGCTTCGGCGCAGGCGGCCTGAAAAATGGCCTGGTATTCCTTCGGCAGCGACTCCCACGCCTTGGTCCCGACCAGGAGGTCAAGCGCGGGGCCGCCTTCCCACCAGCCCGGGTAGTAGTAGTGCTTCGCCACCTTGTAGAAGCCGAGTTTCTCGTCGTCGTATGGCCCGACCCACTCGGCCGCATCGATGGTGCCTTTTTCCAGCGACGGATAGATGTCGCCGCCGGCGATCTGCTGCGGCACCACGCCCAGTTTGGTGAGCACCAGGCCGGCGGTGCCGCCGATGCGGAACTTCAAGCCCTTCAAGTCGGCCACCGTCTTGATTTCCTTGCGGAACCAGCCGCCCATCTGGGTGCCGGTGTTGCCCGCCTGAAAGTTGATGACGCCGTAGTCCTTGTAGAATTCGCGCATCAGCTCCAGGCCGCCGCCGTGATACATCCAGGCATATTGCTGGCGCGCGTTGAGGCCGAACGGGATCGACGTACCGAAGGCGAAGGTCGGATCTTTGCCGAAATAGTAGTAGCCCGCGGTGTGGCCGCACTCGACCGTGCCGTTCTGCACCGCGTCGAGCACCTGCAGCGCGCCGACGATTTCACCGGCCGCGAACACCTTGATGGTGAACTTGCCGCCGGTTGCTTCCGACACGCGCTTGGCGACGAGTTCCGCGCCGCCGAAGAGCGTGTCCAGGCTTTTCGGCCAGCTTGCAGCCATGCGCCACGATATGGTAGGCAGTCCTGCGGCGGGTGCCTGTGCATTGACAACGGCCGGCGCGGCGACCGCGCCTGCGGCCAAACCCAGGCCGGCTTTTTTCAGGAAGGAACGACGTTGCACTTTGATCTCCTCAATTTGGTTGAATAGGTTTCTAGGCATGGCGCTCGCTGCCTGGCAGTGCGCGCTGTTGCATTGTGCCGGATTACGACCCGAACAGCGATATTTATACGCAATACGCTTTTCCCCCGTAGGGGCGCACGCAGTTTAGTCACCCTGTTTCGCCCTTGTCAACCCGGAATCCGCCGGGCGCGTCTGGCCGATTGCCGTTTGCGTAGGCATAATCCGGCCGTCGGAGCGCAATTTAAGGAGATTAGCATGGGACGCAAGGGCAAGGCAGTGATATGCCGCCAGAACAACGTACCGGTGCTGGTGGAAGACATCGAAGTCGAATCGCCGCACCGCGGCGAGGTGATGGTCAAGCTGGGCGCCTGCGGCGTGTGCCATAGCGATTTGTCGGCCGTCAACGGCACCATCGGCATGCCCTTGCCGTTGATCCTCGGCCATGAAGGCGCGGGTACCGTGGCCGAAGTCGGCGAAGGCGTGACCGAGCTCGCTGTCGGCGACACGGTGATCAGCTCCTTCGTCAACATGTGCGGCAAATGCCGCTATTGCGTTACCGGCCGGCCGCATTTGTGCGACGTCGGCGCGAAGGCGATCATCTCGCTGCCCGACGGCAGCTTGCGCACGCGCGACGCTAAAGGCGCACCGCTGAATATCTTTTCCGCCTGCGGGGTGATGGCCGAATATGCCACGCTGCACGTGGACAACGTGGTGAAAATCGCACCCGGCATGCCGCTCGCGCAGGCGGCGCTGATCAGTTGCGGCGTGATGACCGGGGTCGGCGCGGTGTTCAATACGGCCAAAGTAGAGCCGGGTTCGAGCGTGCTGGTGATCGGTGCCGGCGGCGTCGGGCTGAACGTGATCCAGGGCTGCGCCATCGCCGGCGCCGGCATTATCGTCGCGGCGGATATGGCCGAGCATAAGCTCGCGCTGGCGCAGCAGTTCGGCGCCACGCATACGCTCAACACGGGCAAGGAAGAAAACTTGGTCAAGGCGGTGAAAAAGCTCACTGGCGGCGGCGCGGACTACAGTTTCGAGTGCGTCGGCCTGGGCAAGATGGTGGAACAAGCATTCCGCGCCTTGCGCAAGGGCGGCACCGCCCTGGTGGTGGGCGTGGCGCGCGGCGACGACAACACTATGCTGAAGACGGCCTCGATCACCTTCGAGGAAAAGACCCTGACCGGCAGCTACTACGGCTCGGCCCGTCCGCGCGAGGACTTCCCGCGGCTGATCGCGCTGTACCAGGCGAAAAAGTTGAAGCTGGACGAACTCATCACCCGCACCTACCGCATCGACGAGGCGGCGCAGGCGTTCGCGGATCTTGAGGCGGGACGCAACGCGCGCGGCGTGATCGTGTTCTGAGATCTCAGCGCAAACTGAGGGGATATCGCCCCTCATGCAAAGCTATTTGGGCGCCGTGCGCGCTTTCTTGATTGCGCATAACAACGATGGCACCGGCAAAACGGAGAAAATCGAATGATATCCCTCAGCGTCAACGGCAAAACGATCTCGGTGAACGACAGCCCCGACACGCCGCTTCTGTGGGTGCTGCGCGACACTCTGGGCATGACCGGCACCAAGTTCGGCTGCGGCGCCGCCCTTTGCGGCGCCTGCACGGTCCATCTGGACGGCAACGCGGTACGCTCCTGCTCGATCCCGGTATCGGCGGCGGCGGGCAAGAAGGTCACGACCATCGAGGCCATGGCTGCAAGCCCGGTAGGCAAGGCGGTGCAGGCCGCGTGGATCAAGCACGACGTGCCGCAATGCGGCTATTGCCAGAGCGGCCAGATCATGGGCGCGAGCGCGCTCTTGGCGAAGAACAGGAAACCCGGCGATACGGATATCGACGCGGCGATGAGCGGCATCGTCTGCCGCTGCGGCACCTACAACCAGATTCGCGCAGCCATCAAGGATGCGGCGCAGTCGATGAGCAAGGAGGGCTGAGCATGAGCGCCATTTACAATGCGTCGCGCCGCGACTTCCTCAAGACTTCCGCGCTGGCCGGAGGCGGACTGCTGATCGGTTTCCCCCTGCCCGGCGCGTCGCGGCTGGCGCAGGCAGCCAGCAGATTCAGCCCCAATGCCTATCTTCGCATCGGGTCCGACAACCGGATTACTGTCATCTGCGGCCTGTCGGAGATGGGGCAGGGCGTGCACACGGCGATCCCCATGCTGGTGGCGGAGGAACTCGACGCCGACTGGTCGAAAATAAAGGTGACGCAAGCGCCGGCCGATCCGGCGTTCAACAATCCGATTTTCGGCATGCAGGCGACCGGCGGCTCGACCTCGGTGCGCGGGCACTGGGAGCCGATGCGCAAAGCCGGGGCCGCCGCGCGCGCAATGCTGGTCGCCGCGGCCGCCGCGAAGTGGAAGACAGACCCGGCGGATTGCCGCACCGAAAAGGGCGTGGTGATTCACAAGAGCGGCAAGAAACTGTCCTATGGCCAGCTTGCCGATGCTGCGGCCAAACAGGCCGTGCCCGCCGAGGTGAAGCTCAAGAACGCAAAGGACTTCAAGATCCTCGGCACGGAGGCGAAGCGTCTCGATACTCCGGCCAAGGTGAACGGAACGGCCAAGTTCGGACTGGACGTGCGCCTGCCCGGCATGCTCACCGCCGTGATGGCGCGCCCGCCCGTGCCCGGCGGCAAGCTGGTGTCGGTGGACGATAGCAAGGCCAAGGCGATCCCCGGGGTCAGGCAGGTGGTGCAGATCCCTAGCGGCGTCGCCGTGCTGGCCGAGGGATTTTGGGCAGCCAAGCAGGGACGCGACGCGCTGCAGATCAAATGGGAGGACGGCGCCAATGCCGCGCTGTCGTCGGCTGGTGTTTTCCGGATGCTGGCGGAGGGCGCGGCCAAAGGCGGCGCCGTCAGCCGCAATGAAGGCGATGTGTCCGGCGCGGCGGCGTCACATCGGCTCGCTGCCACCTACGAAGCGCCCTATCTCGCGCATGCCTGCATGGAGCCGATGAACGCCACGGTATGGGTCAAGCCCGATGAGATCGAAGTCTGGGCGGGCACGCAGTCGCAGGGGCCGTCGCAGGGCATCCTCGGCGAGGTAGCAGGCGTCGCGCCCGGCAAGGTCAAGGTGCACACCATGTATCTGGGCGGTGGTTTCGGCCGGCGCTTCGCCCCGGATTTCACCGTCGACGCGACCCTGCTGTCGAAGATATCGGGCAAGCCGGTAAAGCTGGTCTACACGCGCGAGGATGACATGAAGGCCTATTTCTACCGTCCCGCCTCGGTCACGCGTTTTGCCGGCGGACTCGATGCAAACGGCAAGGCGGTGTCGTTTTCGGCCAGCGTCGCCTCGCCTTCGATCATGGAAGCCTCGGGTTTCATGAAGCTGCCTGCCGACGGCGTCGACGCAATGGCGGTCGAGGGCATCCGCGATTGCCCCTACGATTTTCCCAACCTGCGCGTCGAGTACGCGCGGCGCGAGCCCGGCGTGCAGGTCTGGTTCTGGCGTTCGGTCGGGCATTCGCAAAACCTGTTTTTTATCGAGAGCTTCGTCGATGAAATGGCCGCAGCGGCCGGCAAGGACCCCTACGAGTTCCGCCGCGGGCTGCTCGGCAAGCAAGCGCGCTACAAGGGTGTGCTCGAACTCGCCGCGCAAAAGGCCGGCTGGGGCAAGCAGCTTCCGGCCGGCGTGCATCGCGGCATCGCCGTGGCACATTCGTTCGGCAGCTATGTCGCCGAGGTCGCCGAGGTTTCGGTAGGCAAGGATGGCAAGGTCAAGGTGCACCGCGTGGTCGGCGCGGTGGACTGCGGCATGACCGTCAATCCAGAGATCGTCAAGCGCCAGATCGAAAGCGCCATCGTCTACGGCCTCAGCGCCGCCCTGTACGGCAAGATCACCTTCAAGGACGGCAGGGTGGAGCAGTCGAATTTTCACGACTATCCGGTGCTGCGCATCGACGAAATGCCCAAAGTGGAGGTGCATATCGTCGCCAGCACCGAGCCGCCCGGCGGCATCGGCGAACCGGGGCTTCCACCCATCGCGCCTGCCGTCGCCAACGCGATATTCGCCGCGACCGGCAAGCGCGTGCGCAAGCTGCCGATTAACGTCGAGGAACTGAAACAAGCCTGAAGTGCCGCGCGGCTGGTGCTCGAGCGCGCCTCGGCTGCGCTCAGGTGAAATAGGCGAGCAGGAACATGGCCGCGATGATGGCCACCACCCACCACAGCGGCGCCGCGCCAGGCGCCGCGTCAGCCGAGGGTCCTGCGGCGGCCGGGGCCGGTCCGGCAATCTTCCGGTTGAAGGCGGAGAAGAAATCATCCGCCATTTTTTTCGCCACGCCGTCGATCAGGCGCGAGCCTATCTGTGCCAGTTTGCCCCCCACCTGCGCTTTCACCACATAGCTCAAGCGCGTGCCCGCGCGCTCGGCTGCGAGCGACACTTTGGCCGATCCCTTGCCGAATCCCGCCGTACCGCCCTGGCCGTCGAAGGAAAGCGAGTACGAATTGGGCGGGTCGAGATCGGCGAGCACGAGCTTGCCGCGGAACCTGGCCTTGACCGGGCCGATCGCCACAGTCGTCATCACCGTGTATTCGGTGTCGCTCAGCCTTTCTATCGACTCGCAGCCGGAAATGCAGGCTTTGAGCACCCCGGGGTCGTTCAAGCCATGCCAGACCTCAGCCTGTGCTGCCGGGATGATCTGCTCACCGGTCATTTCCATGGTATCGAATTCCTATTGATTCAAGCAGCGATTCTACCCGAGCGGCGCTGCCACTTGCCCTGCTCCAGCTCGCGCGCGAGATCGACCAGGCTGTCGATGTTGTGCACCGGCATGAAGGCGTCCACGTGCGGCAGCATCGCGCGCACCCCGGACGGCCGCGGCTGAAAGCCCTCGTAGCGCAGGAGCGGGTTGAGCCAGACGAGCTTGCGGCAGGACTTGTGCAGTCGCTCCATCTCCGCGCCCAGCCCCTCGCCGACGTCGCGGTCGAGGCCGTCCGAGATCAGCAGCACCACCGCGTTCTGGCCGAGCAGGCGCCGCGACCATTTGCGGTTGAATTCCTCGAGGCATACGCCGATGCGCGTGCCGCCGGCCCAGTCCTGGATGGCCGAAGCCACCCGGTTCATGGCGATGTCCACGTCGCGGTTGCGCAGGTGGCGGGTGATGTTGGTGAGCCGCGTGCCGAACACCAGGGTGTGCACGCGGTCGCGGTCGTTGGTGATGGCGTGCAGGAAATGCAGGAACATGCGCGAATAGCGGCTCATGCTGCCGGAGATGTCGCACAGCACCACCAGCGGCGGATGCCGGGTGATGCGCGAGCGGCGCTTCAACGCGATGATCTGCGCCCCGCCCTTGAGGCTCGCGCGCAGCGTCGCCGGCAGGTCGATGCGCGCCCCCCGGGCATCGGGGCGAAAGCGGCGCGTCTGCACTTCGGGAATGGGCAGGCGCAGGCGCGCGATCAGTTTCTTCGCCTGCGCCAGCTCGGCGCCGCTCATGGTCTCGAAGTCGGCATGCTGCAGCAACTCGCGCGGGGAAAAAGTGAGACTGGCGTCGATCTCGATTTTCTGTAGCTGCTGCTCTTCCTGCGCCTGCTCGCGCTTCGAGTACAGCGCCTCCGACAGGCGCTTCCCCGCCTGCGGCTGCTCGGCTTGGCCGGCGCGGCCGTAGATCTGCGGCAGCAACAGGCTCATGATGCGCGCTAGCAGTTGCGGGTCGCGCCAGAAGATGTGAAACGCCTGGTCGAACAGTTCCTGTTGCTCGCGTTTGGACAGGAACACCGCGGCCAGCGTCCAGTAGAAATCCTCGCGCCGCTCGATGCCGGCGGTCTCCAGGGCCCGCAGCGCATCGACTACCCGGTCCGGGCCGATAGGCAGCCCCGCCGCGCGCAGCACGCGGGCGAAATGCATCACGTTTTCAGCTAATTTGCCCGTGGCCATGCGGTATTATACGGGCTCGCCCTTCGCTCGCAGTTAAAGCCATGCACTACTTCACCCGCCGTCACCCTGACTGCCCCATTCCTGCGGCGAAGCGCACATAGAGTTGGCCGGATGAATTTCTTCTCCAAGCTGTATTACAAACTGCGCAAGATGTGGAAGGCGATCCAGCTTTATCTGGTCATCGCCGGTCCGGGCATCGTGGTCATGGTCGCCGACAACGATGCCGGCGGCATCACCACTTACGCGGCCACCGGCGCCAAGTTCGGCTATCACCTGATCTGGTTCCTGCTGCTGCTGATTCCGGTGGCCTATTACGTGCAGGAGATGACCGTGCGCCTCGGCGCCGTCACCAAGCGCGGCCTCGCGGAGGCGATATTCGACGGTTTTGGCGCCACCTGGGGCTGGTACGCGCTGATCGATCTGATGCTGGTTAACTGGCTGACGCTGGTGACCGAATTCATCGGCATGACGGCCGCGCTCCATATATTCGGGGTGCCGCCCTGGCTGACGGTTACCGGGGTGGTCACACTGATGGCCATTATCGTCCTGAACGGCCGCTACTGGACCTGGGAGAAGATCGCCCTCCTGTTTTGCGCCCTGAACCTGATCTACATTCCGGCCGCCTTCATGATCCATCCTTCGCTTGCGGACATCATCAAAGGCGGCCTGATCCCGAACTTCCCGGGCGGCTTCAACGGGCAACTGTTCTTCTTCCTCATGGCGAACATCGGCACCACCATCGCGCCGTGGATGCTGTTTTTCCAGCAAAGCGCGGTGGTGGACAAGGGCATGCAGGAAAAGGACATACCCTGGGGTAAGTTCGATACCCTGCTCGGCTCCGCGCTCACCGTGGTGGTGGCCGTTTTCATCGTCATCGTCACCGGCACCACCCTGAACGGCACCGACATCGAAAGCGCTGGGCAGGCGGCCGAGCACCTGATGCAGACCGACCGCTATGTCGGCACCTTCATGGCCATCGGGCTATTCGACGCCGGCCTGCTTGGCGCCATCTGCATCTCGCTCGCCAGTTCCTGGGCCTTCGGCGAAATATTCGGCTGGGCGCATTCGCTCAACCAGAACATCAAGCAGGCGCCCTGGTTCTACGCCAGTTATTTCTTCGCCCTGATCACCGCCGGCCTGGTGGTGCTGATCCCCGGCGCGCCCCTGGTGCTGATCACGCTGTTCGTGCAGGTGATCGCGGTGACGCTGCTGCCTGCGGCGCTGGTGTTCCTGATCCTGCTGCTCAACGACCGGCACACCATGGGCGATTACTGCAACAGCGTTTGGCAGAACCTGACCGGCGGATTCATCGTCGCCGCCATCGTGATTTTGTCGTCGCTCTACGGGATCAGCGTCATGTTCCCGAACCTGTTCGAGTAACGGGAACCGCGGCAATGCGCACCAGCCTCAAACGCCTGTTTCGCAAGGTCGCGGAAATCAACCAGCGCTATCGCGAGCCGCGCATCGAAATGTCGCGTGCGGTGAGAGTCGCGCTGGAGTTTCTGCGCATCTATCTTCTGTTTCTTGTGTGCCTGATGGTGTACAAGTTCATCCTGCTGTTGAACTGAGGGAGAGGCAGCGATGGTCGCCGCACTGGAGCACGAGTTTTTCCTGGGAGAGATACTGGGCCGAAAGGTGTACCTCAAGTCCGAGAAAATCGGACGCCTGGACGACCTGGTGATCGTCGAAACCGGCAAGATTCCCGAGGTCACCCATATGATCGTAAGCCGTTCGTTCGGTTATCCCTCCCTGTTGCTTCCCTGGGACAAGATCGCCCTGATTTCAAACACCGAGATTGTAGCCGACGTGATCCATGCCGCCGACTACGAGAAGGCGCCGCCGGCGGGATCGATACTGCTCAAGGACCACATCCTCGACAAGAAAATCCTCGACATGGACGACCACGAAGTGGAGGTCGTCTACGACGTCAAGCTGGTTCTGCAAAACGGCAGGCTCTACGCCAGCGAAGTGGATTTCAGCCGCTATCGCCTGCTGCGGCGGCTGGGGCTGAAGAAGCTGGCGAGTTTCATGGTCGAGCACAATGAAATGGCCACCGTGTCGTGGATGTACGTCCAGCCCCTGCCGGAGCATATCGGCAGCTTTTCCGGCAGCGTCAAGCTCAAGGTGCTGAAAGACAAGCTGCACGACATCCATCCGGTCGATCTGGCCGATATCCTGGAAGAGCTCGACAGCCAGCAGCGCATGGCCATTTTCAGCGAGCTCGAGCCCGAACATGCTTCCGACACTCTGGAAGAAGTCGAGCCGCGGGTGCAGCGCGAGCTCATCAGTGCGATGAAACTGGAAGCCGCGGCCAAGCTCATCAACGAGATGAGCCCCGCCCAGGCCGCGGACATCCTGGCGATCCTGCCGACGGCGGAGGCCGACGCGATCCTCAAGCTGATCGACAAGGACAGCGCACCGACAGTGCAGAAGATCATCGAGGGCCACGACGAGAACATCCTGCTGTTCGCCACGCAGCAGTACGTCAAGATGCCCGAATCGGCCCCGGTCGCGGATGTGCTGAAGGACTACCGCGAAATCGTGCGCAACATCGACGTCGATATGTATGTCTATATCACGGACGAGAAGGACACGCTGCGCGGCGTGGTCGATCTGCGCGAATTGATCGCGGCGGAATCCGATCAGCTGATCGGGCAAATCATGACCGACCACGTGATCACGCTCAATCCGGACGACGTACTGCAGGACGCAGTTGACATGTTCGGACGCTACGGCTTTCGCGCCATCCCGGTCACCGACAACGAGGAACGTCTGTTGGGCGTCGTCTCCTTCGACGACATCAAGGGGATCAAACCGAGGCTGGATTAGCGGCTGCTTTTATACAAGATCGATCACTGCGGCTCGATGTGTCGTACTACGCTGATCGATGCCGGCGTAGCGGCCATTGCGCGCTGGCGCGCGCCAGCCGTGTTTTTGGTACGGATGAAAAGCGCATCCGTACCAAAAACAGGGTTATGGATAAAAACAAAGACAATTCAGGGTTGCTTTTATCCAAGATCGCCGATTGCGCGCGGATGTGCTTTTCATCCGTGCGCAATCGGCGATCCGCGCGGACG
>JACRAS010000072.1 GCA_016234705.1 Betaproteobacteria bacterium | reverse complement strand
GATCCTCGACGGCAAGTCCGGTGTTCCAACCGGCGACCGCCTGCTATACGCGCTCGGCAAGCTGTTCGTCTATGGGCCGCTGCGCAACGTGCTCTGTATGAACAGCATCCGCGTCGCCTACACCGCCGGCGCGGCGATCGGCCCCGACCTGTTCCGCTTCTACCGCTCGATCGGCATCAACCTGAAGCAGTTGTACGGCTCGACCGAGACTTGCGCCGCGGTGTGCCTGCAGCCCGACGGCGAGATCAAGTTCGACAGCGTGGGCAAGCCGATACCCGGGGTGGAGGTCAGGATCGGCGACAACGGCGAAGTGCTGGTGAAAAGCGCGGCCATGCTCAAGGGGTATTACAAGCGTCCCGACGCGACCGCGGAGTCGATCGACGCCGAGGGCTACTTCCACACCGGCGACGCCGGCTTTTTCGACGAGGACGGCCACCTCAAGATCATCGACCGCGCCAAGGACGTGGGCAAGATGGCGAGCGGCGCCATCTACGCGCCCAATTACATCGAGAACAAGCTCAAGTTCTTCTCCCACATCAAGGAGGCGGTGGCCTTCGGCGACCGCCGCGACATAGTGTGCGCGTTCATCAATATCGACATGGGCTCGGTCGGCAACTGGGCCGAACGGCGCAACATCGCCTACTCCGGCTACGCCGACCTGGCGCAGCGCGAGGAGGTGTACCGGCTGATTTGCGAGTGCGTGGAAAAAGCCAACGCCGAACTCGCGCACGATGCGATGCTGTGCGACTCGCAGGTGCACCGCTTCCTCATCCTGCACAAGGAGCTCGACCCGGACGACGACGAGCTCACGCGCACACGCAAGGTGCGGCGCGGCTTCATCGCGGAGAAATACCAGGTGCTGATCGATGCGATCTACTCGGGCAAGACCTCGCAGTTCATCGAGACCAAGGTCAAGTTCGAAGACGGGCGCAGCGGCAAGGTCAGCGCCGACCTGCGCATCATGGAAGCAAAGACCTTCCCGGCATCGGCGGCAAAGAAAGCGGCCTGAGCAGAACCCGAAATGAGCGACGGCAGAAACATCGGCGGCGTGATTCTCAGCCTGGAGGGCATCTCGCTTGCCTTCGGCGGGGTGAAGGCGCTGCAGGATGTTTCCTTCGACGTGCGCGAGCACGAGGTGCGCGCCATCATCGGCCCCAACGGCGCGGGCAAGAGCTCCCTGCTCAACGTGATCAACGGCGTGTATCACCCGCAGCAAGGCGTGATCGCTTTCCACGGGCAGACGCGACACGACATGGACACGCATGCGGCCGCGGCCCAGGGCATCGGCCGCACGTTTCAGAACATCGCCCTGTTCAAGGGCATGAGCGTGCTCGACAACCTGATGACCGGGCGCAATCTCAAGATGAAATGCAACTTCCTGCAACAGGCGCTGTACTGGGGGCCGGCCCGGCGCGAGGAACTGGAGCAGCGCAGGAAAATCGAGGAGGTCATCGACTTTCTCGAGATCGAGCACATCCGCAAGACCCCGGTCGGGCGGCTGCCCTATGGCCTGCAAAAACGCGTGGAGCTCGGGCGCGCGCTTGCCGCCGAGCCGAGTTTGCTGCTGCTGGACGAGCCGATGGCCGGCATGAACGTCGAGGAAAAGCAGGACATGTGCCGTTTCATCCTCGACGTGAACGACGAATTCGGCACCACCATCGTGCTGATCGAACACGACATGGGGGTGGTGATGGACATTTCCGACCGCGTGGTGGTGCTCGACTACGGCCGCAAGATCGCCGACGGCACCCCGGGCGCAGTCAAGAATGATCAGGCGGTCATCGACGCCTATCTGGGCGTGGCTCACTGAGGCGGAAAAAGAGATGAACTGGCAATTCTTCCTGGAAGTACTGGTCGGGGGACTGCTCGCCGGCGTGATGTATTCGCTCGTGGCGCTGGGCTTCGTCCTGATCTACAAGGCGTCCGGCGTGTTCAATTTCGCGCAGGGGGCGATGGTGTTTTTCGCCGCGCTCACCTTCGTTTCGCTGATCGAGCGCGGCTTGGATTTCTGGGTCGCCTTCCTGATCACCTTCGGCGCCATGGTCGTGTTCGGCGTCGCCACCGAGCGGGTGGTGCTGCGGCCGCTGGTGAACCAGCCGCCGATCACGCTGTTCATGGCGACTATCGGCCTCGCCTTCGTGCTCGAAGGGCTGGCGCAGTTGCTATGGGGCTCTCAGCCGCACGGGCTGGAACTCGGCATCGAGGACATGCCGCTCGAATGGCTGTCGGCGAACGCCGGCATCAGCGTCAGCCAGTTCGATCTGTTCGCCGCGCTGGTAGCCGGAATCCTGGTGTCGGGACTGGCGCTTTTTTTCCAGAAGACGCGCATCGGCAGGGCGCTGCGCGCGGTCGCCGATGACCACCAAGCGGCGCTGGTGGTGGGCATCCCATTGCAGCAGATCTGGGCGATCGTGTGGACGGTGGCCGGCTTCGTCGCGCTGGTGTCGGGCCTGTTGTGGGGCGCGCGCAACGGGGTGCAGTTCGCGCTTACCTTCACCGCGCTCAAGGCGCTGCCGGTGCTGATCCTCGGCGGCTTCGAGTCGGTGACGGGCGCGATCGTCGGCGGCCTCATCGTCGGCGCCTCGGAAAAACTGGCGGAGATTTACATCCCGCAGTTTCTGAACGCGCCGCTGACCGAAGCGTGGGGCGTAAGCGTCAATCTCGCGGGCCTGGAGATCTGGTTCCCGTACGCGCTCGCGCTGGCTTTCCTGCTGATCCGGCCGGAGGGCCTGTTCGGCGAGAAACACATCGACCGGGTATGACCATGGTTTCACTCACCCTCACTCCGGGCGCCTGACTAACATGCTCTACCGCGACGCCGGGCAGTTCAAGGATACCTACTCCGCCGACCAGCAGATTTTCCCGATCCGCCAGGACCGCATCGGGATCGCCCTCGTTTTGCTGTTCGCCTTTGTGATCGTGCCCGTCATCGGCAACCAGTACTGGCTGAGCGGGATCCTGATTCCGTTTCTCGTTTTCGCACTGGCGGCGCTGGGCCTCAACATCCTCACCGGTTATGCCGGGCAGCTTTCACTCGGCACCGCGGCGTTCATGGCGGTGGGGGCGTTCGCCGCGTACAATTTCGTGCTGCGCGTTCCGGGCATGCCCATCCTGGTGAGCTTCGTTCTCGCCGGGATCATGGCGGCGCTGGTGGGTATCGTGTTCGGCCTGCCCAGCCTGCGCATCAAAGGGTTCTACCTGGCCGTGGCGACACTGGCGGCGCAGTTCTTCGTGGTCTGGGCGCTCACCAAGTTCGGCTGGTTCTCCAACTTCAGCTCCTCTGGCGTGATTTCGGCGCAGAAGGTCGTCATTCTGGGTTACGTCTTCGACACGCCGGTGAGGAAATACCTGCTGGTGCTGACCATCGTGGTCCTGATGGCGCTCGCGGCCAAGAACATGGTGCGCAGCTCGGTCGGGCGCGCCTGGATGGCGGTGCGCGACATGGACGTCGCCGCCGGCGTGATCGGTATCCGCCTGATGCACACCAAACTGCTCGCGTTCGCGGTGAGCTCGTTCTATTGCGGCGTGGCGGGGGCACTGTACGCCTATGCCTACATCGGCACGGTCGAACCCGAGGCGTTCAACCTCGACCTTTCGTTCCGCGTCCTGTTCATGATCATCATCGGCGGCGTGGGCAGTATCCTCGGCTCCTTCTTCGGCGCCGCTTTCATCACCCTGCTGCCGATTTTTCTCAACACCTACGCCGAGCCGTTCGCCCACGCGCTCGGGCTGCAACCGCCTGCGGGAATGGTGTCGAATCTGGAGCTCATCATTTTCGGCGGGCTGATCATTTTCTTCCTCATCGTCGAGCCGCTCGGCCTCGCCCGGATGTGGCAGATCGCCAAGGAGAAGATGCGTCTATGGCCATTCCCGCACTGACGCGGGGCGCAAGACTGCCCGCTCCGGGCGCGGCAGGTGGTAGTGCCGAGGCGTGTGCCGGAGCGGCGGTTTTGCAAAGCGCCAAATTGGCGTATATTGAGAACCACTTGCATATTTAAGAAATTGTCTTCAGTCAACCGGAACATCCTGCAGCGTGTGCAGGCAATCATTAACTTGAGGAGATACTTGCCATGATCAAGGGAATTCTGAAACGGGCGGCGCGGCCGCTGGGTGTGGCGACTGCGGCTGTTGCGCTGACCTTGGCGGCTGGCGCGGTGCAGGCGCAGGCCAACGAGCAGTTCATTCCGGCCAATTTCTACTGGGTGGGGCCATACGCGCCGGGCGGTTCCGGCTTCGGCGGCGGCATGATCGATTATTTCGCCATGCTCAACGCGCGCGATGGCGGCATCAACGGCGTCAAGCTCACCTGGGAGAAGTGCGAAACCGAATACAACAATGCCCGCGGCGTCGAATGCTACGAGCGCAGCAAGAAAAAGGGTTCGACGGGCGCCACCGTGATTCACCCGCTTTCCACCGGCATCACCTATTCGCTGATCGAGAAAGCCACCGCCGACCACATTCCGGTGATCTCAATGGGTTATGGGCGCACCGACGCCTCGGACGGGCGGGTCTTCCCCTACATCTTTCCGCTGATCACGAACTATTGGTCTCAGAACACTGCCAAAATCAAATTCATCGGCATGAAAGAAGGCGGGATGGACAAGCTGAAGGGCAAGAAGATCGTAAACATCTATCACGATTCGGCCTACGGCAAGGAAACCATCCCCGTGCTCGACGTCCAAGCGAAAAAGTACGGCTTTGAGGTCACCCACATCGCCGTACCGCACCCTGGGAATGAACAGCAGGCGCAATGGCTTCAGGTGCGCCAGATCAAGCCCGACTGGGTGATCCTGCGCGGCTGGGGCGTGATGAACCCGGTCGCGCTGAAGGCGGCGGCCAAGATCGGCTTCCCGCGCAACAAGGTTCTGGGCGTGTGGTGGTCAGGGGCCGAGGAAGACGTGATTCCTGCGAGCGATGCCGCCAAGGGCTATATTGCCGCAGGCTTCAACCTGCCAGGCACCAGCTTTCCGGTGATGAAAGACGTGCTCAAGCACGTCTATGACAAGGGCAAGGGCGAGATGGACGATAAGTCGCGCATCGGCTCGATCTACCATACCCGCGGCATCGTGGCCGGCATCGTTACCGCCGAGGCGATCCGCACGGCGCAGGAAAAGTACGGCAAGAAGCCGCTCACGGGCGAGCAGGTGCGCTGGGGCATCGAGCACCTGAACATCAACGACGCGCGCCTGAAACAGCTCGGCGCAACCGGGCTGATGCAGGCGCTGAAGGTGTCCTGCCTGGATCACGAGGGCGGCGGCGCGGTGAAGTTCTTGCAGTGGGACGGCAAGAAGTGGAACACCATCACCGACTGGATTGCGTCGGACCAGTCGATCGTGCGCCCGATGGTCGAGGAGTCCGCGGCCAAGTATGCCAAGGAAAAAGGCCTCACCCCGCGCGATTGCTCGAAGGAGAGCTGATTCTTGCCGCGGCGTTGCGCGTATCGGCGCCGACGACCGATGCGCCTTCCCGCGTCGCGAGAGCTTTGACCAAACCGCCTCACCGCGGCGGTTTGTGCGCAGGCCTTTTTCGGAACTCGAACCCGCGCACATTCGCGATAAACTCTTATGAGCCAACACGCTGCCGTCCCGCAAGTCCAAGCCGATAGCAAGTCCTACCTGTCGGTCAACAACGTCGAGGTCATTTACGACCACGTCATCCTGGTGTTGAAAGGCGTGTCGCTTGAAGTACCGCGCGGCAAGATCGTCGCGCTGCTCGGCGCCAACGGCGCCGGCAAGACCACCACGCTGAAGGCGATATCCAATCTGCTGCGCTCCGAGCGCGGCGACGTGACCAAGGGCAGCATCGAATTCGACGGCGAGCGCGTCGACCGGCTCACCCCGGCGGAACTGGTGCGCCGCGGCGTCTGCCAGGTGATGGAGGGGCGCCACTGCTTCCAGCACCTCACCGTCGACGAGAACCTGCTCACCGGCGCGTTCAGCCGCAAGGTGGGTCGCGCCGAGCTCAATAACGACCTGGAAAAGGTCTACAGCTATTTCCCGCGTCTGAAGGACCGCCGCGGCAGCCAGTCCGGCTACACCTCCGGCGGCGAGCAGCAGATGACGGCCCTGGGACGGGCGCTGATGGCGCAGCCAAAGATGATTTTGCTCGACGAGCCTTCCATGGGATTGGCGCCCCAGTTGGTCGAGGAGATTTTCGAGATCGTGCAAAGCCTCAACCAAAAGGAAGGAGTCAGCTTCCTGCTTGCCGAGCAGAACACGACGGTGGCGCTGCGCTACGCCGATTTCGGCTACATTCTCGAGAACGGCCGCGTGATGATGGACGGTCTCGCCTCCGACCTTGCTTCGAACGAGGACGTGAAGGAGTTCTACCTCGGGCTGTCGAGCAGCGGCCACAAGAGTTTCCGCGATATCAAGCACTACCGCCGGCGCAAGCGCTGGCTGGCGTAGCTTCGGTTCACCGAGGGGAGCAAGGGGAGGTATCCCCTCAATTTGTAATGAGATCCTATAAAACGTTGGCGTGCCAAAAGCAGAGTTTCCATAAAACGATGCAGTGGCGCGACAGCGGCAAACCGATACCGTGCGGCAAGAAAGGCGCGTAGCGCGCATGCGGCGGCGGCTGGTTGTTCTTGCGCTCATTGCGCTGTTCGCCTCGGCGGCGCGCGCGCAATCACCTCCGGGAGAGGGCGTTCCCTATATCCAAACGCCGCAGGTGGTGGTCGACAAAATGCTCGACCTGGCCGGGGTCGGCCCGGACGATTTTCTGATCGACCTCGGTTCGGGTGACGGGCGCATCGTTATCAGCGCAGCGCAAAAACGCGGCGCGCGCGGCTTCGGCGTCGAGCTCGACGCGAGCCTGGTCGAGGCCAGCAACGCAGCGGCGCGCAAGGCCGGCGTGGCCGAGCGCGCGCGTTTTTTCGCGCGCGACCTGTTCGATACCGACATCCGCGCGGCCTCGGTGCTCACCCTGTACCTGCTACCCGAGGTGAACCTGCAACTGCGGCCGCGCCTGCTGGCGCAGTTGAAACCCGGTACCCGCGTGGTGTCGCACGACTGGGACATGGGCGAGTGGCAGCCCGACGCCAAGGCGGTGCTGGAGGGACTGGTCAAGCCGGTGATGCCGATACGGGCGAGCAGCGTCTATCTCTGGATTGTGCCGGGGAAAGTGGCCGGCAAATGGAAAGTGCGACTGGGTGGAGCGCGGCCCGAGTCGATGCAGATCGAGTTCACCCAGCGCTTCCAGGAGATTTCCGGCATCGCCAGGCGCACGCGCGGACCGAGCTTGCTGCAAAGCGCCCATCTACGCGGCGCGGAGATACGCTTTGCCGTGATCGACGAGACCCGGCGTCCATCGGTTCCTTTGCAATTTTTCGGCCGGATCTACGGCGACACGATGGAGGGCAGCACCGACGCCGGCCAGCGCTGGCGTGCCGAGCGCAAGCCATTGTAGGTGCGAGCTTGCGCGCGAAGAGCTACCGATCTCTTCGCTTGAAAACTCACAAATGGTCATTTACAATATTCCAAATGGACATTTCAGTGACACAGTTTAAGCACCACTGCCTGGAGATCATCCGCCGCCTGGAGCAAACCGGAGCGCCGGTCGCGATCACGCGCCGCGGCAAGGTGGTCGCGCAACTGCGGGCGCCGGCGGTTTCCAAATCCGGCAGGGCGGAAAAACCCTGGGAACGGCTGCGGGCGATAGGCGGACGCTTGCTCGCCGAACCCGGCGAATCGGTTATCCGCGATAAGGATTTCGAGGCCTTGCGTTGAGTGTGCTCCTCGACACCCATGTCTGGGTGTGGTGGCTGACGCCTGGCTCGCCGCTATCGATCGCAGAGCGCTCCGCGCTGGACGCCAAGGCCGAGCGCGGCGAGCTGTTCCTCTCGGCCATCAGTCTGTGGGAAGCACAAATGCTGCACGCCAAGCGCCGGCTGCGACTGCCGCTGCGCTTCCCCGACTGGCTGGCCCAGGCGGCCGACGAGCGAATGATCCGCGTAGTCCCTCTGGACACCGACGTGATCCTCGCGCTCGACGCCCTGCCCGAGTCCTTCCACGGCGACCCGGCCGATCGCCTGATCGTCGCGACCGCGCGCGCCCGCAAGCTGCCGCTCGCGACCCGCGACGCTACCATCCGGAAGTCGCGCGCTGTCAAACTCTGGAAGGCCTGAGGCATTCACCTTTTTTCTGGACATCCACCGCGTGTACCCGACGATTCCGTCGCCTTTCTACGCCGCCTGATCCGCTTTTCCGCCGCTCGCTACGGCTCGAACCGCATGCCCGCGGCGTCGATAGCCTTGGCCCGCTAACCCTACGTCACAGCAACGCCACGGAACTGCAACAGCCGCGCTTTCGTCTTCCGAATTGTCGCAAGGCGACCGCAACATTTATGAACATTTATCATGCCCCGACTCAGGCGCCGCCTGGCGTCCCTGCTTATCGTGTTGTCAAAAATGGCAAGTTCTATTGCGACCCACCTGGATTCCCGCCCAGCTTCTTCGCATAACCGATGAGCTTGCGGCGCGAGGAGGTGTCGGTTATGCCGCGAGCAGCCAGCCGTCCTCAAGCTTCAACGCGCCGGCGCGCTCCAGGTCCCGCAGCAGATACTCGCGCAATTCGGCCTCGGACAAATGCAGGAAACGCCGGTTGATGTCACCATAGATGGGTCTCGTGGCGAGAAACTGCGGCAACTCGGCCAATGCCATCCTGCCCTGGATCATGAGCGAAAAACTCAGCATCACCTTGAGCGCGTGGCGGGCGAGCTTGGTCGGATCGCGTTCGTAGGCGTCCAGGCGCTGAAACGAAGTCTCGAGCGCGCGTTCGACGTTGCCAAAAGGCGCGCCATGCCCTGGGATGACTGTGTCGATTTGCAAGCGCGAGATCGCTGCCAACGTCACGCGCGCGGCGGCGAAACCGCCCGCATGGCCGAAGAGTTCGGAAAAGATCAAGCCGAAGCCGTTCTCCCACAGCGCATCCCCGGAGATCAGGATGCGCGCCGCCGGCGCGTAGAACATCAGCGCGTGCATGTCGTGGCCGGGAGCCGCCAGCGCCTCCCACTCCAGGCCGCCAAGCCGCAGTCTGTCGCCGGCGGATAGGGTATCGTCGTAGCTGAAGCGCTCCGCGCTCTGGCCGGTGTAGCTGAGCATCAGGGTGGCGTCGTCCCAGGCGGCGACGGCGGGCGCTTCGCCCACCGGTATGCTGGTGCGGCAGCCGTGGGCGCGCTGCAGTGCGGCGTTGCCGCCCATGTGGTCCGAGTGGCAATGCGTGTTGATCAGCCGGGTGAGGCGTTTGCCGTCGAGGGCGTGTTGCAGCAACAGCAGCGTTTGCGCTGCGTGGGCGACATAGCCGCTGTCGATCAGCGCGCAGCCGTCGCTGTCGTCGAACAGGATGTTATTGCTGGACAACCAGCCGCGTTCCAGCACCTGGATTTGCGGCGGCAGGTTCAAAGCGCTTTTTTTCGCGAGGGCAATTGCGCCAGTACGGCGCGTTTTTCAGCCGGGGTGTATATCGACCAGCAGGCGATTTCCTCCAAAGTGCGGCGGCAGCCTTCGCAGTAGCCGCTCGCCGCATCCATGCGGCAAACATCGACGCAGGGAGAGGCGACTTCCGCATCTCGCTTGATCAGAGCAACGTGACTCATGCCGCTTTTTTTGCGGCCATCGCTCGCGCGACCTTGGACGCCGGCGCGCGCTGCAGTTGCCCGCAGATGAAACGCCCGGCTTCGAACACGAGGTCGAGGTCGACACCGGTTTGTATCCCCAGGCCATCGAGCAGATACACCACGTCTTCGGTGGCGACATTGCCCGAGGCGCCCTTGGCGTAGGGACAGCCGCCGAGGCCGGCGACCGAGCTGTCCATGGTGGCCACGCCGAGTTCCATGGCGGCATACAGATTGGCCAATGCCTGGCCATAGGTGTCGTGGAAATGCACCGCGAGCTTTTCCATCGGCACCGCTTTCGCCACCGCGGAGAGCATCGCCTGGATCTTGCCCGGGGTGCCGACGCCGATGGTGTCGCCCAGGGAAATTTCGTAACAGCCCATGCGGTAGAGTTCGGCCGCGACTTCGGCCACCGCCGCGGGCTCGACCACGCCCTGATAGGGACAGCCGGCAACGCAAGAGACGTAGCCGCGCACGGCAAGGCCATGCTGCTTCGCCGCCTGCGCGACCGGCTCGAAGCGCACCAGGCTCTCGGCGATGGAACAGTTGATGTTCTTCCGGCTGAAAGCTTCGGATGCCGCGCCGAACACGGCGATTTCCCCCGCGCCCGCCGCCAGCGCCGCTTCGAAGCCATTCATGTTCGGCACCAGCACCGGATAGGCAACCCCGGGTTTCCTGCGGATGCCTGCCATGATTTCGGCGTTGTCCGCCATTTGCGGAACCCACTTGGGCGAGACGAAGGCGGTGGCCTCGATCGCCGGCAGGCCGGCGTCGGCGAGGCGGTGTATCAGCTCGATCTTGACCGCGGTAGTCACCACCCCGGCTTCGTTCTGCAGGCCGTCGCGCGGACCGACTTCGACGATGCGTACTTTTTTCGGAAGTGTCATAACAGAGCCCAAAGTTAATTTTTCTCCAGTTCGAATCCGAGCAGCTCGGCGCCTTCGGCGACTTGCTCGCCGACCTTGTAATGGATTTCCGTTACCGTGCCCCGCCCCGGCGCAATGATGGTGTGCTCCATTTTCATCGCTTCCAGGATAACCAGCGGCGTGCCTTTCGCGACCTTGGCCCCGGCCGCGGTCAGGACGGCGATGATCTTGCCCGGCATGGGCGCGGCGAGGTTGCCGCCGTGCGCGTCGGTTTCGATTTCATGCAGGGCGGGATCGTGCAGCTCCAACTGGTAGCGCGTGCCGCGGAAAAACACGTCCAGGGTCTGCCCCGACTGCACCACGTTTGCCCGCAGCACGACGTCTTCGAGCCAGGCCGTCAGGCTGCCGTCGGCCTGCCAGGCGCCGGTGAGCGTATGCCTGCCGCCGGGGAGCTCGAGCTCAAAGCGGCCGGGACGGTAGTGCGCCGTGACCGCCTGTTCGCGTTCTCCCTGCAGGAACACCAGAATGTGGTGGTTGTCCTGGTTCAGGCGCCAGCCGTCGCAGGCGCCCCAGGGCGAGCAGGGGTCGCCGGATTTTGCGGCGCGCTCTTCGGCGCGGCGCTCGATCGCGAGCAACTCCGCCAGCGCGGCGAGCGCCAGCACCTCGTCGCCCGCGACCGGCGCGGCGCTCATGAGCTCCGCGCGGTTGCGCTCGATCAGGCCGGTATCCAGATCCGCGGTCGCGAACGCCTCGCAGGCAGTGAGCCGCGCGAGGAATTCGGTGTTGGTGGTGACGCCGACGACCTGGAATTGTTCCAACGCGGCGCGCATGCGCGCGAGCGCCGCAGACCTGTCGGTGTCCCAGACGATCAGTTTGGCGATCATCGGGTCGTAGAAAGGCGTGATCGCGTCGCCCGCGCGCACGCCGGTGTCGATGCGCACATGGCGCGACTCGGCCGGCGTGGAAAGGTGCGTGATGCGCCCGGTCGAAGGCAAGAAATTCTTCGCCGGGTCCTCGGCATAGATGCGCGCTTCCAGCGCGTGGCCGGTGATGGCGAGTTCGTCCTGCGTCAACGGCAGCGGCTCGCCGCAGGCTACGCGTAACTGCCACTCGACCAGGTCCAGCCCGGTGATCATCTCGGTCACCGGGTGCTCTACCTGCAGCCGGGTGTTCATTTCCATGAAATAGAACGTACCGGCGCTTTTTCCGTTGCCCGGTTCGGCAATGAATTCCACCGTGCCGGCGCCGACGTAGCCGATCGCCTTGGTTGCCGCCACCGCGGCCGCGCCCATGCTGTTGCGCCGCGCACGGCGCATGCCCGGCGCGGGCGCTTCTTCCAGCACTTTCTGGTGGCGCCGCTGCACCGAACAGTCGCGCTCGAACAGGTACAGCGCGTCGCCTTGGGTGTCGGCGAACACCTGGATCTCGATGTGGCGCGGGCGTTTCAGGTATTTTTCCAGCAGCACGCGCTCGTCGCCGAAGCTCGCTTTGGATTCGCGCTGGCACGAGGCGAGCGCGGCGGCAAAATCCGCGGCTTTGTCGACGCTGCGCATGCCCTTGCCGCCGCCGCCGGCCGAGGCCTTGATCAGCACCGGATAGCCGATCTTGTCCGCCTCTTTTTGCAGCAAGGCCGCATCCTGCGCATCGCCGTGATAGCCGGGCACCAGCGGCACGCCGGCCCTGCCCATGATGTCCTTGGCCGCGCTCTTGCTTCCCATGGCGCGGATCGCGGCGGGCGGCGGCCCGATGAATACCACGCCCGCTTTCGCGCAGTCTTCGGCGAAGTCCGCATTTTCAGAGAGGAAGCCGTAGCCGGGGTGGATCGCCTCGGCGCCGGATTTCCGCGCCGTCTCCAGAATTTTTTCGCCGCGCAGATAGCTGTCCCCGGCTGCGGCCGGCCCGATGCAATAAGCCTCGTCGGCTAGGTCCACGTGGCGCGCGCCGGCGTCGGCCTCGGAATACACGGCCACGGTTTTCACGCCGAGGCGCTGCGCGGTCTTGATCACCCGGCAGGCGATTTCGCCGCGGTTGGCGATCAGGATTTTCTTGAACATTTTTTCACCATGCGGATCGCAAGCGCCGTTGCGCGCTGCGCGCGCCAACCGTGTTTTTGGTACGGACAAAAACCATCCGTACCAAAAACACGGTTATGCAATTACTCCGCAACAATTGCCACATCCGCGCGAATGTTTTTGTCATTTTGGTTGCGGCCAGCGGCAGCGCCAAGGATAAAAACAAGGACAGCGCTGGGGTTTTATCCAAGATCGTCGATTGCGCGCGGATGCGCTT
>JACRAS010000067.1 GCA_016234705.1 Betaproteobacteria bacterium | reverse complement strand
CGGCCGAGGCGAGCGACGGGATCATGTTGGAATCGATGTGGATGAAATCGAACTGCGGCGAGCGCGACAGCGCCTCCGCCATGGCGCGCTGCGGCGTGTCGAAGATCGAGATGTCCTGCACCGCGCCGACGCCGATGCCGGTCGCCTTCTTGAAATCCGCGATCACCGGCTGCATCGGCACCAGATACGGCGACCAGATCATTCCGCTGACGTCGGCGGCGCCGACCGCCTTCGCTGCGGCGATCGTGCGCTCCTCCATGGTCGCCGCAAAGGCAAGTGGAGTCGTACCCGGCAGGAAGTTTGCGACGGTGAGCCCGATGCCGCCTTCCATGAATGTTCGCCGCGAAATACTGAACTTGGTCATGACTGCCTCCCGCTATGAGTTATTGCTGGTGATCAAGGATGCGCATTCCGATGAACATCGCGCCGCCGACTATGGCGGAGGACGATTCTGTCGGGCCGATAAAGTTGGATGCGGGCAAATAACTGCCCTTCGCTGCCTGCAGCGCATGGGCGCAGACAGTCTTTCATCATTTTGTTTGCGAGAGGCGTAACGCACCAACCCTCCCGAGCCTTGGTCTTGAGACTCGCGCAGGCCGATCACGGCGATTGCGCGTTCAGACCAAGTACAACTCTGACGTTTACTTCCCTAAACCTTCCGCGTTAGAGCCCGCGGTTAAATCCATCGTAGGTTGGAGCGTTTCGATCCGCAATACGGTTGTCGGTCCGGCCGACAAATACTGCTTGATATTTCATCCATGGAAACGGCCCGCGGCAAAGCGTAGCAACAATGGAATGACAGTCATTCACAAGTCTTCGCCCGATAGATGCTCGGCTACGCGATGGGCTCCACGTCCCACTTGGGCGCCCGCTCGGGCGGATCGGCGATACGGATATTACGGCTGCGCAGCGCGGAAATCCGCCGCATCTCTTCGTCATTGAGCGAGAAATCGAACACGTCGAGGTTTTCCGTAATGTGCGCCTCTTCGAGCGCGCGTGGCACCGCCGCGACCATGGACTGTTGGATCAGCCAGCGCAGGCAGATCTGGGCGTGCGTCTTGCCGTGCGCCTTGGCGACTTCGCCGACGACAGGATCGTCGAGCAGTTTGCCGCGCGCGACCGGGCAATAGGCGGTCAGGATCATGCCGTGCCGGCGCAGTGCCGCGATCATGCGGTCCTGCGGCAGGTAGGCGTGGTACTCGATCTGGTTGGTGACGAGCGGTTCGGGGCAGGCGTGCACCGCCTCTTCGAGCATGGCGAGCGTAAAATTCGACACGCCGATATGGCGCGTGAGTCCGCTCCGCTTGGCCTTGGCGAGGGCTCCGAGCGTCTCGGCGAATGGCACCTTAGGCTGCGGCCAATGCACCAGCAGGAGGTCGACATGGTCGAGCTGAAGCGCCTTCAGGCTGGTCTCTGCCGAGCGCAGGAAATCGGCCTCGCGCGCATCCAGTTCGGTGACCTTGGTGGTTACCCACAACTCGTCGCGCGCGATGCCGCTGGCGCGGATGCCTTCGCCGACGCGCTCTTCCGTACCGTATTTGCGCGCCGTGTCGATGAGGCGATAGCCGCACTTGATGGCATAGGCCACCAGTTCGGCCGGCCGCTGCGGCAGTTCCATAGTGCCGAAGCCGATCGCCGGCATTTTTGCACCGTGCGCGGCGAGGGTGAAAGCCTTTGGGGACTGCATTAGGGACTCCGAAGCGGAGAGGGCGGAAACGAAATACTAGTGTGGCGGCCTGGAAAAAGTAAACGGGCCGCCGATTTTGACGCCAAAGTGGCAGCCGGTTCGACTTTAGCGGACGCCCTCGAGGAAGTGTTTCAGTTCCTCGACGACGATATTGGGATCGGTCGCGGTCGGGAAGTGTCCGCTGTTGGGGCACACCACGATCCTGGGTTTCGATGCGAATGCCCCAAGGAATGGCTGCTCGGCAGCGGGCGAAAAGCGCTTGCTCATGCCGCCGCGAAACACAAGCACTGGGCAGCGCACCGCCTTCGCATTGGCGAGCAAGTTGTGGTCGCTCGCGGGGGAGGCGGTGAAGGCCCGCAGGCGGCGCAGCCTCGCGGCAGCGTAGGGCAAGCGCCACGGCCCGCCTTCGTTGTCGCGTATCATGATGTCCTGGACGAAGCGCCGCAGCGCGTGGTCGGTCCACTTGCCTTCCTCGGTGTCCCGGAAGTGGCGCTCGGTTTCTTCGATCGTTGCAAAGGTCTCCGGGACCGGAGTGAAATGCGCTGCCGGAGCGGCGGACGGCGTTCCGACAGGCACCACCGGGTCGACCAGCACGACCGCGGCGACATGGCCGGCAGCCATACGCGCGGCCTCGAGCGTGATCGAGCAGGCGAACGAGTGGCCCATGATTACGTAACGCTCAGGCAGCAGATTCTGCGCGAGCGCGAGCGCGTCCGAGGCGAACAAGGCGCACGAGTCGCCGCCCGGATCGTTGCTCAGGCCGAAGCCGCGCTGGTCCGGGCACAGCATGCGGATCGAGCCTGCGGCCTCCGCTGGCACGATCCACATGCCGCTCTGCGTGAGTGAGCCGTGCAGCGCGAGCACCGGTAGACAGAACTCGTCGCGCGGCCGCCAGTCGCGGTAGAACTGGTTGAAGCCGCTGCTCGTGTGAAAGTCGGTGCGCCAGAGATCAATTTCCATTTTTGTCTCGAGGCGATTGGTTCCTGAATTGGCTTACAGCTCGCGTAGCGCGTTAAACTGCGCCACATAGCCGGACGCGTCGATCCGCACGCCGATCACGGTGGTCTTCTTGGATTTGAGCGCTCCGCTGAGCGCGTTGCTGAAGGCCTGCTCGGTTTCCACCACGACACCGTCGGCGCCGAAGGATTGCGCAAGCTTTTCCCAATCGACGCCGCCGAGTTGCACGCCGTGCAGGGGAATACCTTTGATCTCCTGCTTGACGCGAATGAGGCCAATTTCGCGGTCATCGAATACGACCACGATAATCGGCAGGTTCTCGCGCTGAGCGGTCTGCAATTCCGCGACCGTCATCAGGAAACCGCCGTCGCCGGTGAAAGCGACCACCGGCCGATCCGGAAATGCCATGCGGGCCGCCAGCGCGCCGGGCACGGCATAACCCATGGAGGCAAGCCCATTGGAGGTCAGGAATTCGCGCGGTCCGTAGGATTCCCATTTCTGCACCACCAGCAGCCGACTGGCGCCGGCATCGCAGGTGGCGATCGTGTCGCGCGGCAGAACGGCGCGCGCGACTTCCATGGCGCGTTGCGGCGACAGCCCGGTGCTGGGCGTGTTGAGCGCGTCGCGAACCTCGGTGCGGAACGACTTGGCGGATTTCTCGCCCCAATTGGTTCCTTCCGTCGCCCACTGCGCGAGGCCGGCGAGCAGCGCCTTCAGGTCGCCAATGATTTCCAGGGCGGCCGGCACCAGCGCGTCGGTGCTCGGCACCGAGGACAGCGCCAGCACCGGCAGCGTGTAGGGCCAGGGCTTGGGCTGCAGCTCCACCGCGTCGAGGCCGATGGTGACGATCAGGTCGGATTCCATGACCAGCTTGCGCTCGATCAGTCCGCCGATGATGCAGCCCGCCCGCAACGGGTGATCCTCCGGGATCATGCCCTTGCATTTCGTGGTGGTGAGCACCGGCGCGCCGAGACGCTCGGCGAATTTGACGAATTCGGCGGATGCGCCACACCAATACACGCCCATACCCGCGATCAGGATCGGCCGTTTCGCACGGCTGAGCATGTCGAGCGCCGGCTTGAGATCGGCGCGGTCCGGGCCGGGCGTAATCCAATTCGGCATCAGCGGCGGCTCGGACACGTAGTCGCCAGCCTCGCGCGTGGTCTCGCTTTGCGGGAATTCGAAATGTACGGGGCCGGGCGGTATCGCGGTGGCGGTGCGCATCGCCCGGCGTACCTGTTGGCGAACGGTCTTGGCGTCGATCGTTGTGCTCCACTTCACGATCGGCTCGTAAACTGCAAGCTGGTTGATGCGTTGGCGCAGCCCGGTTTCATAGGTCGGGCGCGAATAGGAATCGGTGATTGCGATGAGCGGCGAGCGGTCGAGAAATGCGTGCGCCACGCCATTCACCATATTGGTGGCGCCGGGGCCGCGCGTGGACAGGCAAATGCCGGGACTGCCGGTAAGGTCGCCCCAGGTCGAGGCCAGCATGGCGCCGGCGACCTCCTGCTTCATCAGGAGAAAACGCATCTGGCGCTGGCGCGCCGCTTCCATCAGTTCCACTGACTCGCCGCCCGGATGCCCCACAATGAAGGGTGTGCCGGCGTCCTTGAACGCCGCTGCCAGCACTTCGACGGTCGTGGTCATCGATGAGCCTCCCCAGTAATTCGGTGGGTTTTTCTATCTTGCGTGCAGCATGACAGGAGTGGCGCGGACATCCAACCATGGTACGAACGCTGCGCAAGATAGCAGCCATTTACAATATGATGCATTACTATCGTTTCGGCGACTTGTCTTATGCAGATAACGCAAAAGCCAGTTCGCGGATGGGATAAGAAAATGCCGGACGTTACAGTTGCCGTCATCGACAAGTTTCACCAGCACATTAAGACGGCCATCGAGGCAGCCGTCCCCACGAACCGGACGGTGCGCTTCACCGCGGAGAACAGCTTGGCCGCGCGCATGGCGGTGCTGCGGGATGCCGACATCGCCTTCGTCATGGCGGCTCCGATGCCGAAAGATTTGCTGGCCGATGCGCAACGGCTTCGTCTCATCCAAAAGCTTGGCGCCGGCGTCGACCGCATCGATCTCGATGTCTGCCGCAAGCGGGGAATTGTGGTCGCGCGGCTGCATGCCGGCAACAGCATCCCGGTCGCCGAGCATACGATCCTGCTGATGCTCGCCACCTATCGCCAGCTTCCGCAGATCGATCGCTGCACGAGTGCCGGCGGCGCTATTACCGAGGAGCAATTAGCAGAGCAAAGGCTG
>JACRAS010000066.1 GCA_016234705.1 Betaproteobacteria bacterium | reverse complement strand
TCGCCCGAAGCGACAGTGCCGCCATCGACCTTGAGGATCAGGGTGATAACGCCGCCCTCTGGCGCCTGAAGTTACAGCACCACTTTGTCGGTCTCGACATCGATGAGGTTTTCGTCGCGCTCGACGGCGTCGCCCACTTTCTTGTGCCAGCTAAGCAGCGTCGCCTCGGCCACCGACTCGGACAACTGCGGTACTTTCACTTCGACCAGCATGACGGCTCCGTTCAGTTTTTTCGCTGCCGCCGGGTATCCCTTTGGCTGCGTACCGCAAAAACAAGCGCGCATTTCGCGCCCGGTTATTAAACTTTTCGCCTGCGCCTCGCCTCCGCGCCGACGCCAGTGCTAGTCATACTAGCGCAAATCGGTTAGCGCAGAGCCCAGCCTTCCGTTTGTGCCGACGGTTCCGGCTATGCCGGCTCACAGGCTCTGGGATCCGTCGCGAAACGTCGTATCAACAAGACCCATGTCCATGACAGTCTCGCCCCCGTGACCTGCTGGTCCGGTTGCCCGCATTCCAGCTCGTCAAATGCCCTACAGCGCATCCGCCGTCGCCAGCACCGATGTCGATTGGCTCGACGCCGAGTTGCCGCCGTTGCCGTTTACCACCGCCGTCTTCGCCCCCTTCACCTGCCGCTCGCCGCACTCGCCGCGCAGCTGCCGCACCGCCTCGATGGTGGCGAACGCACCGTACATGTTCGGATGCACGCACGACAGCCCGCCGCCGTTGGTGTTGACCGGGAGTCGTCCGCCGGGCGCGATCGCGCCATTCTCCACGAACGGTCCGCCCTCGCCTTTGTTGCAGAAGCCGAGGTCTTCGAGCGCGAGGATGGTATTGATCGAAAACGCGTCGTAGATCTGCACCACGTCCATGTCCTTCGGCCCGAGTCCGGCCGCCGCGAAGGCGCGCTCGCCCGACTCCTTCGACGGCGTCACGGTCAGGTCGCGCATGCTCGAAACCGAGCGATGCCACACCGCGGTGGCGTTGGAAAGAATGCGGATGGGCTTTTTCTTCAGGTCCTTCGCCCGGTCCGCGCGCGTCATCACGTAGGCCGCCGCGCCGTCCGTCACGAGGCAGCAGTCGTAGGCGGTGAACGGGTCGCTGACCATCCGCGCCTTGAGCACCGTGTCGATGTCCAGCGGATCCCTTGAGAATGCCTCGGGATTGAGCTGCGCCCACTTGCGCGCTGCGACCGCCACTTCGGCCAGATGGCGCCGCGTGGTGCCGTACTGGTACATATGGCGCGCCGCAATCAAGGCATAGGACGACGGCGGATTGAACGGCTGGTACGGGCTCTGGAACGGGTCCGGATCGAGCAGGATGCGCGCTGCGCCGCGCTCCTTGCGCCCGAAGGCGGCGGTGCGCTGGGTGCTGCCGTAGCACACCAGAACCGCATCGCAGACGCCGGCATCCAGGGCCAGCATCGCCGGCAACTGGTGGGCCACGAACGCGGCGCCGCCGATATTGGTCCCCTCGACAAATTTCGGCCGGATGCCGAGGCACTCGACCACATTGAGCGGCCACATCGCGGCGTTGAGATTGGCGGTGCAAAGACCGTCCATGTCTTTCATCGAAAGACCAGCGTCCTCGACCGCGGTCTTTGCCGCCTGGGCGAGGATCTCCAAGTCACTCATACCGTGGGCCTCGCCGCAGCCGGCGGTACCGACCCCGACGATGGCAATCCTGCCGCGCAGGTCCTTGAGGCTCATTTCGCTTCCTCCGCCGTAAACACGACGAGGCCGGCGCCCTTGTCGTCGACGACCTTGGCGCGCACCCGCATTCCGATCTTCACCTCGGCCGGCGCCACGCCCTCCACGCGGCTCATCATGCGTACGCCTTCGTCGAGCTCGATCAGGGACACATCATAGTCGCCGCCTGCTTCCGCTTTGCGCCGCACGGTAGTGGTCGAGTAGACGGCCCCGGTCCCCTTGGGTTCCACCCATGCGAGCGACGCGCCGCCGCAATGTGGGCACACCACGCGCGGATAGAAGACGTACTTGTCGCACTCGTTGCAGCGCTGGATGAGAAAGCGCCCTTCATTCAATTGGATTTGATAGCGTGCTTCCGCGCCCACGGGCTCATTTGCTTGCATGGATAAACCTCCCTCGAAAAATGCCGTGCATCGGGCGCGATGAGAACCGCGCGTGTCGCCCAATTCGGCAGGTTTTTGGCAACATCAGAGCACGCGGTTCCTTTCCTGCCTGCCGCCGACCCCGGCCGCCATTTGCCGTATCAGCTGTTCAACCAGATTCGTGTTCACTCTGCCGACCGCAAAATCCGGATGACCCATCACGAAGTGCAGAAATGCCAGGGTCGTGCCGACGCCGGAGACCGAAAACTGCTGCAGCGCCCGCCGCATTCGTTCCAGCGCCTCCACCCGGTCGAAACCGTAGACGATAAGCTTGGCCAGCAGGGAGTCGTAGTACATGGGCACGGTGTAACCGGCATAGCAGTGGGTGTCCAGCCGGATATTCGGCCCCTCCGGCGGGCGCCACTCCACGATCCGGCCCGGACTCGGCCGGAATCCCTCGGCCGGCAGCTCCGCATTGATGCGGCATTCGATCGCATGGCCGCGGAACTTCACGTCGGACTGCGAGAAGCGCAGCGACTCCCCCCTGGCGACGCGGAACTGTTCCTGCACCAGGTCGATTCCCGTGATCATCTCGCTCACCGGATGCTCGACCTGGATGCGCGTGTTCACTTCCAGAAAATAGAACCTCTCGGCGTCCTGGTCGACAATGAACTCGACGGTACCGGCGTTCTCGTAGCGGATGCCCTGGGCCAGGGTCACGCCCGCATGCCGGATCTGTTCACGCAGCACCTCAGTGATGGCTGGTGCCGGCGACTCTTCCACCAGCTTCTGATGCCGGCGCTGCAGAGAGCAGTCGCGCTCGCCCAGATGGATCACATTGCCAAAGCGGTCTCCGAGCACCTGGACCTCGATGTGCCGGGCATTCGGGATGAATCGCTCGAGATAGAGGGTATCGTCCCCGAAGGCCGCACGCGCCTCGGCCGAGGCGGATCCGAACATCTGCTGCATGTCCCTGTAATCGGTCACGATCTTCATGCCGCGGCCGCCGCCACCCGCGGCCGCCTTGATCATGACTGGAAGTCCGATGCGCTCCGCGATTTTCGCGGCCTCTGCATAGCTATGGACCTTCTCGGACCCAGGGAGGACGGGCAGGTCGTACTGGCGAGCGAGCGCTCGGGCCGTCAGCTTGTTGCCCATCTCTCGGATCTGTTCGGGTCTCGGCCCGACGAAGGTAATCCCCTGTGCCGCACAGGCTTCCGCCAATTCCGGCGACTCCGCCAGGAAACCGTAGCCCGGATGGAGTGCGTCCGATCCGGTCCCCACGGCGGCCGCGACAATGGCTTTGATGTTCAGATAGCTATCGGTGGCGCTGGCCGGGCCGATACAGATGCTACGGTCTGCAATCCGTGCCGGCAAACTGTCGCGATCGGCATCCGAGACGGTGAGAACGGTCTCGATTCCCAGCGCCTGGCAGGCTCGGATAATGCGGACGGCGATTTCACCACGATTGGCGATCAGGACGCGGGAGACCGTCAACGGCGCCCCCCCTTGCGCGAGCCTTTCGCGCCGCCGAGGCCCGGGTCCGAAGCCGTCGCCGCAAGCCGGACGCGGAAAAGAATATGCCCGTACTCGATGAACTCGGTGTCCTGCACGCAGATCTCCGTCACGACGCCGTTCACGCCCGCCGGCACGGCGGTGAATACTTTCATCACCTCGATCAGCGCAACCGTGGTATCCGCGCTCACCTCGGCGCCCACCGACACGAAGGGGGCCGCCCCGGGTTCGGGCTTCGCATAGAACCGCCCCATCAGGGGAGCCACGATCGTGACGATTCCGTCCTGTGCGGGATCTGCGTTCGTCACGGCTTGCGCCGACGCATGGGGTGCGACGACCGCCGGGACAGCGGCGGGGATACCCGCCGGCGGCGCAGCGGCCGGCGGTTGTGGCGAGCCGGCCGGCACGCCGGGTTTAGCGCCGCTTGGAGCTGCGCCAATGGTCAGGGTCTGCGGCGCGTTGCCCTTGCCGATCGTCACCTTCAGGTTCCCCACGTCGACCTGCAGATAGTCGAACGCAGATCGATCCAGCGTCTCGACCAGGAGCGCAATCTGCCGGACTTCATCATCGCTCAGCGAACCAAATGTGTTGCTCACGTTATTTTCCTCTCGTTCGTGATTTGACAGTTTGCGGTTCAGGGCAGGTCTGCCGCGCCCGCTGCAGTGCTTGCGCGGCAGCCATGGCCATCCCGATCAGCCCGAAGACTGGTTTTGGATCACCAGCGAATCGCTGCCCCGCTGGACCTGTATGAAGCGCACCAGTTTGTGCTTGCCGAGTTCCTGAATCAGGGTCAGCAAGGGCATGGCGGTGCTGAAATACTGCTTCGGCGGGCCGGCGGCGCGCATCGCCCTAATCTCTTCCTCGCCCTTCATGAGGTAGCGAAGCAGGAGTTCCTCATCCGAGACGCCGGCTCCGCCGAGCTTGTCCCGAATCTCCTTCAGAGTAACGTCTCTTCCTCGCCGCGCCGCCAGCGCTATGTCTTTCGCCCGTTGCGTGCCCAGCAGCTTGTCCTTCAGATTCTGGTCCATCCAGGTGCAGCCCGAATCTTCCCCGAACACCCCTTGCGCGAACAGGATCAGTTCGTCGATGACATGCCTGTATCTTTCTCCCGTGGCGACATTGATGGCGGCCTGGGTGCTCACGAACTGTGAATGCGGTGTGACCATGATCGGGTAGCCGAAATCCTTGCGAACCTGCACCGATTCTTCCAGCACTTCATCCAGCCGGTGCTGCAGGTGAAGGCCTGCCAGCTGGTGCCTGAGATTCGAGATCACGCCACCGGGCATCTGATGGACGTATTGCGCGCAGTCGTATTCCAGCGGAGCGCCGATCGGCAGCTTGTCCTGTTTCGCAATCGCCGTGAGCCGCTCCGAGACCGAGCGGAGAACCTTTTCGTCGATCCCGGTTGAAAATCCCATGAGCCTGGCATTACGGGCCATGCTGAATACCGACGGCAGGGAGGGGCCGTCTGCCAGCGGCGGGATGGCCGTGTGCAGCGTCCGGATACCCAGCGACAACGCCTCCAGATAGACCAGCGGCGCCAGCCCCGTGGTGCAGTGCGAGTGCAATTCCACCGGCGTTGCATTCGCATTCTGAACGATGGCCGGAAGCAGGGTCCGCGCACGATCCAGGGTCAGAATCCCGCACTGGTCTTCGAGGTAGACCACGTCCGGTTTGAAGGCGAGGATCTCGCGCGTCTTCTGCGCGTAGTACTCGTCGGTGTGGCGGGGGGAAATGCTGTAGGAGAGGATGATGGCGATCTGCAACCCCAATTCCCTGAACATCGGGATGGTCCAGGGAAACTCGTTTTCCATCTGGCCATAGGTGTTCGCGAACATCGAACCCCGGTTCAGGGCTTTGGTCGCAACGACGCGTTCATAAAAAAGCTTGGCAAGCGCCCTGGGCGACGGCGCTCCAAGGGGGGTGAGGGTGCCGCCGGCCATGCAGGACTTCACCGTATCGGGCATTTTCCTCGCCACCATCCGTGCCATTTCCCACGGGTCTTCTCTCAGGTCACGGACAATCTTCTTGAAGAAAACGCCGCCGACCGGAACCTCGACGGCTGCGAAGCCGGCCCGGCCCACCTCCTCCGCGACCGCCTCCATCATGCCGGCGCGCAGGCCCAAAGCCCACAAGCTCTGCGATCCGTCGCGAAACGTCGTGTCAATAAAACGTATGTCCATGACAACAGGCTCCCGTTAATTGCTCAGCGGCACACCTTTGAAGGCGGCCGGGACATCCATCTCGCGACAGTCGTTCGCCACGCGCAATGGCGCTCCGGTCTTGGCCTGCACGGCAGCGGCATCCAAGCCTCGCGCCACCTCGCACAGCATCAAGCCCTCGGACGTGACGTCGATCACGGCCAGATCCGTGTAGATGCGCCGCACGCAGCGGGGAGCCGTCAAAGGGCAGTTACATTTGGTCAATATTTTCGGTTCGCCCTTGTTGGTGACATGGGTCATGGCGATCCAGACGTTTTGGACGCCGAACGCAAGATCCATTGCGCCGCCCACGCCGGGCACCTTTTGGCCGGGAACGCGCCAATTGGCCATATCACCGTTCGCCGCGACTTCCATGGCGCCCATCACCGCATGCGTGAGGTGGCCGCCCCGAATCATGCTGAAGGATATCGCGTGATCGAACACGCTGGCGCCGGGGAGCAGCGTGATGTATTCCTTGTTTGCGCTGACCAGGTCTGGATCCTCGGCGCCGGGAGCGGCCAATGGCCCGACGCCCAGCACGCCGTTCTCGTTGTGGATGAAAATCTCCCGATCCGGCGGCAGATAGGCGGGTATCAGAGAGGGAATGCCGACTCCAAGGTTGATGTAGCTGCCTTCGACAAAGTCGCGGGCCACACGATAAGCGATGCCCTCACGCGTGAGTGTCATTGCACGCTCCTTTCCTGGGGCGGTTCAAAAACCCTGGGGTGGCGCTCGACCTCGACCACGTGGTCGACAAAAATTCCGGGCGTATGGATCTCTTCGTGGGAAAGAGCGCCGACGGGGACGAGCTGGTCCACCTCAGCGATCACGACTTTGGCCGCAGTGGCCATGATCATGTTGAAGTTGCGCATGGCCATCCGGTAATTCAAATTGCCCAGCCGATCGCCCCGGTAAGCCTTGATGAAGGCGAAGTCTGCGCGCAACGGTGTTTCGAATACATATTCCCGACCGTCAATGTTGCGGATTTCCTTGCCGGCCGCGAGTTCCGTGCCTACGGCCGTCGGGGTATAGAAGCCGCCCAGGCCGGCGCCAGCCGCCCGAATCCGCTCAGCCAAGGTGCCTTGGGGAAGCAGTTCGAGTTCTATCTCGCCTTTCAGATAGCGATCACAAAACGCCCAGGCCCCCTGGTTGATGGGGAAGGACGCGATCAGTTTTCGAATCCGCCCGTCCAAGATCAAACCGCCCGAAGCATAATCGTCGTTGCCGCCGCCGTTTTGGATCGCAACGAGATCGGTCGCGCCCTGCTCCCGGAGCGCCTCGAGCAATCGGGCGGGAAACCCGGGGCCGCCGAACCCGCCGATCATGATGGTGGCGCCATCGAACACGTTCGCCACTGCTTCTTTGCAACTCCCCACAGTCTTGTCGATCACGTCTTTCCCTCCATCCGCTCCGCGTCGATGATGATCATACCGCGAGGGTAACTATTCAGGTATTTTTATTACCGGCGCCGAGTCCTTCTGCACCATCCGCTTCTACCTCGCCACGCTGCGCCGGCGCAACGTCTTGCGTGCCCTCACTCTCGCCTTTCAAGGTCAAGCACCGGATCCTCTGCCATCCGGGTATGCTGAATAGTTACCATTCTGCTGGCTACAGTTCACACCATGAGATGAGCGCGCTTCACCTCCGGGTTCGCCTCCAGTTCGCGAAAGGTCCCGGAGAAGCGCAGTTGCCCGGTGTCGATGACGTACATCCGGTCGCACAGCGCGGTTGCGAAGCCGAGGTTCTGCTCGCACAGGAGAATCGTCAGGCCTTCGCTCTTCAACCGGGCGATCTGCTCCCGGAGCAGGGCGACGACGCGCGGCGCCAGCCCTTCCGAAGGCTCGTCGAGCAGCACGAGCCGCGGGTTGCCCATCAGCGTGCGCGCAATGGACAGCATCTGCTGCTCGCCGCCGCTCAGCAGTCCGCCCGGACGTTGCTGCATCGGCTGCAGGGCGGGGAACAGCGTGAAGATCCGTTCCAGCGTCCAGCGCGAATCGCCGGCAGCCGACTTGCGCGCCGCTTCCAGGTTCTCGCGCACCGTGAGCTCGGGGAAGATGCGCCGGTCCTCGGGCACGTAGCCGAGGCCCAGCCGGCTGCGCTGGTAGGTCCGCAGGCCCTGCAGATCGCGCTCGAGAAAGCGGATCCGTCCCCGCGCGAGCGGCACCAGCCCCATGATGCTCTTCAGCGTGGTGCTCTTGCCGGCGCCGTTTCTGCCAAGCAGGCAAACGGCCTCGCCCGGCTCGACGCGCAGCGAGATGCCGAACAGCGCCTGTCCCTCCCCGTAGCCGGCGCAGACGTCCTGCAACTCAAGCACGCCGCTCCTCCCCGAGATAGACCTCCTGCACCCTGGCGTTCGCCTGGATCTCCTGCGGCGGCCCGTCCGCCACGACGCTGCCCTGGTGCATGACGGTGATCCAGTCGGCCACGGAGAACACCACGTCCATGTCGTGCTCGATCAGCACCGCCGTGACGCCCTTCTCCCTGACGATTCTGCGGATCAGCGCAACCATGCGCGGCTTGTCGCTGAGGGACATGCCGGCGGTGGGCTCGTCCAGGAGCAGGAGCTGCGGCCGGCAAGCGAGGGCGAGCGCCACTTCCAGGCGTCTGCGGTCGCCGTAGGAGAGCGCGGCGCCGGGCTTGCCCGCCTCGCGCGCCAGGCCGAGCATCGTCAGCAGTTCTTCGGCCTCGCGCACGAAGAGTTCGCGCGCCGCGCTGAACATGTTCCAGATCTTGCCGTGATGCGCGAGCAGCGCAAGCTGCACGTTCTCGAGCACCGTGGAATTGAGGAAGATGCTGTTGATCTGGAAGGTGCGGCCAAGGCCGTGCCGGCAGAGGGTGTGCGGCGCACGCCCGGTCACGTCCACGCCCTTGAAAAGGATGCGGCCCGAGTTGCAGGGCACGAGCCCGGTCAGCAGATTGAACAGCGTGCTCTTGCCCGCGCCGTTCGGTCCGATGACCGCCCGCAACTGGCCTGCGGGCACGGCGAGGCTCACGTCCTTCACCGCGTGCACGCCGCCGAAGCTGCGCGAGAGCATCTCGACAACGAGAATGGCTTCGCTCACCGTCCCGCCGCCGGCCGGCGAATCAGGCTCAGCAGTCACTCCGGCTTGACGAGGGCCACCAGCAGGATGACGGCACCGAGAAAGAACAGCCAGTATTCCGTGAAGCGCGGCACCACGAGCGCCACGATCTTGAACAGCGTCGCGCCCAGGATCGGCCCGGCGAAGTAGTTGGCGCCGCCGAGCGTTACGGCGACGAAGGCATCGGCCGAGGTAATCCAGTGAGCGGAGCCGGGAAACATGCCGCGGTGGAAGAAGACTTGCAGCGCGCCTGCGACGCCGGCAAAGGTCCCCGCCACGACGAAGGCCACGAGCTGGACGCGGCGCACGTGGATGCCGACGAACGCTGCGCGGCGCGGATTGTCCTTGATCGCGAGCAGCGCACGGCCGAAGGGCGATTGGCCGATGCGGTGGAGCACGCCCACGCTGGCGAGCACCACGAGCAGGACGAAGTAATAGTACGACGAAGGCCCGGCCAGGGACGCGAGCGGCATGATCCCGGTCAGGCCGTCGTCGCCCCCGGTGACGCTTTGCCATTTCCAGATTACGGTAAAGACGATCTGGCCGAAGGCGAGCGACAGCATGATGAAGTACGCATGACTCAGGCGGACGCAGAAAAACCCTATCACCAGCGCGGCGAGCGCGGCGAGAAGCGGCCCGGCGGCGAGCGCAAGCGGCATGGCGAAGCCAAGATGCTTCACCAACAGCCCGGCGCCGTAGCCTCCGATCGCGAAGAACGCCGCATGCCCGAGCGAAAGCATTCCGGCGTAACCGACGAGCAGGTTCAGGCTCAACGCGAACAGCACGAAGATCAGGATGTCCGTCGCATGCACCACCACCACCTGCGCAGTCGCGACCGGCAGCACGCCGAGAAGCGCGACGAGTCCGGCGAAAGCGACGCGCCGCACGCTCACGTTTTCAGGATTCCTTCCGGCCCAGCAGCCCTGTCGGCCGCACGATCAGCACCAGCGCCATGAGGCCGAACACGAAGGCCATGGCGAACTGCGGGATCACCAGGATGCCGAAGGACCTCACCATGCCGACGAGAAGCGCCGCCAGGAACGCGCCCGGGATGCTTCCCAGCCCTCCCACGACCACCACGACGAAGGCGTCGATCACCGCATCGAGATCGCTGCCGAGCGCCGCGCCCGCGAGCGGCGCGGAGAGCACCCCGGCCATGCCCGCAAGCCACGCCGCAAGCGCGAATACCGCCGTGTAGATCGCGCGCTCGTTGATCCCCAGCGAGGCGCTCATGTCGCGGTCCTGTGCGATGGCGCGGACCAGAATGCCCCAGCGGGTGCGGTACACGAGCACCCACAGGCCGAGCGCGATGAGGGCGCCGGCGAGCACGATCACCACGTAGTAGCTCGGGAAGGGGACGCCCAGAATCGAGACCGCGCCGGGCAGACCGCTCGGGAACGGCACCGTCTTGCTCTCAAGGCCCCAGATGAAGCGGATCACGTCGGCGAAGATGAAGATGAGCGCGATGGTCGGCAGGAGCTGCACCAGCGTATCGGCGCGGTAGATGCGGCGAAACAGCGCCACCTCCACCAACGCGCCCAGACCGGCGAGGAGCAGCGGCGCGACAAGCAGCGTCAGCCAGAAGCCGGCGCCCGAGTCCGCGAACAGCCGCGTCCCGGAGTAGGCGAGATAGGCTGCGAGCATGAAGAAGGTGCCGTGCGCGAGGTTCAGCACCCGGCACACGCCGAAGATCAGCGACAGCCCGGATGCGAGCAGGAAGAGGATCGCCGCCGACACCAGGCCGCTCGCGATCTGCAGGCCGATCAGCATCGCTTACTTCTTGCGCGACCGGATCTTCTCGATCTCCTCCTTGCTCGGCAGGTAGGCGTCGCCTTTCAGGTACTTTGCGTCACGCATGCCCACGCGCTTGTTCGTCTCATCCCAGGCGAGGTAGCCCATCCACCAGCCGGCAGTGCTCTGATGGTCGAAAGGCCGCAGCGTGATTTCTCCGAGGCCCGGATGGTCGATGCTCAGGCCCTCCGCCGCGTCGATGAAGGCCTCGCGATCCACCTTTGCGGCCTTCTCGATCGCCTTGGCGATGAACCTGGCCGTGGTGTACGCATTCGCCGACTGCTCCGTGGGCAGTTGGTTCCAGCGCTTCCTGTATGCGTCGAGGAACGCGCGGCTCGCGGCGGTCGGGGGATAGAGGAAATCCGCCCCGGTGAAGATGCCCTCGGGCACGTCCTCCTTGCCGCCCAGGCCGGAGTTGTTGACCTGCATGCCAAGGGTCGGATGCACGCCGAGGGCGTTCGCGAACACGCCGAAGGCCTTGGCCTGCTTCACGAACGCGGTGGAGGTAGCGCCCACCAGCCCGCCGAACAGCACCGCCTGCGGCCGCCTGGCGAGGATCGCCGTCAGGTTCGGGGTCAGGTCCGTGGTGCCGAGCGGGACCCAGAACTCGCACCCCGAAAGCACCTCGACGTCCGGCTTGACCTCCTTGAGCCGGGTCATGAACACTTTGGTGAAATCCCGCCCGTAGGCGAAATCGCTGGCGATGGTGCAGTACTTCGTCTGCGGCTGCTTGACGAGCGCCTCGGCGGCGGCGTAGGTGAAGACGCGGTCGTTGGTGATCAGCCTGAAAAAGTAGCGATGGCCGGCCTCCTCGATCAGGAAGCGCGAATAGCCCATCATGGTGAAGAACGGCAGCTTCAGCTCGCGCGCGAGCGAGCTCATCGCCGCGGTGGTCGCGCTGCCGGTCGTACCCATCGCGAGCAGAACGCCCTGCGCCGCCAGCTCGCGAAAGGCCTTGCCGGCTTCCTCGGGCTGCGTCTTGTCGTCCCTCATGACGAGCTGCAGCGGGCGGCCCAGCACGCCGCCCTTCTGGTTGATTTCCTCCACCGCCAGGATGGCCCCCTGCCGCCCCGGAACCCCGCCCACGGCGAGGGGACCGCTCATATTGCTAATCTCACCGATCAGGATCGGCTCGGCCGCCCTGGCCGCGGACAGCGAGACCAAGCCGACGCAGATCGCCAGCAGAACATTCACGTGCTTCATTTTCGCCTCCTCCTTAAATCCTAACCACCACAACCGCCAGCTTGATATTTGCTTGGCCATCTCTGCTCCTTGGATTCATGGTACACAATGGCCACATTTGCCTTCGTCAATATCGTTCGTTTCTCGTTCTATTAGCTTATGTCACGCAAACCCACCTGGCCTATTTTTGTATTAGCAGCGAATCGCCGCCCCGCTGCACTTGGACATAGCGCACCTCCGCATGCTTGTTCAGTTCCTGCAGCAGGGTCACCAAGGCTAGCGAGGCGTTGAAATACTGCCTCGGCCGGCCGCGCGCATCGCCGCGATCTCCTGCTCCCCCTTCATGACGTAGCATAGCAGAAATTCTTCATCGGAGACACCGTACTCGTACCGCACGCCGGGCGCGCGCCGGGGAAAACCACGGGGGTTCTTGCCTTCCCCAGCGCCGTCTGCGGCCGCCGCGGGTCAACTTCCTACTTCGATGGCGCCGGCCCCTTGAACTTGCCGAACGCCGCGGCGACCAGCGCCTTCTGCTGTTCCTGGTGCTTGGCGTAATAGCCGACCGCGGGCGAGGCGGAAGACGCCCGGCCGGCGTAGTGCAGCGTCTGGTCCTCGCGCATGTTCTCGACGAAATAGTGCCGCGTCTGGTACCAGGCGCCCTGGTTTTGCGGTTCTTCCTGGCACCAGACCACTTGGGTTGCATTCGGGTAATGCTTCATCTCCGCGACGAAGGCCTTGTGCGGGAAGGGATAGAGCTGCTCGATGCGGATGATCGCCGTGCCCTTGATGTCGCGCTCGCGCCGTTCCGCCACCAGATCGTAATAAACCTTGCCACCGCAGCAGATGATGCGCTTCACCGAATCCGGGTCGACGTGCTCGACCTCGCCGATGACGGTGTGGAACTGGCCCTTAGCGAACTCCGCGAGCGGCGACATCGCCTCCTTGTTGCGCAGCAAGGACTTCGGCGTCATGATGATCAGCGGCTTGCGGAACAGACGTATCATCTGCCGGCGCAACAGGTGGAACATCTGTGCCGCGTTCGAAGGCACCACCACCTGCATGTTGTGCTCGGCGCAAAGCTGCAAATAGCGCTCCAGGCGCGCCGAGGAGTGCTCCGGCCCCTGCCCCTCGAAACCGTGCGGCAGCATCATCACCAGGCCGCAGACCCGGCCCCATTTAGTTTCACCGGAGGAAATGAACTGGTCTATCACCACCTGGGCGCCGTTGGCGAAGTCGCCGAACTGCGCTTCCCAGATCACCAGTTCGTTGGGCTCGGCCGTGGAATAGCCGTACTCGAAGCCCAGCACCGCCTCCTCGGACAGGAGCGAGTCGATCACGGTGAACGGCGCCTGCTTCTCGCTGACGTGCTGCAGCGGGATGAAAGTCCCCGAATCCCACTTCTCGCGGTTCTGGTCATGCAATACGGCATGGCGGTGGACGAAAGTGCCGCGGCCGGAGTCCTGGCCGGAAAGGCGCACGGCATAGCCGCTCGCCACCAGCGTCGCATAAGCGAAGTGCTCGGCCATGCCCCAATCGACCGGCAGCCGGCCTTCGCCCATGGCCTTGCGGTCGGCAATCACCTTCTCCACCAGCGAATGCGGCTTGAAGTTCGCTGGAACTTCGGTGATGCGCTGCGCCATGCGCTGCAGTTCGGCCAGCGGCACCGCGGTATCGGCGGCGTCGGTCCACTTGCGCTCGAGAAAAGGCACCCAGTCGACCGCATATTGACTCTTGAAATTGGAGATCACCGGGTCGGCGCTATGCAGTCCGGCGTCGAGCGCCGTGCGCATGCTCTTGATCAACTCCTCGGCGTCCTTGTCCGCGATCACGCCCTGCGCGAGAAGCCTGTCGGCGTAGAGCTTGCGCGTGCCGGGGTGCGCCCCGATTCTCTTATACATCAGCGGCTGGGTTACCGAAGGCGTGTCCTGCTCGTTGTGACCGAGTTTGCGAAAGCACACGATGTCCACCACGACGTCGCGGTGGAACTCCATGCGGTAATCGAGCGCGATCTGCGTCACCAGCACCACCGCTTCCGGATCGTCGCCATTGACGTGGAAAATCGGCGCCTCCACCATCTTGGCCACGTCGGTGCAATACAGCGTCGAGCGCGAATCGCGCGGGTCGGAAGTGGTGAAACCGATTTGATTGTTGATTACAACGTGCACCGTGCCGCCGGTGCCGTAGCCGCGGGTGTTCGACAGGTTGAGGGTCTCCATCACCACCCCCTGCCCGGCGAAAGCGGCATCGCCGTGCAGCAGGATGGACATGACCTGGGTCCCGTCCTTGTCGCCGCGGCGGCGCTGACGCGCGCGCACCGAACCTTCCACCACCGGATTGGCGATTTCCAGGTGCGAGGGATTGAAGGCAAGCGACAGGTGCACCGGGCCGCCCTGCGTGGACACGTCGGAAGAAAAGCCCTTGTGGTATTTAACGTCGCCGGAATGCAGGTCATCGCCATGTTTGCCTTCGAACTCGGCGAACAGATCCTTGGGCATCTTGCCGAGCACGTTTACGAGGAGATTGAGCCGCCCGCGGTGCGCCATGCCGACGACTATCTCCTGCACGCCCCGGCTGCCGCAGCGCTGGATCAGTTCATCCACGCAGGCAATGACGCTCTCGCCGCCCTCGAGCGAGAACCGCTTCTGCCCGACGTAACGCGTATGCAAGTACTTTTCCAGGGTCTCGGCGGCGGTGAGGCGGTCCAGAATGTGTTTCTTGGTTTCGGCCGAGAACGTGGGCACGGAACGGATCGACTCGAAGCGCTGCTGCAGCCAGCGCTTTTGCGCCGGGTCGCTGATGTACATGTATTCGATTCCGACCGAGCCGCAATAGGTCTGGCGCAGGCCCTTTATGATCTCGCGCAGGGTCATGCGCTCCCGGCCGAAGTACAGACTGGCGGCATCGAACTGCGTTTCCATGTCGGTCCCGGTCAAATCGTAGAACGCCGGCTCGAGCTCGGGAATCTGCGGACGCTCCTGCCGCTTGAGCGGGTCCAACTGGGCCCAGCGCGAACCGAGCACGCGGTAAGCGGCGATCAACTGCTGCACATAGACTTGCTTGCGCGCGACCGTCAGGTCGGTCTGCGTCGCCGCCGGCCGCAGCGCACCTTGTTTGGCGCGCAGGGCAAAGGATTCGATGATGGGCGCATGCGCCACATCGCGGTCCTCGGCGCCCGTGCCCGGGCCGGGTACGAGCTGCAGTTGATCGAAGTACTCGCGCCACTGCTCCGGCACCGAACCCGGATTGTCCAGGTAGGACTCATACAGGTCCTCGATGTACGGGGCATTGCCGCCGAACAGGTAGGAGTTGCTCTGCAATTGTTTCATCATCGCGGCAGCCCACGTAAAGCAAAATGAAGATCGACGGACGCAAAAAACAAGAAGGCTACGAAGAAGCGCCAGGCATGCTTGGCGCCCCCTGCGTACCCTTCCCGGTACAGCTTTATCTTGTCAGTGTTTTCAGCGTTTGTCGACAGGCTTGACGTCGCGCTGGGTGGGGCCGTTGTAGAGTTGGCGCGGCCGGCCGATCTTATACTCCGGATCGGTGATCATTTCCTGCCACTGAGAGATCCAGCCCACCGTCCGCGCAAGCGAGAATATGCCGGTGAACATCGACACCGGGATGCCTAGCGCCTTCTGCACGATGCCCGAGTAGTAGTCGACGTTCGGGTAGAGTTTGCGCTTGACGAAATAATCGTCTTCCAGCGCCACCTTTTCCAGCGCCATGGCCAGCTTGAACAAGGGGTCGTTTTCCAGGCCCAGCTCGCCCAGCACCTCGTAGCAGGTTTCGCGCATGAGCTTGGCGCGCGGATCGTAGTTCTTGTACACGCGGTGCCCGAAGCCCATCAGGCGCGCGCCGGAGTTCGGGTCCTTCACCTTGGCGACGAATTCGCCGAGTTTGGCCGCGCCGCCCTGCGCCTGGAGTTGCTGCAGCATGTTCAGGCACGCTTCGTTCGCGCCGCCGTGCGCCGGACCCCACAGGCAGGCGACGCCGGCCGCGATCGCCGCAAACGGATTCGTTCCGGACGAACCGCACAGCCGCACCGTGGAGGTCGAGGCGTTCTGCTCGTGGTCGGCATGCAGGATGAAGATGCGGTCCAGCGCGCGCACCACAACGTCACTGGGTTTGTATTCCTCGCACGGCGTGCCGAACATCATGCGCAAGAAATTGGCCGTGTAAGACAGATCGTTGCGCGGATAGACATACGGCTGCCCCATGGAGTATTTGTACGACATCGCGACCAGCGTCGGCATCTTCGCGATCAGCCGCAGTGCCGAGATGTCGCGGTCCTTCGCATCGTTGATGTCGAGCGAGTCGTGATAGAAGGCAGACATGGCGCCCACCAGCCCGGTCAACACCGCCATCGGATGCGCGTCGCGGCGGAAGCCGCGCATGAAAAACTGCATCTGCTCGTTCACCATGGTGTGATGCGTCACCAAGTTCACGAATTCTTCCTTCTGCCCCTTGTTCGGCAGCTCGCCATACAGCAGCAGGTAGCAGGTTTCCAGGAAGTCGCAATGCTCTGCGATCTGTTCGATCGGATAGCCTCGATACCTCAGTTCGCCCTTGTCTCCGTCGATGTAGGTGATCTTCGAACTGCAGGCCGCCGTCGACAGGAATCCCGTGTCGTAGGTGAACATGCCGGTCTTGCCGTAGAGCGTGCGGATATCGATGACATCGGGGCCGACGCTGCCTTTAAACACGGGAAAATCAATCGACTTGCCCTCGCCGTAAGTGAGCGTGGCTTTACTTTTCGACTCCATCATTATCTCCTTTGCCTTAGTTGAATAAGCAAAACCGGAACCGGCAAAGCCCCAGCCGTTACGCATCCATCCCAGCACCTGCGCGAGCCGCGCATCGCGGCACTCGGCGCGCGCGCGGATCAGGTCCCACAAGTCGTTATCAGTATAATCCAATAGGGTCTTGAACGACGCCAGTTGCTCGCCCTGCAAACGGTCACCGTCCCTATCGAGAAAGCGCCCCAGCAACAGCTCCAGTTCAAGCAAACCGCGGCGGCATTGCCAGCGCAAGCGGTTCAGCTCTTGCGCGTCCATTTGCGTACCCCGCCCCGCCTCAGCCATGCCCGATTTTCGCCGAAGATGGGGCGGCAACATTGATTTGCGTCAATGTCGGCGGTGATTGCATGGCCATGGTGGGATTCGCAGCGCCCGGCCGCGGTGACAACGAATCGGCTAACCGAGTTCGTTCTTGTAATAGTGCCTGTCGGTTCGATAATAGCCGCGGCGGAATTCCACCGGCTTTTCGCCGTAGCTGAAGGCGACCCGCTCGACGCACAAGAGCGGGGTATCCCGCGGCACGCGCAACAGTTCCGCCGCCGTCGCGTCGGCCGCAACGGCGCGGATTTTCTCCTCGGCGCGGATCATGCGCGTCCCGAACTCGGTCTCGAACAGCTTGTACATCGAGCCCTTGTATTCGTTGAAGATCGCGGCGCTAAGATCCCTGAACAGGGTTCCCGGCAGGTAGATCTGTTCGAACACCGTGGGCTCGCCGGCAAAATCGAGCACCCGCCGGATGACCACCACGCTGTCGCCGGCTCTCAGCTCAAGCAGGCGCGAGATCTCGGCGCTGGCGCGCGCGCGTTTGCAGTCCAAGAACCGGCTGGCGGCGTATTCCTGCTTCCCTTCGTCGGGCATGAGCCGCAGGAAACGGAACTGGGCGCGCGCCTCGTCGTGGGTTGCGACGAAGGTACCCTTGCCCTGGCGGCGCAGAAGATAGTTTTCGGCGGCGAGTTCATCGATCGCCTTCCTTACCGTGCCCTGGCTCACTTTATAGCGGGCGGCCAGTTCGATCTCGCTCGGAATCGCCTCGCCAGGGCGCCATTCCCCGGATTCCAGGCTTTGCATGATCAATCCTTTGATCTGTCGGTACAGCGGGCTGAAAGTCGGCGCCGGATGGTTCATCTCTGCATTTCAGCACAAAAACCTCGGATGCGTCCATACGACTTGCAAGGCTGCATATCCTGATTCGGCTGGCGCAAGATCGGCGACGGCAAAGCTGGAGTCGGCGGCGAAGCTGAGGCAGGAAGCTTGATCCTTGTCAAGACAGTGTCAAAACCCGGTTGACACTCAGGCGCATTAAACCTAGTATTTTTCGATCCCAAGCGGGGATATCCTCCTGCCCTGCAATGTTCGCACAGCGCGACCTAAGGCAACCGACTCTGCCCTCCTCCACGCCAGACACGTTCCACCCGCCATCTGTCACTTTCCGTCTATCCGCTAACCATTTAATGGAGTCTCAATATGTCCAAACCACCCGTTCGTGTCGCAGTCACCGGTGCCGCCGGCCAGATCGGTTACAGTATTTTGTTTCGCATCGCCGCCGGCGACATGCTGGGCACGGATCAGCCGGTCATTCTGCAAATGCTGGAAATTCCGGACGAGAAAGCGCAAAAGGCCCTCGCCGGCGTGATTATGGAACTGAACGACTGCGCCTTTCCCCTGCTCGCCGGCATGATGCCCTCTGCCGATCCGATGGCGGCGTTCAAGGACGCCGATTTCGCGATCCTGGTGGGCGCGCGCCCGCGCACGGCCGGGATGGAGCGCAAGGATCTGCTGGAAGCCAACGGCGCGATCTTCGTTCCGCAGGGCAAGGCGCTCGACGCGGTGGCGAGCCGCAAAGTGAAAGTGCTGGTCGTCGGCAATCCGGCCAACACCAACGCGCTGATCGCGATGAAGAACGCGCCCGGCCTGTCGCCGCGGCAGTTCACCGGCATGATGCGCCTGGACCATAACCGCTCGCTGTCGCAGATCGGCGCCAAACTCGCCCGACCGGTAACCAGCCTGAGAAAAATGACGGTGTGGGGCAACCATTCCGCCACCCAGTATCCCGACCTGTTCCAGGCGGAGGCCGACGGCAACAAGGTTTGGCCCATGATCAACGACCAGGCCTGGCTGGAAACCAATTTCATCCCGACCGTGCAAAAGCGCGGGGCAGCCATCATCGCGGCACGCGGGCTTTCCTCCGCCGCCAGCGCGGCCAGCGCTGCCATCGACCATATGCGCGACTGGGCAATGGGAACACCTGAAGGCGACTGGATCTCCATGGCCATCCCCTCCGACGGCAGCTACGGCATTGCCGAAGGCGTGATCTACGGCCATCCGGTCACCTGCAACAACGGCGAATTCCAGATGGTCAAGGGCATCGACATCAGCGATTTCGCCCGTGCCCGCATGGATGCCACGCTCAAGGAATTGCATGAAGAGCGCGACGGCGTGAAACACCTGCTCGGCTGAAACCGCGCCTGCAATGAAACTCCGATCCGGAAATCGTATGATGTATTTCCGGATCGGATCACCCCGTCGCCCTGGCCGGGCGGAGGCAGGGCACGAGCGCGTCCGAGCATCCGGGCTCGGCCCGGTTCAGGGGCGAGCCTCCCCTTCCCCGTCATTCCCCCTTGCAGACATTGCGGCTAGAGCGCAGAGTTGATCGCGCGCGTCCACACCGAGATTGTCGCCGGCGCGCCGGTTCAGGCACCCGGCAGGTGCGAAGCAAGAAATGCAGCGAAGAATTGATGTGTATTAAAATGCACCCTGCATAATCTTCGTATTCTTCTTCGTATTCTTCGCGCTCTTGGAGTTTCTTGAAAGGCTTATATGGCAGAACAACCTATGTCGGCAGGAGCCGGATTTCGCAGCGCGATGCGGCAGGAACAACCGCTACAGGTGATCGGCGCCATCAACGCCTACCACGCGCGCCTGGCCGAACGCAGCGGCTACAAGGCGATCTACCTCTCCGGCGGCGGCGTGGCGGCGGGTTCGCTCGGTCTCCCCGACCTCGGCATCAGCAATCTCGACGACGTACTCACCGACGTGCGCCGCATTACTGACGCCTGCTCGCTGCCGCTTTTGGTCGATGTGGATACCGGTTTCGGCGCCAGCGCCTTCAACGTCGCGCGCACGGTGAGAGCGCTGATCAAGTTCGGCGCCGGCGCCATGCACATCGAAGATCAGGTCGGCGCCAAGCGCTGCGGCCATCGGCCCGGCAAGGAGCTGGTGTCCAAACAGGAGATGGCCGACCGCATCAAGGCCGCGGTCGATGCCAGAACCGATCCGGAGTTTTTCATCATGGCGCGCACCGATGCCCTTGCCGTCGAGGGCCTGGACCGCGCCATCGAGCGTGCCGTGGCCTGCGTCGAGGCCGGCGCCGACGCGATCTTCCCCGAGGCGATGACCGAGCTCTCGATGTACCGCAAATTCGCCGCCGCCGTGAAAGTGCCGATTCTCGCCAATATCACCGAATTCGGCGCCACGCCCCTGTTCGGCGTCGACGAACTGCGCTCGGCCAATGTCGCCATCGTCCTCTATCCCCTGTCGGCCTTCCGCGCCATGAACCAGGCGGCGCTCAAGGTCTACCAGGCGGTGCGCCGCGACGGCACGCAGAAAAACGTGCTCGACGGCATGCAGACCCGCGACGAGCTGTACAATTATCTCGACTATCACTCGTACGAAACCAAGCTGGACCAACTGTTCGCAAAGGAGAAAACATGAACGAAGGCAAAATGGCAGATGCGACCGCGGTCGCGCCCAGGGCGAAAAAGTCGGTAGCGCTCTCCGGCGTGATCGCAGGCAACACCGCGCTTTGCACCGTCGGCCGCTCCGGCAACGACCTGCACTATCGCGGCTACGACATCCTCGACGTTGCCGATGCGTGCGAATTCGAGGAAATCGCCCACCTGCTGGTGCACGGCAAACTGCCCAACCGCGCCGAGCTCGAAGGCTACAAGCTCAAGCTGAAGTCCTTGCGCGGCCTGCCGGCCAACGTCAAGGCGGCGCTCGAATGGGTACCGGCATCGGCCCATCCCATGGACGTGATGCGCACCGGCGTGTCGGTGCTGGGCGCGGTGCTGCCGGAAAAAGACGACCATAACCATCCCGGCGCGCGCGACATCGCCGACCAGTTGATGGCCTCGCTCGGCTCGATGCTGCTCTACTGGTACCACTACAGCCGCAACGGCCGGCGCATCGAAGTCGAAACCGACGACGACTCCATCGGCGGGCATTTCCTGCACCTGCTCCACGGCAAGGAACCCAGCGATCTGTGGGTCAAGGCGATGCATACTTCGCTCATCCTTTACGCTGAGCACGAGTTCAACGCCTCCACCTTCGCTTGCCGCGTGGTCGCCGGCACCGGCGCCGACATATACAGCGCCATCTGCGGCGGCATCGGCGCGCTGCGTGGCCCCAAACATGGCGGCGCCAACGAAGTCGCGTTCGAAGTGCAGAAACGCTACGACGGCGCGGACCAGGCCGAAACGGACATCGTCCAGCGCGTGGCCAACAAGGAAGTGGTCATCGGCTTCGGCCACCCGGTCTACACCATCGGCGACCCGCGCAACCAGGTGATCAAGGAAGTCGCGAGGAAGCTCGCCAAGGCGCGCAGCGACATGAAAATGTTCGACATCGCCGAGCGGTTGGAGAGCGTGATGTGGCGCGAGAAAAAAATGTTCCCCAACCTCGACTGGTTCTCCGCGGTGAGCTACCACATGCTGGGCGTGCCCACCTCGATGTTCACGCCAATCTTCGTGATTTCGCGCACCAGCGGCTGGGCCGCGCACATCATCGAGCAGCGCATCGACGCCAAGATCATCCGCCCCACCGCCAACTACACCGGGCCGGAGGATCTCAAATTCGTGCCTATCGAGAAACGCAAATAAGGATCCGTTTCAACATGAGGAAAACGGGTTCTTTAATGATCGTCGCTTGCGTGCGGAGGGCTTCATTATCCGCGCGCAAGCGACAATCCGCACGGACGGATTTTTCGTCCGTGCGGGTATTGCCAAAACCTGCGCGCTACGCGCGCCAACCCTGTTTTCCGCACGGATGAAAAGCACATCCGTGCAGAAAACACGGTTATGGTTAACACCAAACAGGACTCGGGGGTTTTATACAAGATCGTCGATTGCGCGCGGATGTGCTTTTCATCCGTGCGCAATCGACGATCCGCGCGGACGGCTTTTCGTCCGCGCAGGTTTTGCCAAGACCTGCGCGCTGCGCGCGCCAACCTCGCTATTGATACGGATACACACCATCCGTATCAATAGCGAGGTTCTTGAAGTAAACCGAATTTTCAGCTCCTAAAGGAACAGCATGTCGTCCCCTATCTCCAATGTGCGCCCGAAGCCGGACCAG
>JACRAS010000071.1 GCA_016234705.1 Betaproteobacteria bacterium | reverse complement strand
GATGTGCTTTTCATCCGTGCGCAATCGACGATCCGCGCGGACGGTTTCTCGTCCGCGCAAACTCGAAGCTTTGCAGTAACGGGGGCGCGATTTGAGTCGCGAGATATAGTAATCACGCCTTGCCAGGCGCATCGAAATAGGCCTCGTACAGCAGATCGAAAGTCATTTCGGTCTCGGCGAGCAGTTGCGCCTCGCTGTCGCTGCGGCGGAGCGCACCCTGCAGCAGCGTCTGCACCCCCGCGGCTTCCGCCACCTGAGTGGCGCCTGCATCGAGCGCGTGGATGAGCGTGCCGATGCGCGCGAGAGCGGCATTCTGGTCCAGCTTGAAGCTGGCGAGGATTTCCTCGAAGGTGACCTTGTCCTTGCTGTTGCAGAAGGTCGCGCCGTCGAAGGCATAGCCGATTGCTCTAGCCGGGCATTCCTGATTCTTGTCCAGCCACAACAGCGTCGCTTCCGGATCGATGAAGCGCCGGATCAGCCAGGCCGATGCCAGTTGGTCGGCCCACAGGGGTTTGCGCGTTGCCCAGGCGCGCTGGAAATACTGCTTGCCGGTGGTATCGACCGTGCCGCCCTTCCTTTGCGCTTGCGGGAACATCAGCGTATGCACCGCCTGCTCGGCTTCGCTCAGGGCGCGCGCGGCGCGCTCCCTCGGTTCCGAGGGGAAAAAATCGAGCGCGCTGATGATCTTGTACTCGCGCTTGTGCTTGTTGAGCAGGCGCATGATGGACACCGGGTCGGAAATGCCGAAAGCGGACTTGAGGCTGGCCACGGCCTTGATCATTTCGTCGTACTTGCGCGTGCGGTCGAACAAACCGAGGAACTGCCGCGCTTGCGCCTCGTCCAGGCTGCTCACCGAGAGCAGGTGGGCCGAGCCGTTGATGCGCGCGACGTGGTCGGCGAGGCTGGTCAGGCCCTGACGCGCGGCCGGCGTATCGGGCAGCAGGAATACACCGTCGCGCAGCACCGCGCAGCCGAGCGATTCGAGCGTGCGCAGGATGCGCATGCGCGCCGCCGGGTCGTCGGTGGGCAGGGTGGTGACGTAGGCGAGCCAGCGCGTAGCGACGGTCCCGGCTTTGGCGGTTTCGCCGGCCATGCTTACCGGGCCGGTCCGGGGCGAGCGGCGTCGCCGAGATTCGGCGCGCAGCGAGCATCGATTCCGGCGGCAGATTTGTCCATGCGTCCTCTCCTCGATCCCATGCTGCCAGTTTATCAATTTAGACACTCGGCTTCCATCCATAAACGACCCAATCAGCCTGCCTTATCAGCAAATCAAAATCTCTGGCTTGTGAGCCTGCCCGCCTCTGCGCACAATACATCCGATTCTGCCGCCGTGCGCTTTCGCAGGCTGGTTGCGGCGAAGCGGAAAAGCCAAAAAGAGCATCGAGGAACAAACATGTCGATACTGGTCCATCCTCACGGCGGAGAATCGCTCAAGCCTTTGCTGCTCGCCGGTGCCGCGCTGAAGGCGGAACTGGCGCGGGCACAAGCCTTGCCGCGGCTGCGCGTGTCGTCGCGCGAAAAAGGCGACATCATCATGCTCGGCATCGGCGGTTTCAGCCCGCTCGAAGGTTTTATGACCCACGCCGACTGGCAAGGCGTGTGCGACGGCTACCGCATGGCGAGCGGCCTGTTCTGGCCGATACCGATCACGCTTTCCGCCGACAAGTCCGCTGCCGCGGGCATCAAGACGGGCAGCGAACTCGCGCTCGTCAATCCCGACTCGGACGAGATCCTCGCGACCATGCGGGTGAGCGAGAAATACCCAATCGACAAGGCGCACGAATGCATGTCGGTGTTTCGCACCACCGACGGCGAGCATCCGGGCGTGAAAATGGTCCTGGCGCAGGGTGAGACGAACCTCGCCGGCCCGGTCAAAGTGCTCTCCGACGGCGGCTTCAAGGCGAAGTACGGCGCCTTGTTCATGACGCCGGCGGAGACCCGCGCCGAATTCGAACGCCTCGGCTGGTCGAAAGTGGCGGCCTTCCAGACGCGCAATCCTATGCACCGCTCGCATGAGTACCTGGCCAAGGTGGCGATCGAAGTCTGCGACGGCGTACTGGTGCATTCGCTGCTGGGCGCGCTCAAGCCCGGCGACATCCCGGCCGAGGTGCGCACCCAGGCCATTTCGGTGCTGATCGACAAATACTTCGTCAACAACACCGTGGTGCAGGCGGGCTACCCGCTCGACATGCGCTATGCCGGCCCGCGCGAAGCGCTGCTGCACGCGCTGTTTCGCCAGAACTACGGCTGCTCGCACCAGATCGTCGGCCGCGACCATGCCGGCGTGGGCAACTATTACGGCCCGTTCGATGCGCACCATATTTTCGAGCAGATCCCGAAGGGGTCGCTGGAGACCCAGGCGCTCAAGATCGACTGGACTTTCTGGTGCTACCAATGCGGCGGCATGGCATCGGCGCGCACCTGTCCGCACGACGAGAAGGACAGGCTGAACGTGTCCGGCACCAAGCTGAGGAAATGGCTGTCCGAAGGCAACCCGGTGCCGGCCGAGTTCAGCCGTCCGGAAGTGCTCGCCATCCTGCGCGACTATTACGCCACGCTCGAAGCGCATGAAAAAGTGGAAGTGAAGCTCGCGGGGCATTCCGCGCGCTAGACAGAGAGTTTATTCAAACTGGTTTTTTTCCGAGGAGGTAGTAACGATGCCGACATTCGTCCGTACCGAAAAATGCGACGGCTGCAAGGGGCAAGACAAGACCGCGTGCATGTACATCTGCCCGCACGACCTGATGCATCTGGACCGTGACGGCTCCGTGACCGGCCATGCGATGAAGGCCTACAACGTGGAGCCGGAGCAGTGCTGGGAGTGCTATTCCTGCGTCAAGATCTGCCCGCAGAACGCGATCGAGGCGCGCCATTACGCCGACATCGTGCCGCTGGGCGCCTCGGTGCAGCCCTTGCGCGGAACCGATTCGATCATGTGGACCATCAAGTTCAGGAACGGCACCCTGAAGCGCTTCAAGTTCCCGATCCGCACCACGGCGGAAGGCTCGGCCGATCCCTACGGTGGCAAGCCGAAGGCAAACATGGCCGACATCGAGAACGGCGAAGTGCTGTTCACCAAGGGCTTGCATGCGGGCGACCGCAGCCAGTTCATTAAGGCATAAAGAACCGATGGTGGAGCGCCGGGTGAGATTTGCGTTGATTACCCGCGCTCCAGGCTTCAACTTTTTTACGGCAGAGGGCTACCGGGTTTAGCCCAAGCCGCATTGAGAAAGGAAATTTGCAATGGCTGAATACATTTTTGGCAATCCGGAAATCGTCGAGGAAGAAGTCGACATCCTCATTATCGGCGGCGGCATGGCCGCCTGCGGCTCGGCGTTCGAGGTTCCGCGCTGGGCCGAGGGCACCGGCCTCAAGGTAAAGCTGGTGGACAAGGCGGCGCTGTCGCGTTCGGGCGCCGTGGCGCAGGGGCTGTCGGCGATCAATACTTATCTTGGCGAGAACGATCCCGCGGACTATGTGCGCTATGTGCGCAACGACCTGATGGGCATCATCCGCGAAGACTTGGTCTACGACGTCGGCCGCCACGTGGATGACTCGGTGCACAATTTCGAGGACTGGGGCCTGCCGATCTGGAAGGCGCAGGGCGACGAGGAGAAGCCGCTGCGCTCAGGCGGCAAGCCGGTGCGCTCGGGCAAGTGGCAGATCATGATCAACGGCGAGTCCTACAAGTGGATTGTGGCCGAGGCGGCAAAGAAGGCGCTCGGCATGGATAACATCGAGGAGCGCATTTTTATCGTGCGCCTGATCAACGACAAGAACGATCCGACCCGCATCGCCGGCGCGGCGGGCTTCTCGGTGCGCGAGCACAAGCTCTACATCTACAAGTTCAAGGCCTGCATGCTGGCCTGCGGCGGCGCCGTCAACGTGTTCCGTCCGCGCTCGGTGGGCGAGGGCGGCGGGCGCGCCTGGTTCCCGGTGTGGAACGCGGGCTCGACCTATTCGATGGCGGCGGAAGCCGGCGCCGAAATGACCATGATGGAGAACCGCTTCGTGCCGGCGCGCTTCAAGGACGGCTACGGCCCGGTGGGCGCCTGGTTCCTGCTGTTCAAGGCGAAGCTGATGAACGGCGCGGGCGAGGATTTCAGCACCCTGCGCGGCGACATCATCAAGGACGAAAAGCGCTTCGGCAAATACGGCGCGGGCGTGCCGGGCACCTGCTTGCGCAATCACATCATGCTGGAGGAGATGATCGCCGGACGCGGCCCGATATTCATGGATACGCCGACCGCGCTCGCCAAACTGGGCGAGAAAATGACGCCGAAGGAGCTCAAGCACCTCGAGGCCGAGGCCTGGGAGGATTTCCTCGACATGACCATCAGCCAGTGCGGCATCTGGGCCGGCGAGAACATCGAGCCCGAGAAAACCCCGTCGGAAATCATGCCGACCGAGCCCTACCTGCTCGGCTCGCACTCCGGCTGCGCCGGCATCTGGGTGTCCGGTCCGACCGACTTGCCCGGCGTGCCCAAGGAATGGTCCTGGGGTTATCGCAGCATGACCACGGTGAAAGGCCTGTTCACGGCCGGCGACGGCGTCGGCGCCTCGGGCCACAAGTTTTCCTCTGGTTCGTTCGCCGAAGGGCGCATCGCCGGCAAGGCGATGGTCAAGTACGCGCTCGACAACAAGGACTGGAAGCCCGAGCTGCAGCGCACCAAAGACGAGCTGGTGGATGAGATCTACCGTCCGGTGCGCACCTTCTTGCAGCACAAGGATTACACCACGGCGATCGACATCAATCCGCACTACATCACGCCCAAGATGCTGCAATTCCGGCTGCAGAAAATCATGGACGAGTACGTGGCCGGCGTCGCCACCTACTATCGCACCAACAAGAAAATGATGGAGGTGGCGGAATTCAAGCTCGAGATGCTGAAGGAGGATGCGCTGAAAATGCGCGCCAAGGACCTGCACGAACTGCTGCGCGCCTGGGAGAACTACCACCGCATCATGGCCGCCGAGGCGCACATGAAGCACATCCAGTTCCGCGAGGAAACCCGCTATCCGGGCTTCTACTACCGCATGGATCACAACTACATCGACGACGAGAATTGGAAATGCTTCAGCAACTCCCGCTATGACAAGGAAACAAAGAAGTGGACGTTGAAAAAGGTGCCCTACGTGCAGTTGATCAAGTAGCCGCGGCACGCGTCGGATACTAGCTTGGTCGAGGGTCTGGGTATAAGCTACCCGGACCCTTTTTGTTTGTGGCGTGCCCGACGCAGTCTACGGCGAGGCGGTCGCCGCTTTCGTCGAACTCGAGCCCGGTGCGGCCGCCAGCGCGGAAGCTTTGATCGAGCATTGCCGCACTCTGATCGCGGGCTAAAAAACCCCCAAGCACCTGTTATTCGTCGACGCGCCGCCGCGCTCGCTTACGGCTCGCCGGATTATTCCAGCACGTCATCCAACGGGGTAACAATTGCGTTAACTGCGGTACGTCGTCTTTAAGCTTTGACTTCACCCCTTCTATGCAGATCTTTGCCAGTCCTTCTTGCGCAGATGCCCAGAGAAGCATGCCAGTATTGGCTCTCCGGCCGCTAGATGAATATTTGAGGTCACAGTTTGTGACCTCAAGTTGGGGCGGCCGGGTCTATGCTCCTTTCCTCTGGGGCGGCGTACCCCGCGGATTACTGCACCTGAAGAAGCTCGACGCTGGCGAGCGGTGTCAGATCCCGCAGGTGATCGGTGCCGTCATCGAGCGCGACACGCTCAAGCACAAAGCCTAGGGCAAGGCTGCCGCATGATCGGCCAAGGAATGCAAACTATCAACAAAAAAGAGAGCAATCTGGCGCCACCGCTTGCGATCGAAGCCATTGCCGGCCGCATCCTGCTGCTGCGCGGTCTGCGCGTCATGCTCGATGCAGACCTCGCTGCGCTGTTCGGTGTTTCCACCGGACGATTCAATGAGGCGGTGCGCCGCAACCTCGCCCGATTCCCTGGGGATTTCATGTTTCCGTTGACCAATCAAGACTTTGCCGCTTTAAGATCGCAAATTACGACCTTAAAAGCCGGGCGCGGCCAGCACCGCAAATACCCGCCCTACGCCTTCACCGAGCACGGCGCCATCATGGCGGCCACCATCCTCAATTCGCCGCGCGCCACCGAAGTTTCGGTGTACGTGGTGCGCGCCTTCGTGCGCTTGCGCGAGATGCTCGCCTCGAACACGGAGCTTGCCGCGAAACTTGAAGAACTCGAACAAAAGACCGAGGCGCTCGCGCTCCGCCATGACACGCTCGCCGCCAACACCCGCGCCCAGTTGAGGCAGGTGTTCGAAGCCATCCGCGAGTTGATGAGCTCGCCTGAGCCCAAGCGCCGGCCTATCGGATTCATCACTCCGGAAGAGAAGAAACGCGGCTAGAGCGCACAAGCAGCAATGCCCGCACGAAGGCGGGCGTGGGTGGCTACTTCTCAGCAATAAATGCGAACACCATCCAGAACGCTGCAAGCCGGAGCGCATCGATTGCACGCAGGAACTGTCGCCGGTCCATAGTACATATCCGCAAATTTGGTTGGGAAGCGCTCAGTATGAAGGCGTAATGCGACAACCGGTGTCGCAGGAGCCTTCGCGGGTTACGCGTCATCCTGCCCGCGCGTGTCGATGTCGCAAAGGGCTCAATCGGCGGATTCAAGCCGCTAATGCGGGTTGAGCATGGTAAAAAGGTAGTGCGGAGCGAAGCTCCCGATATAAACTATGCGAGCTGCTCCCCCTTCACTTGCGCACGAAAGCGAGCTATATGAGCAACGAATTCAGCGATCCCAGTCCGGTCACGCCGATCCAGCCGGTGCAGCTCGGCCCGGACGATAGTTTCCAGTTCCGCTGCCGCAAAGGCATTGCCTGTTTCAACAAGTGCTGCGAGAACATCGACATCATGCTCGCGCCCTACGACGTGCTGCGCCTGAAGCAGCGCCTCGGACTTTCGGCGCGCGATTTTCTCGACAACTTTACCCGCGACTTCCAGATGGACGGCCACGGCATGCCGGGGCTGAAGCTCGCGACCAAGGAAGAGTCGCCAGCCTGCGTGTTCCTCACGCCCGAGGGCTGCGGCGTATACGCCGACCGTCCCTCGGCCTGCCGTTACTATGCGCTCGGCCTCCTGTCCATGCGCAGAAAGGACTCGCCTACCGACGAGGATTCGTATTTCGTGGTGAAAGAAGACCATTGCCTCGGTCACCTGGAGCCGAAGACGCAAACGGTGCGCGACTACCGCAAGGAACAGGGGCTGGAGGACTATGACGCGATCAATCGCGAATGGCGCCAGATCGTGCTGAAAAAGCGCTCCGGCGGGCCGGCCGTGGGCAAACCCTCCGAGCGCAGCATGGAGTTGTTTTTCCTGGCGAGCTACGACCTCGACGGCTTTCGCGATTTTATTTCCACTCCCGGCTTCACCGAGCTGTTCGAACTCGATCCGGCCGAGAAGCAGGCGCTGATCGATAACGACGAGGCGCTGCTGCGCTTTGCCTTCCGCTTCCTCAAGCAGGCGCTGTTCGGGGAGATCACGATTCCGGTCCGCTCCGACGCGGCGGAAAAGCGGCGCGAGCGCTATCGCCGGATAGTGGAGCAACTGGAGCGCGACGCCGCCGAACGCAAGTCGGTCGATCAGGACAAGCAGTACGAGAGCCTGAAGGACGAATAACCAAGGAAACAGAGCATGGCACGTACCGCGATTCACCCGGGAGAACATCTTGCCGAGCAACTGAAGGAACTCGACATGAGTGCGGCCGAACTCGGGCGGCAGTTGAAAGTACCGACCAACAGAATCACCGGAATCCTGAATGGCCAAAGAGCCATTACCGGCGACAGCGCTTTGCGGTTCGCGCATTTCTTCGGGACCAGCGCGGAGTTCTGGCTCAACTTGCAGAAACTGTACGAGCTTCGGTTGGCGGAGGCACAAGCGGGCGCGAAGATTCGTCGCCTGCCTACGCTCGGAGCGCGTGGCAGGTCCGATGGTCGCAAGACCATCGTCCGCGCGGCCTGAGCGCGGACGCCATTATTCATCCGCGAATACCGGTAAATAGTGAAGTGACATTGAGCAGGGCGCATGCGCCCAAGTGCTCTGAAGGCACGCGCGCGAGAGCGCGCCGACTTGCAGGTGACGGGTTTATCCCGTCGCCTGTAAGTCGTTGCTCCCTCTCTCACCTCGGATTGCTACAATACCGGTGTCATATATACCGTCGTCAAAGAGATTGTAGCTGCCGCTGCTGTTGAAGGTACCGACGCGTCGCGGCAGATCGAAATTTGGGCAAAAGCCGCGCGTGTATTACAATCGCTGCGGCGGGAGCCTTGCTCTTGTCCTGTACATCTTATCTACCTTAGCAATCCCACTTCCTGGAGCTCCCCGTTGCAGATCGTCTGTCTTGATTTGGAAGGCGTCTTGATACCCGAAATCTGGATCGAATTTTCCGAGCGCACCGGCATCCCGGAGCTGGCGAAGACCACGCGCGACGAGCCGGATTACGACAAGCTGATGCGCGGCCGCATCGGCATCCTCGCCGCGCACGGGCTCGGCCTGCCCGACATCCAGAAGGTGATCGCCGGCATGCGCCCGCTCGAGGGCGCGCACGAGTTCCTCGATTGGCTGCGCGCAGAATGCCAGGTGGTGATCCTGTCGGACACCTATTACCAGTTCGCGGCGCCGCTGATGCGCGCGCTCGGCTACCCGACGCTATTCTGCCACGAGCTCGTGGTCGAGCCGGGCTGGCGCGTGCGCGACTACCGGTTGCGCATGAAGGACCATAAGCGCGCTTCGGTGAACGCATTCAGGCAACTCAACTTTCATACCATCGCCGCCGGCGATTCCTACAACGACACCGCCATGCTGGCCGAGGCTCATGCCGGGATCCTGTTCTGCCCGCCCGCCAAAGTGGAGGCCGAGTTTCCGCAGTTCCCGGTCACGCGCAATTACGACGAGCTGCGCCGGGCAATCGTCGCAGCGGGCAAAGGCTGAGGACCCAATAGGGACGTGCGTTTCCGGCCGATTGCGGGCGGGATAGGCCAATCAAGGTCGATACTTCGAGGACACGTTCGAGCCTCGATGCTTTGTGCAAGTCGCGTCGAGGGGCGCATAATATCCGTTCGTCCATTGGCTCAATATGACAGGAGGAGACCCATGAAACTGCTGCTCCCGATCGCTGCAATAACCCTCGGTATGTCGGCGTTGAGCGTCCGCGCGGCATGCCCCTCCGATACCGACGCCGCGCTGATGGCGGCCCGCTTCGCCAACCTGCAGCCGGTACCGAACCCGCCCGCGGACATGAGCATGGCCGATGCGGTTTGCGGACGGGACAAGTTCACCCTGTTTCTTGGCCAGAACTACGGCAAGGTGGTCGGCTACAAGGCGGGGCTTACCAACCCGGCGGTGCAGAAGCGCTTCAATTTTCCGAACCCGGTACGCGGAACGCTGTTTGAAAAGATGTTGCTCAAAGACGGCGTAGAGGTCCCCGCCAAATTCGGCGCGCGCCCGCTGTTCGAAGCCGACATGGTCATGGAAGTCAGGGACGCCGGCATCAACATGGCGACGACTCCGCTCGAAGCGCTGCGCCACATCTCGCGGATTTATCCGTTCATCGAGTTGCCGGACCTCGTGGTGGAGGATCCGTCGAAGATCACCGGCCCGAACATCGTCTACTCCAATGTCGGCGCGCGGCTAGGCGTGCTCGGCAAGCCTTTCGCCGTCAAGGCGACACCGCAGTTGGTCGAGGCGCTCGCCAACATGACGGTGAGGCTAACCGACCAGGACGGCAAGGAACTCGAGGCGGGCAAAGGCAATGCGATCCTCGGGCAACCGCTGAACGCGGTTCTCTGGCTGGTCAAGGATCTGAAGGCAAGCGGAATCGCGATGAAGAAAGGCGATCTCCTCAGCCTCGGCTCGTTCTCGCGGCTGCTGCCGCCCAAGCCCGGAACGGGCGCCAAGGTGACCTACGAAGGCCTGCCGGGCAACCCGTCGGTGAGCGTGAGGTTCAAGTAGTTTGAAGAGAACGGCCAGGGCATGTTGACGCATGGCCCGGATTGCATCGGAGCGCGCGTTGACTGAAGCAACGGCGGCACAACTCAAACAATTGCTGCGCGAGCGCTCGGTCGCCGCGTTGGGGACGCTGCACGCGGGGGCACCCTATGTGTCGATGGTCCCGTACGCCATTGCGCCCGATGGCTCGGCATTGCTGATCCACGTCAGCCGGCTTGCATCCCATACCAAGGACATGCGCGCCGATGCGCGCGTCAGCCTGCTCGTCATGCAAGAGGAGGGCGGCGGGACCTCCGCGCTGGCGCTCCCGCGCGCTTCGATCCAGGGCATGGCGCAGGAGCTTGCATCCGATGCGCCGGACCTACCCGGGTTCAGGGCGGCATACCTTGAACGATTTCCCGAGGCGTCGCAACTGTTCGGGTTTGCCGACTTTTCCCTGTTCAAAATCCAGCCGGAGTCGGTGCGTTTTGTCGCAGGATTCGGCCGGGCGCATACCTTTTCGAGGGGGTCGTTTAAGCGGCTGCTGGCCGGCTGAGTTCCCGCGCTTGGTCCGGCGTGACGACGGATCAGCGAAAGCAAATGGCGTCGGTGCGGGGTTTGTTCGCGATTGATGAGGACCGCAATCGCCGTTGAGCGCTACCCGCGCGCGCGGGAATCTCGTATGATTCCGGCCATATGAACGACAAGTCCGCGCGTACGCAAAACCGGTTCGATCTGCCCGAGTGGGCCGGGGCCTTCGGCGATTTGGGAACGCTGATTCCCTTCGTCGCCGCGTACGTATCGATCCTGAAGATGGATGCCAATGGCTTGCTGGTCGCTTTTGGCGTGGCCCTGATCGTGGTCGGATCGATATACCGGACGCCGTTTCCGGTGCAACCGATGAAGGCCATCGGCGCGGCGGCGGTCAGCCAGGCCACGCTCGCGGCGGGTTTGGGTGCGGCGGTTGTCGTCGGCGCGGCGCTGACGACGGGTCTTTTGTGGATCGCGCTGGCCGTGACGGGACTGGGCAGGCGGGCGGCAAGCTGGGTTCCGCGCTCGGCGCTGCTCGGCGTCGTCATGGGCTTGGGCTTTTCCTTCATGCTCGAGGGCATCCGCATGATGTCGGCCGGTTCCTGGGTTGCGGGCCTGCTGCTCGCCGTGACGCTGGTATTGCTCGGCCGCCCGCGGGTGCCGGCGATGTTGGTGCTGCTGGCGATCGGGGTGGCGATGGCGCTGATGAATCAGCCCGACCTGATGCGCGAGCTCGCTGCGCTTAAACCTGAATTCAAAATTCCGAGCCTTGCCTGGAGGACCCTGTCCATGAGTGATCTGTGGACCGGACTCATCCTGCTCTCGCTGCCGCAGCTTCCGTTGACGTTCGGCAATGCGTATCTGTCGATCACGGAAGAGAACAACCGGCTGTTTCCCGACCGGGCGGTGAGCGAGCGATCGGTCGCCTTTTCCACCGGCTTGATGAACCTGGGATCGAGCCTCATCGGCGGGATTCCGATGTGCCACGGGGCGGGCGGCATGGCGGGCCACGTCCGGTTCGGGGCGCGCACCGGCGGCTCGTCCATCATTCTCGGCAGCGTCCTGCTTGGCGCCGGACTGTTTCTATCGTCATCCATCGGCACCGTTTTCAAAATATTTCCGCAGAGCGTCCTCGGCGTGATCCTGTTCCTGGCCGGCTTGCAGCTCGCCCTGGGAAGCCGCGACGCCGGCGCGGAAAAAGCCGACCGCTTCGTGGTGCTCGCGACGGCGGCGTTTGCGATCTGGAACATCGGCGTGGCCGTTGTGTTCGGCATTTTGGTGGACCACGCGTCCCGGCGTGGATGGCTGCGCATCTAAGAAGTGGCGACAGGCGTATCATGGAGCCGCGCCGGGCCCGGTTGGGCCACGAGGCGCGCTAACTTGAGGAGAGCAAAATGGGCAAAAAAAACGCAGGGGGCGTCTATAAAATCGTCGAGGTGGTCGGAATAAGCAAGACTTCTTGGGAGGATGCGGGCAGGAAGGCAGTGGAAGTCGCGTCCAAGTCGCTGCGCGACCTGCGCGTGGCCGAGGTAATCAAGACCGACATGAAGGTCGAGAACGGCAAGGTGACCGCCTACCGCACGCGGGTATCGCTGTCGTTCAAGTACGAGGCTTGAATCCGCTCGGGCGAGCGCGCGAGCGCGATCCGTTCGCCCACGTTGGGTGCCACGCGCAGCAGCGGCAGGCGGCGAAGGACATTCTGAGCAAGGAGGCAAGAGAATGAGCGCAGTACCCAAGCCCGGCACCGAGCAAACGCAGCCAGAAACGCGCGTGGCGACGCCATCGGGGATCGAAGTGCCGGTGGTGGTGACGCGCGCGATGGCGGGCGATGCGGATCCGGGGCTGCCGGCCGCGTATCCTTTCACGCGCGGCATTTTCGCCGACGGCTACCGCGGGCGTCCCTGGACCATCCGCCAGTACTCCGGCTTCGGTTCGGCCGAGGAATCCAACCGGCGCTACCGCTTTCTTCTCGACCAGGGGCAGACCGGGCTGTCGGTCGCGCTCGATCTGCCGACCCAGTGCGGCTACGATCCGGACGACCCGATGGCGCGGCCCGAAATCGGCAAAGTGGGCGTGTCGCTGTTCTCGCTGGCGGAGATGGAGACGCTGTTCGAAGGCATCGACCTGGGTGCAATCTCCACCTCGTTCACCATCAACGGCACGGCGGCGATCATCTACGCCATGTACCTGGCCGCGGCCGACAAGCAGGGCGTGCCGCGCGAGAAACTGACGGGCACCATCCAGAACGACATCCTCAAGGAGTACGTCGCGCGCGGCACCTGGATCTTTCCGGTGCGCCCCTCGCTGCGGCTGATCGCCGACTCGATTCTCTATTCGAACGAGGTGTCGCCGCGCTTCAACGCCATTTCGATCGCCGGCGCGCACGTGCGCGACGCCGGCTGCACCGCGGTCGAGGAGATGGCTTATACCCTTGCCAACGGGCTCGCCTACGTCGACGAGCTGATCCGCCGCGGCGGCGACCTGACCAAGTTCGCGCGGCGCCTGTCGTTCTTCTTTTACGTGCACATGGACCTGTTCGAGGAGGCGTCCAAGTTCCGCGCCGGCCGCCGCCTGTGGGCCAAGCTGCTGCGCGAGCGCTACCGCGTCACCGACGACAAGGCGCTGCACTTTCGCTTCGGCGTCGTCTGCGGCGGCTCGTCGCTGGTCGCGGCGCAGCCGTACAACAACATCGTGCGCGTGGCGATCGAGAACATGGCGGCGGTGCTGGGCGGCGCGCAGTCGATCTTTACCTGCGCTTACGACGAGGCGTTCCAGATTCCGACCGAGTTCTCGGCCGAGATCGCGCTGCGCACGCAGCAGATCGTGCAGCACGAGAGCGGCATCGCGGCCACGGTCGATCCGCTCGGCGGCAGCTATTACGTCGAATGGCTCACCGAACGCATGGAGCAGGGGATGCTCGAGGTGATGGGCGAGATCGACGCTTATGGCGGCGTGGTGAAGGCGATCGAAGACGGCTGGCTGCAGCGGCGCATCGCCGTGCGCGCGAAGCAGAAGAAGGAAGAGACCGACCGGGGCGAGCGTATCGTCGTGGGGCAGAACCAGTTCCGCCGGGAAGCGCAGGCCGACAGCTACGGCGAAGTGTTCCGGCTCGATCCGCAAATCTCGGCGCGCGTGCTGGCCAAGCACGCCGAGCTCAAGCGCGGGCGCGACGCGGCGCGCGTCGAGCGCTCGCTCGACGCGCTCG
>JACRAS010000070.1 GCA_016234705.1 Betaproteobacteria bacterium | reverse complement strand
TCCTAGCCGGCGGTCTCGGTACGCGCATATCCGAGGAAAGTTATTTGAAGCCGAAACCGATGATCGAGATCGGCGGCAAACCCATTCTCTGGCACATCATGAAGATTTATTCGGCGCATGGCGTCAATGATTTCGTGATCTGCTGCGGCTACAAGGGCTATGTCATCAAGGAATATTTCGCCAACTACTTCCTGCACATGTCCGACATCACCTTCGACATGACGGACAACAGCATGGTCGTGCACCAGCGCAAGGCCGAGCCGTGGCGCGTGACGCTGGTCGATACCGGAGAAAACACGCAAACGGGTGGGCGTCTCAAGCGTGTTGCGGATCACATTAAAAATGAAGAGTCGTTCTGCTTTACCTATGGCGACGGTATCAGCAATGTGAACATCCGCTCTTCAATCGATTTCCATCATGGCCATGGCAAGCTGGCCACGATCACGGCGGTGCGTCCACCCGGCCGCTTCGGCGCTCTGGAGCGTTCCGGGGATGCGGTGACGGGGTTCATCGAAAAGCCGCGCGGCGACGGTGGCCTGATCAACGGCGGTTTTTTTGTTCTATCGCCGCGCTGTCTCGATCTCATCGAAGGCAATGAGAGCAGTTGGGAGTCCTCGCCACTCATCCGTCTCGCAGCCATGGGACAGATGATGGCGTTCGAGCATCGCGGGTTCTGGCAGGCGATGGATACCTTGCGCGACAAGACGATGTTGGAAGAGCTATGGGCATCAGGCAAGGCGCCATGGAAAATCTGGCATTGACGAACGCAACAACCGCCTCGTTCTGGCGCGACAAACGCGTGCTGTTGACCGGTCATACTGGTTTTAAAGGCTCATGGCTGACGCTCTGGCTGCATCGACTGGGCGCCAAGGTGACGGGCATCAGTCTGCCTCCAGCGACAACACCCAATCTATATTCGGAAGCCGACATTGGCGCGCTTTGTCGAAGCCATTTTTGCGATATTCGCGATGCCGCAGCACTCGCCGAGCTTGTGCAGGCGGCGCGGCCCGACATTGTGTTTCATTTGGCCGCGCAGCCGCTGGTGCGCGCGAGCTACAAGGAGCCGCTTGTAACATTTGAATCCAATGTGATGGGCACGGCCCATGTACTGGACGCGCTGCGTGGTCACGACGGCGTGCGTGTCGCGGTCATGGTGACGACCGACAAGGTCTATCTCAATCACGAACCGTCTCGGCCCTATCGTGAAGATGACGCGCTCGGCGGGCATGACCCTTACAGCGCCAGCAAGGCGGCGAGTGAAATGATCATTGCCAGTTACCGCGATGCCTTCCTGTCGGCGCAAGGCGTGGCGGTGGCCAGCGCCCGGGCCGGAAATGTGATCGGTGGAGGCGACTGGTCGGAAGACCGATTGATCCCCGATGCGGTTCGCGCCTGGCAGGCCGGCCAGCCGCTGGAGGTCCGCCGCCCGCAAGCCATTCGCCCCTGGCAGCATGTACTGGAGCCGCTCAGCGGCTATCTGACCCTGGCGCAGAGTCTCTGGCAGCAACCGGCTCTAGCCGGCGCTTATAATTTTGGTCCGCAAGCCAACGAAGCCGTGCCCGTGCGCGAATTGGTCGAAGCGGCGCGTGCCGTCTACGGCGAGGGCGAAGTGCATTACGGCGACGGCAGCGAAGGTCCGCGGGAATCGGCTTGGCTCAAGCTCGACGTTGCCAAAGTAGAGCAGGCACTCGGCGTTACGCCGAGGTTGCTACTGGTGCAGGCCGTCACGCAGACGATGGCGTGGTACCGCGCGCACGGAGAAGGCGCCGAGGCGCGGCAACTATGCCTCGCCGATATTTCCGATTTTGAGAATCGTGCGCTGAACCGATCCATCGCGCCTAAGATTCGCAGACATGCGGTTTGAACCGACACCGCTTTCCGGCGCCTATCTGGTCCACCTCGATCCGCGCGTGGACCCGCGCGGCACGTTCGCCCGCGCCTTTTGCGCGCAGGAATTCGCCGCCAATGGGCTCGAAACGTCATTTGTGCAAGCGAATATCAGCAGCAATGGGCATGCCGGCACGGTGCGCGGAATGCACTTTCAGCGCGAGCCGCATGCCGAAGTCAAACTGGTGCGCTGTATCAAGAGTGCGATCTACGACGTCATCGTCGATATGCGCGAAGGATCGCCGACGCAGTTTCGCTGGTTCGGCGCCGATCTGTCGGAAGCAAATGGACTCATGGTGTATGTGCCGAAAGGATTCGCGCACGGCTACCAGGCACTCACCGATGGTGCGACGACGTTCTACATGGTGAGTTCATTTTATGCCCCCGAGTTTGAAGGCGGCTTGCGGTTTGACGATTCAAAACTGTCCATTCAGTGGCCGCGTAATGTTTCCGATATATCGGACAAGGACGCCAAATGGCCGCTGCTGCCCCCCTGACCCTGCTGACCGGAGCGACCGGCTTTGTGGGTCGGCAGGTGCTGCAGGAACTCGGCAAGCGTAATTGCAAAGTGCGACTCATCGTAAGGGATGGATCGCAAAGTCGCATCGCACAGTCGAACGCGATCGAAGCGGTCATAGCGACTGCGGACTTGTGGTCCGAGAGCGTCGCATGGTGTGCCGATGTCTGCCGGGGCGTCGATAGCGTGATCCACGCCGCCTGGTATGCCGAACCGGGCCAGTATCTTTCTTCGCCGAAAAATCTCGAATGCCTGGCGGGAACGTTGCGGCTGGCGCAAGGGGCGAGCCAAGCCAAGGTTCGGCGCTTTGTCGGTGTCGGCACCTGCTTTGAATATGATCTCGGCGCCGGCTATCTGAGCGTGGCAACGCCGCTGCGGCCGTCGACGCCTTACGCCGCGGCGAAGGCCGCTGCCTTCATGGCGCTGTCGCAGTATCTGCCGCAACAAGGGGTCGAGTTTGCCTGGTGCCGGCTGTTCTACCTCTATGGCGAGGGCGAGGATGATCGCCGGCTGGTGCCGTATTTGCGCGCCAAGCTCAGCGCCGGGGAGCCAGCCGATCTGAGCAGCGGCAGCCAGATTCGCGACTATCTGGATGTCGGCGAGGCCGGGCGAATGATCGTTGAGCACGCGCTCGGCGCGGAACAGGGACCGGTCAATATCTGCTCCGGCACGCCCGTGACCGTGCGAGAGCTTGCCGAGCGGATTGCCGATGAATACGGCCGCCGCGATTTGCTCCGGTTCGGCGCCCGCCCGGACAACCTGGTCGATCCGCCCTGCGTCGTCGGCCTGCGCGCCGCAAACTAGCGCCACGCCCTTATCCTGCGGCCGGTGCAGCTCCCATAGGTTTGGTTAATCCCTGTTAACCATTGTCCTGTAGGACGCTTATTCGGCGCCGCTCGCCGCAGGACTAAGCGCATGAAAGCTCGGCTGGAACCGCGAATCAATCTCGAAGGACGCACGCCGCTGGAAACGGTCATCCCGCTGTCGACGCCCTTCATCGTTTTCGCCGATCCGGCGAGTTCCTGCAATTTCAAGTGCAGTTTTTGTCCGACCGGCCATCGCGACATGATCGCCGAGACCGGACGCTTCCAGGGCGTGATGAAATACGAGGTGTTCCAGAAGATCGTCGATGACCT
>JACRAS010000068.1 GCA_016234705.1 Betaproteobacteria bacterium | reverse complement strand
GCCGGGCGCTATGCCATCGGCACCATCATGATGCAGCTTGTGAACATGCGCGACGGCGGCTTCATCTCGGCGCATGACTACAAACTGGGCGCGATGATCGCCGAGGTCGTCTGCGGCGGCGAAGTAGAGGCTGGCAGCCTGGTCAATGAACAGTGGCTGCTCGATCTGGAGCGCAAGTCGTTCATGGAACTGCTCGACCATCCCAAGACCCAGGAACGCATCATGGGCATGATGCAGACCGGAAAGCCGGTGCGCAACTGAGCCCCCATAGGAGAATCGAAATGAGCAAACAATTGCAAGACGCGTACATCGTCGCCGCGACCCGCACTCCGATAGGCAAGGCACCGCGCGGCATGTTCAAGAACGTGCGGCCGGACGATCTCTTAGTACGCGCGATCCAGTCCGCCGTATCCCAGGTGCCGGGGCTCGATGCGAATCTGATTGAAGATGCCATCGTCGGCTGCTCGTTCCCGGAAGCCGAGCAGGGGCTCAACCTCGCGCGCATGGCGGTGCTCTTGGCCGGCCTGCCGAAGTCCGTAGGTGGCGTGACCGTCAATCGCTACTGCGCCTCCGGCATCACGGCGGTGGCGATGGCGGCCGACCGCATCCGCGTCGGCCAGGCCGAGGTGATGATCGCCGCCGGGGCGGAGTCGATGTCGATGGTGCCGATGATGGGCTACCACCCGTCGATGAACATGGGTATCTTTAAGGATGAAAATATCGGCATGGCCTACGGTATGGGCCTGACCGCGGAAAAAGTTGCCCGGCAATGGAAGATTTCGCGCGAGGCGCAGGACCAGTTCTCGCTCGAGTCGCATCAGAAGGCGATTGCGGCGCAGCTCGCGGGCGAATTCAAGGACGAGACCACATCGGTCGATATCGTCGAGCGCTTCCCCAACCTCGCGACCGGGAAAATCGACATCAAGACGCGCAGCGTCAGCCAGGACGAAGGCGCGCGCGCCGATACCAACCTGGCTTCGCTGGCGAAACTACGGCCGGTGTTCGCGCCCAAGGGCTCGGTCACCGCCGGCAACAGCTCGCAGACTTCCGACGGCGCAGGCGCGCTGATCCTGGTCAGCGAAAAAATTCTGAAACAATTCAATCTGACGCCGCTCGCCCGTTTCGTGTCCTTCGCGGTCAGGGGCGTGCCGCCGGAAATTATGGGCATCGGTCCGAAAGAGGCGATTCCCGTGGCCTGCAGGGCAGGCGGCATCACCCAGGATCAGATCGACTGGTTCGAGTTGAACGAAGCCTTCGCGGCCCAGTCGCTCGCGGTGATCCAGGACCTCGGCCTTGATCCGGCCAAGGTGAATCCGATGGGCGGGGCAATCGCGCTTGGCCACCCGCTCGGCGCGACCGGGGCGATCCGTTCGGCCACCGTGATCCACGCCATGCGGCGCAAGAACCTGAAGTACGGCATGGTGACCATGTGCGTGGGCACCGGCATGGGGGCGGCGGGAATATTTGAACGGGTGTAAACCATGATCGCGAGAAACTGATACAGTTTTTGGCGGACTTCTGGGCTGCTGTCGATGATTGGAGAACGTGACATGACAAACACCGTAACCATCGGCGTTGCCTCTCGCGAAGAGATCAATGCCCGCTTCATGCGCGCAATGACCACCGGCAAGCGAACGGCGCCTTTCATCGGCTTTGCCGATGAGCGCGCGCTGTGGAGCACTCTGACGCCGCTGCGCTGGGACATCCTCAAAGCGATGACGGGTGCGGGACCGCTCGAGCTGCGGGAGATCGCGCGGCGAGTCGGGCGCGATGTGCGTGGCGTGCATACAAGCGTGCATGCGCTGCTGGCCGTGGGGCTGATCGAGCGCGACGAGGCAGGGTTTCGTTTTCCGTACGACGCGGTGCATGTAGATTTTGTTCTGCGGGCGGCTTGTTCAACCCCGATCCTGTCGGTTTCGCTTTTCGCAGATGTTCCCATGATTGTCGGACGTATGCCACTGGATCAACTACTTAGCAAAATAAACACCGACAACAACATTGAGATTTCAGTTAACCAACCGAATCTCTTCGCTTAACGTTGGGACACTAGTGCCTCAATCTATAGGCGCACTCGTTTCCTTGAGCACGCGCAACACGAAGTGCGACTTGCTATGCCGGATGCCTGGGATTTTGTATAGTTTCTCGCGCAGCAGCCGCTCGTAGTCGCGCGTGTCGCGTACCGCGATGCGGATGTAATAGTCATAGTCGCCCGAGACGAGATACGCCTCCACCACCTCGGGGATGGTCGCGAGCACGCGGCCGAATTGGTAGAGCGTCTCGTCGGAATGGCTCTCAAGGGTTACCTGCACGATGACCGTGTCGTTGTAGCCGAGCTTGGTCATATCCACGTCGATCGTATAGCGCTGGATCACGCCATCGGCCTCAAGCCGCTTGATCCGGCTCCAGCAGGCCGTCGGCGATAGACCGATCTCCGCGCCGATTTCGTTCAGCGTCCTGCGACTGTCCTTGACCAGCAGCCGGAGGATCGCCATGTCGAATTTGTCGAATGGTTTTTCCGATAATTCTGATTGTTTTCGAAGTTTTTTCGCCATAAGGGCCAAAACAGCATGGAAAAACTAAATCTATTCTGCGCTTTATCCAGAATAATTACCATATGAATGCCAATTTATCCGACAGCGAGGTGCTCGCGCCCGTCGTGCGCACAACGGCGTCCCCTGGCCTCACACTCAATGGCGCGCAGGCCCTGTTGCAGGCCCTCGTCGAAAGTGGCGTGGATACGCTGTTCGGCTATCCCGGCGGCGCTGCGCTTCCTCTTTATGATGCGCTCTACGGCGAGCCTCGCCTGAAGCATGTGCTTGTGCGTCATGAGCAAGCGGCCGTACACGCAGCGGAGGGCTACGCGCGCAGCACAGGCCGCGTGGGCGTAGTGGTCGTGACCTCGGGTCCCGGCGTCAGCAATACGATCACCGGCCTGCTCGACGCGATAAGCGACTCGGTGCCGGTGCTATGCATCAGCGGTCAGGTGACTACGGCCGTGATCGGGACCAATGCGTTCCAGGAAAGCGATGCGCTGGGCATGTCCCGCCCCGTGACCAAGTGGAACACGCAGGTGCGATGCGCGGATGAGATTCCTTCCACGGTGCGGCGGGCGCTGGACATCGCCCAGTCAGGGCGACCGGGGTCGGTGTTGATTGACGTTCCAAAGGACGTGCAATCGGCACTCCTTGGTCACGGGTCTGTACCACCTACATGGCGCGTGCCGCACCAGGCGTCGCCTGCGCTGCCTCCGAGCGCTAGCCTGCAGCGCGCGGCTGCCTTGCTGTCCACCGCGTGCCGTCCGGTCCTCTACGGGGGCGGCGGGCTGGTCAATTCGGGCCCGCACGCGTGCGAGGTTCTCACCCGTCTCGTTCGCCGGCTCGATGCACCGTGCACGCTGACGTTGATGGGCCTAGGCGCCTTCCCGGCATCTGACCGCCGTTTCCTCTGCATGCTGGGCATGCACGGCACGCTGGAGGCCAACCTGGCGATGCACCATGCAGACCTTGTCGTGTGCATCGGCGCCCGCTTCGACGACCGCGTCACGGGCAAGCTCGACGAGTTCTGCCCGAACGCCCGCAAGATTCACATCGACATCGACCCCAAGAGCATCAACAAGATCGTTAAGGTCGACGTGCCGATGGTTGGCGACTGCGCCGCGGTGATCGAAGCACTGCTCGAGTTGCCCGAGCTGGAGGACCTCGACCCGGCACGGCTCGCACCGTGGTGGGCGCGCATAGCCGGCTGGCGGGCGCGGCGTTGTCTGGACTTCGCGCCGCGCGCAGACGTGATTCTTCCGCAGCAGCTGATGAGCTCGCTGCAAAACGAGTTGCAGGATCGCCGCGCGATCGTCTCCACAGATGTGGGCCAGCACCAGATGTGGGCCGCGCAGTACCTGCGCTTCGATGCGCCGCGACACTGGCTGACATCCGGCGGTGCGGGCACGATGGGCTACGGCCTGCCGGCGGCGATCGGGGCGCAAATCGCCCATCCGGACAAGCTCGTGGTCTGCGTCAGCGGCGACGCCTCGATCCTGATGAACATCCAGGAACTGGCAACCGCCGTGCAACACCACGCACGCGTCAAGGTGGTACTCGCGAACAACGGCTACATGGGCATGGTGCGCCAGTGGCAACAGCTGAACCATGGCAACCGCTTGAGCCATACCTGCAACGAGGCGCAGCCTGACTTCGTGCAGCTCGCCCGGGCCTTCGGCTGGGCGGCACGCAGCGTGTGCGACCCTGCCGAGCTGGCGCAGGCCCTCGCCGAGTGCATAGCGCACGAGAGCCCGTTCTTCCTCGACGTGCGCGTCGCCGCCGAGGAGAACTGCTTTCCGATGATTCCTTCAGGCGAGGGTCACCACCGCGTGATGCTGGCGGAAGGCGAGTGGTACCAGGAGGGCGCATCTGCGGGCTGACCAGGCGCGCGCCATGTCACCCGTCCGCGCACGGAAAATCAGGAGACACGATGGACCATCATCATGTTCAACAGCTGCACATCCCAGAACCAAAACATCGCCCTGGCGAGCTGGCCGATTTCAGTCATCTGCGCCTGCCCAAGCCGGGATCGGTAGAGCGCCCCCCGATCGACACGTCCGCCTACGATATACGCGATCTGGCCTACCAACTCATCCGCGTCTTGAATGAGGAGGGCTGCGCAACAGGTCCCTGGACCCCATCGATCGATGCTGAAACCCTGAAGCGCGGCCTGCGCGCGATGCTGCTGACGCGCGCCTACGACGAGCGCATGTACCGCATGCAACGGCAAGGCAAGACATCCTTCTACATGAAGTGCACGGGGGAGGAAGCCGTGGCCGCGGCTCAGGCATTCGCTTTCGATCGCAACGACATGTTCTTCCCCACGTACCGGCAGCAGGGTCTCCTGATCGCGCGCGACTGGCCGATCCTGGACATGATGTGCCAGGTGTATTCGAACTCCGCCGACCGCCTGAAAGGCCGGCAGATGCCGGTCTTCTATTCCAGCCGCGAGGCCGGGTTCTTCTCCATCTCGGGCAACCTGGGCACGCAGATCAGCCAGGCGGTCGGCTGGGCGATGGCCTCGGCGTACAAGGGAGATACCCGGATTGCATCCGGCTGGGTCGGCGACGGTGCCACCGCGGAGCCCGACTTTCACTACGCGCTGACGGCCGCGTCGGTCTACCACGCGCCGGTGGTGCTGAACGTCGTCAACAACCAATGGGCCATCTCCTGTTACCAGGGCATGGCGGGCGGGGACGAATCGACTTTCGCTTCGCGAGGCATCGGCTACGGAATCCCCGCGCTGCGGGTGGATGGTAATGACTTCCTCGCGGTTTATGCGGTGACCCGGTGGGCGGCGGAGCGGGCGCGGACCAATCTCGGTCCGACACTGATCGAACTCTTCACCTACCGCGCCGCCGCGCATTCCACCAGCGACGACCCAGGTCGCTATCGTCCCGAAGACGAGGGCACGAAATGGCCGCTGGGCGATCCAATCGAGCGGCTGAAACGACACCTCATCGCGCTGGGCGCATGGTCGGATGAACGCCATCAGGCGACGGTCGCGGAGGTCGAGGCCGAGGTTCGCGAAGTCGGCAAGCGCGCGGAAGAATTGGGCACGCTCGAACACGGCCAGGGTCCGGAACTGCACACCATGTTCGAGGATGTCCTGAAGGACATGCCCTGGAACCTGCGCCGCCAACGCCAGCAACTGGGAGTGTGAGCCATGCCGACAATGAATATGGTACAGGCGCTGAATTCGGCCATGGACGTCATGCTGGCGCGCGACCCGAACGTGCTGATCTTCGGCGAGGATGTGGGCTACTTCGGCGGCGTCTTTCGGGTCACCGACGGCCTGCAGAAGAAACATGGCCGGCAACGCGTGTTCGATACGCCCATCGCCGAGGGAGGCATCGCTGCCCTTGCGGTCGGGATGGGCGCATACGGCCTTCGGCCGGTGGCCGAGATCCAGTTTGCGGACTACATCTATCCGGCGATCGATCAGTTGATCTCGGAAGCGGCCCGGCTGCGCTATCGCTCCGGCGGCGAGTGGTGGTCCCCGATCACGGTGCGCGCCCCCTGCGGCGGCGGCATCTTCGGCGGGCAGACCCATAGCCAGAGTCCGGAGGCGCT
>JACRAS010000069.1 GCA_016234705.1 Betaproteobacteria bacterium | reverse complement strand
TGCCCGGACGGCCCTATCGATCCATTCGTCTTGGATAATTGCCCGATCTGGCCGTTGACGGATTGCCGCGAAGTAGCGTGTAACCTTCACGGCATCAGCGTATCAGATTTCGATTTCGCCGGCTGACCTTGCCGCATAACGAATAGCGTTTATCTGACGCCGAGGCGAAGCTGAAGCGAAGGCACGGTGCTGCATGGCGTCAGATAAACCTCGTTGGACTGAACCGCCGGGTAGGCGGTGGTTATGGGGATTGTAAGCGTGCGGGGGCGGGAGTCAATCGTTCAGTATGGCGATGAGGCTGTGCGATGAGGTGCACGTAGGCAATCGCGGCGTACAAAAGCGGTGGCGAAGTCCAGGAACTAGTACGAGCGAACGCCTGTATCGCGCGAATTGTGCCAAAGGGCCGAGCGCACGCCTGGCGTGGGCCACCGCCAAGAGCACGACACGGGAATCGGGAGCGCATATGGTCCTTCACGGCGGTCCCCGCAGATGCAGCAAGGGCAGCGGCACAGGTGCAATCGGCGCTGTCGGCACGAACTGGCCTTTGCCGCAGTGCGGGCAGCGCAGGCGCTGGTGCTGGTCGATGCGGCGCATGAAGACTTCGACCGACTCCACCACGAGCGGATCGGGCGCGGGCGCATCCAGTGCCGCGCGCGCGCTGGCGAGGCGCGCCGCTTTGTGCGCCGGACCGATCAGTCCGTAATGGCGAATGCGTTTGAAGCCCTTGGGCAGCACGTGCAATAAGAAGCGCTCGATGAAGGTCTGCGCCGGCACCCTGAGCGTCCGTCTGCGGTTTCCCTGGGTCCGATCGCGCACCCGCACACTCACCGTGTCTGCGCTGATGTGCAGGATGCGCTCGTTGGAGATCGCCACCCGATGCGTATAGCGGCCCAGATAGTCGAGCACTTGTGCCGGCCCGCCCGGCGGCTGCTTGGCATAGACCACCCAATCATGCCTATGCACTCGGGCGAGCAGATCGCGCCACGCGTGCTCTGCGAGATCCGACTGCTGCAGTTTCCCGACCTGGCGCGCGGCCTTTAGCGCGGCGACGAACTTGCCCCGGAAGACCTTGGAGAGCGCCTTGACCGGAAATAGAAAACCGCGTTTGGCCGCCACCCAGCGACCGTCCATCCCGAGCGCCCCGCCGGCCATCAGGGCATGCGCGTGCACATGGCGTGCGAGGTCCTGCTTCCACGTATGCAGCACCAGCGAGAAAGCGGGCGTGCCGCCGAGCCAGCGCGGGTTGGCCGCGAACTCGGTGAGCGTGGCCGAGACCGCGCCGAAGAGCATTTCATAGAGCGCTCGCGGATACTGCCCGATGAGCCCATTCAGATCGTGCGGCAGGGTGAATACCAGATGGAAGTAGGGCACCGGTAACACCTCGCGCCGCCGCGCGGCGAGCCAGGCTTCCTTGGCCTGCGTCTGGCACAGTGGGCAATGGCGGTTGCGGCAGGAGTGATAGACATGGCGCGTCGTGCCACAGGTGTCGCAAACTTCGACATGGCCGCCCAAGGCGACGGTGCGGCACGCGAGAATAGCGCGCCAAACCTTCGCCTTGGCAACAGACAAGGGATGGGTCGCGAGATAAGCCGGGCCGTGACGGCGCAGCACCTCGGCTAGGCCCACCCTGGGGGCGGCGCGAGCCATGCCGGAGCACTCAGTGCTTGGGCGGGTTGAGCAGTTCCAGAGGAGAGGTGGTGCCGGTCAGACGCGTGCGCGCCAGATGCACATAGCGCATGGTCGTGCCGATATGACCATGGCCGAGGAGGCGCTGGACGGTGGGCAGGTCCACGCCGGCTTCGATCAGGTGAGTGGCGAACGCGTGGCGCAAGCTGTGAATGCCGCCTTCAGGCGCGATGCCGGCGGCGTCGCGGGCGGCGCAGTAGATGCGTTGCGCCGTCTTGACTTCGATCGGCGCGGTACCCGAACGGTTGGGAAACAGCCACTGGCGCGGCCGACGATCGCGCCAGTAGCGGCGCAGTGTGTCGAGCAGGCGCGGCGAGAGCAGCGTGTAGCGATCCTGGCCGCCCTTGCCTTGGCGTACCTTGAGGCACATGCGGTCGGGGGCACTCTCGATGTCGGCGAGTTGCAAGGCGCACACCTCGGACACGCGTAGTCCTGCTGCGTAGGTGGCGGTGAGCAGCGTGCGCCCGCGTAGCGTTACGGCAGCGTCGATCAGGCGCGCGACTTCCTCGCGCGAGAGGATCTGCGGCAGGCGTTTGGGCACTTTGGCCATGGGGATGTCGAAGCGAACCCCGGGCCGGCGCAGCACCGTGCCAAATAGGAACCGGAACGCACAGACCGCCTGATTGACGCTGGCGTAGGCGAGCTTGCGCTCGGTGATCAGGTGCAGCAGATAGGCTTGGATCCCCCGTCCATCGAGTACGTCCGGTGGCTGCCGGTAGTGCTTCGCCAGCGCCCGCACGCAGGCCAGATAGGACTCGCGCGTGCGAAGGGAAAACCCACGCAACACCATCGCCTCGTCCATTCGATTGCGCAACTCAGTCATGTC
>JACRAS010000062.1 GCA_016234705.1 Betaproteobacteria bacterium | reverse complement strand
CCGCTGATTGTCGAAATGATCCCCGCCCAAAGCAGTGTGGAGATCAACAAACAACAAGCCGCCTATGAGTACGAGAAATCTCTTAATGAAAGGTTAATTGCTTACGGTACTGCAACTCTCGCAATCGTGACCGCTCTTTTAGCTTGGTTTACCTTTCGTCTATGGCGCGCTACAGGAAAGTTAGTCGTGGGCGCCGAAAACACTGCCGAAAGACAACTCCGCGCTTACGTTCTCCACAATAATGATCAGGTGATGGAACACAACGGCGGGCGTGTAAAAGTCACCATTAGGATTAAGAACTTTGGCCAAACCCCAGCACATAAACTGAGGAGCTGGTCATTCATTGGGTTCTATAAATTCCCGCTGGAAGTCCCGCTTGACAGCCCTGACTATGTCGGAGCGTCCTCGAGTACTCTTGGCCCCACAGGAATCATCACTCAATACGCAGAACTCCCAACGGCGTTGAATCAAGCCGAATTTAACGCGGTCCTAAAAGGAGACGGCGCAATTTACCTTTCAGGGGAACTCCTCTATATTGATGTCTTCAACGTCGAGCGCTCTACCAAGTTCAAATTCGTTTCCACTGGGAGCGATTTTGGCCATTGCAAGCTCGCAATTTGCAACGACGGCAATGAAGCCACTTAGCATCATGCCCAACAAGCCGTCGCAACGGACGCGCCAAAAAGCGGCGCGCCGTTGAACGGCGACGTCCGGGGCAAAGCGCCAGGTACTCACCTCGTCGCGCATGGCCTGCTCCAAGCGCTCGATCCTGCCGGTGGCCACCGTGATCGCATTCACATATTCCTGGAAGGCGATTTGCTGGGCCGGCTGCGGCAGCTTCAGTTCGGAGAGCCAGCGCAGATGAGCCGAGGTCCAGGATGTCTTGCCGACGTAGCGGATCTCGTTTCTGAGCAAGAGCGCTTTCAATTGCTGGCGTGCCCGGCGTTGCGCGATCACCGCGTCATCCCTGGCGCGCACCAGGTCGCGTACCGCCTCGTCGCGCACATCGGGCACATGCACGCAAGCGAGCTCGCCGGCGCGCGCCAGACGGGCGAGGTTCTCGCTGTCGCGCCGGTCGGTCTTGACGTGATCGCCGGGCCGCTGCGGGATGAGCGAAGGCGGCACCACCCAGCAGGCGTGCCCGAGCGCCGTGATCTCGCGATGAATCCAGAACCCGCAAGATCCCGCCTCGTACACGAACACGAGCTCGCCCCCGCGAGAGGTCAGCTTTCGTACCGCCTTAGAAGAGCGCTCCGCTCTCCTCCGACCTCGCCAAAGCGGCGCACTTCGCCGCCTTGCTCAGCCACGGTGATATCGATCGAATCCTTGTGCACATCCATTCCAACAAAAATCTTGCTAGACTGTTTCATGGTCCGTCTCCGTTCAAAAGTTGATACCCAAGTGCCAACTCTGTGGCTCTGCGCGCACGCCTTAACCAGTGCGCTCGTAACCCACGTTACAACGGAGACGGGCCTCCCGCCAATGATGCGAAGCCATTCTGTCTAGGGAGCGCCATGACCGACGAAGCAAAGTTCAATCGCTTCTCGATTGCGCTCAAAGACTTCGAGAAAGCAAAAGCCTTCCTGGCCGAGGCGAAGAACCAGCAATATGGCGGCTTGATACACGAAGCTTTGGTCTTCTCAGCAATAATTTGCTACTTCAGGCCATTCACGCACAACGAGAAAGATCCCAACTCTGCGGCTGCGCCGAAGTTGGAGCTTTCAGACTTTGCGCCACTATCACCTGATGAACTGTGCATCCATGAAATATGTAAGGAGCTGAGGAACAAGGCGCTTGCTCATGCAGAGATTAAGCACCATCCAACGCGGCTGGATCGAGAAACCGGTTTAATTTCTAGCGCCATATTTAGCTTGGTTGGCAGGGCGCCTGACCTCGAGGGGCTGTCCGAGCTAATATGTAAATTCATTAAGCAGTGCCACAACAAGAGGGCAGACTATGTTCACGCTGTACGCGCTCCCTAACAGGCTGTTGAAATTCTCGAATATTGAGCCGAAGCTCGCCGCACATCGACAATATGCAAAATGGCAACATCAATAAATCAGCAACTTGCGGGATTGACATGAGTCGTACATGTCATTCCGGCGGCCCGTCATGGCGAATTTCAACAGCCTGTTAGGCATCAGAAGACGCGCCAAGACACCCAGCCCGCCGCCCTTGCGCAAACTGTGATGCGTGATGTATGATGCGCGGCATCCGGCTAGTGCTCGGGAGTTAAGCCATGAGGACCACCCTCGCCATCGATGACGACATCCTCGCCGCCGCAAAGCACCTCGCCGAGCGCGAGCGAAAAACTGTCGGCGAAGTCGTTTCTGCCTTAGCCCGGCAGGGCCTCGCGCGCGCCACGCGCGGAACCAGAACTGAACGCAATGGCGTCCCGCTTCTCCCCAACCGTCGCGGAGCGACTCCGGTCACAATGGAGCTTGTGAACCAGCTGCGCGACGAACTGCCGTGACGGTGTTCTTGCTGGACGTGAACGTCCTGATAGCTCTCGTTGATCCAGCCCATGTGCAGCACGACCAAGCTCACAGATGGTTCTCTCGAGTAGGTCACCGGGGTTTCGCAACCTGCCCGCTTACGGAGAACGGCCTCATCAGGATAGTCGGTCATCCAAGGTACCCGAATTCCCCAGGTCCACCGAGCGCCGTTGTCCAGTCGCTGGTGACCATTCGTGGCCTATCAGGACACAAGTTCTGGCCAGACAAGATCAGCGTCGCCGACAAAGCGTTCTTTGCCTCGGAACTCCTGTCCAGCCACTCACGAGTCACAGACAGCTATCTGCTTGCTCTGGCGAATTCCAACGGAGGCCGCCTCGCAACGATGGATCAGAAACTGGCAACGGAAGTCGTGCCCAACGGGAAAGCGTCGCTGGAGCTGATCTGAGCGGATCGATGCGCTCTAACAACCCGGCGCAGTCGGACCGCCTCCAGCGCTGCGCGCTTTCGGCGGCCGCTGGCCGGGAACGTTCGGCGCCAGTCCACGACGGGTCGTAGATTGGAGTATTCTTCGCACTATGAAGATAGCTACTGGAAAGGTTGTCGGGGGTAAAGTTGTAGTCGAGGGCGTGACACTCGAAGAGGGCGCGTCGGTGACTGTTTTGGCCAAAGATGACGAAAGCGGCTTCACCCTGTCCCCTGAGGAGGAGGCCGAACTGCTTCTTTCTATCGCCGAGGCCGATCGTGGAGAGACGGTTTCCGCCGACGAGGTGCTTGCAAGGCTCGCCCGTCGTCGCCGCTGAGAGGCCGTGGAAGTTCGGGTCACAAAGCGAGCGCAAGCACACATTGATCGCGCTGCACTGTGGTGGGACGAGAATCGCCCTCTTGCCCCGGAGGCCTTCGACGAAGAACTTGCGGAGGCGTTTTCTCTTCTGAGCGCTGAACCCGGCATTGGCGCACCAGTATTGAATGTCCATGCGCGAGGCGTAAGGCGAGTGCATCTCGCGCGAGTTCACTACTATCTCTACTATCGTGTCCGCGGTAGCCGAGTTGAAGTATTAGCGCTCTGGCACACCAGCCGCGGCATCGGTCCCTTCCTCTAGTCGTCGATTACGACGCGACTAACGTCACGAAAATGAGCAAGGACGACAAACGCATTACACGCGGTCGCTTCGCGGGTAAGAAGATTACGTTTGCGTCGACGGAACGAATCGAGGAGTTCAGACAACTGGCCAGCGATTTCATGGGGCGGTTTTTCGATTTTCTGCCGGGTGAGTACTTGATTAGCGATGAATCTGATTTGCTCGATTTCACGGAGATGGGATCATCCGATACTTCTGAAATATGGATACGAATTACAGAGGTCTACGGCGTCTCGCTGGCTGACGTTGAGTCTGAGCGGCTCGTAAACATATTCACAGAGATTACCCGACGAAAAAATGTACAATGACGCCGAACAAATCGCCCCACCCGGACGCGTGGGAAGCATCGCACTTCGAGCAACCATCGCAACCGCGCGCCGGTGGGCTCGGACGTTGGGCTGCCATGTTCAGGGCTCCATGGCAGCGTGTCAGATCATTGAGCCAAAAAAACAGTAAAGGAAAATAAATGAATATTTTGCGAATGACCCTGCTATCTGTAGCGTTCACGTTGGGCACCTCTTTCGCGCCGGTCGTCTCGGCGCAACAGTCCGGCGCTCAGAAATCCCTTTATGATCGGTTGGGCGGCCTGAAAGGCATCACGGTCGTCGTCGATGACTTCATGAACCGGATCGTGGCGAATAAGGAGCTGAACAAGAATCCCGCCATTAACGCCGGCCGGAAAAGCTCTCCGACGCCTTACCTTAAGTTCCAGGTATCTCAGATGGTCTGTGGGGTGACCGGCGGGCCATGCAAGTACACCGGAAAGGCGATGAAGGAATCCCACTTTCATTTGAACATTAGCGAGAAAGAGTGGGACGTGATGGCCAAGGAGTTCAAGAAATCCTTGGACAAATTCAAGGTCCCGGCGGCTGAGCAGAAGGAGCTGTTTGATATTGTCGGCACGACGAAAGCCGACATTGTCGCCAGAAAGTAGGAGTGCTAGCCTAACCACGCGGTGCGCCGGACGCGCGGCAAGCGCGCCGCGCGCCGGTGACCGCGGACGTCGAGGCTGTAGAAAAACCCTGATTTCTTGAAATTCACGCTCGCAAGCTATTCATCTGTAAGATAGCGAAAATGCGAAAACAACTTTTTCTACAGCCTCGTTATGCAGCTTGAACTTGGCGTTGCTAAAGCAGCTAGAATGCTGAGCGGAATTTCGAGATCGTCGGGGAGATCACCGTTGTCGAGACCATTGCCGCAGGAATAGGGATTCGCGATATCAAGCGCCTTGGAAAGAATTAGGGGAAGGGCAGATGGCGAGAATTGAAGGTGAGAATTGAAGGGCGTAGCGCGCGAGTCGACGCGGACCTTAGGCGTCCCTAATAAGGAATCCAATGTTTTCACCAGATTATTTCAACGAGTTTGGCGCCAAGGGCTTGCCAGGACACCTCGGTATCGTTGTCACGTACGTAGGCGAAGGCGAGGTCAGGGCAGAGGTCCAGGTGAAACCTTCTCTGATGGCACCGAACGGCATCTTGCATGCCGGCAGCGTAGTGACGCTCGCTGATACATCGGCAGGTTACGGGTGTATCGCTAGTCTCCCGCCCGCCGCTTCCGGGTTTACAACAATCGAGCTCAAGTCCAACCACCTTGGTGCAATCCGAGGGGGAACCGTCGAGTGTGTTGCTAAAGCCGTTCACCTTGGAAGGACTACGCAAGTGTGGGATGCCATTGTCAGCCACAAGGAATCAAATAAGACCATCGCCATGTTCCGTTGCACGCAGTTGGTGATCTATGCGAAGCAAAGCGCCTAAGCCGCTCGAGCTGACGTCCCCCGGCATGCCCCGGTCCGCGGCTCAGCTTAGTTGGGCGCCGGAAGACGCGCCGCGGACACGTGAGCGACTCGATGCGAATATTGACGCCGTGCCCGAAGCGGCCGCTTCATTCCCGTGAAAGGAGGAGAAATGGAACTTCCAGAAATCATCACACGATTGCCCGAAGCGGAGCTGCCCTTCCCGCCGACGACGGTGAAGACCAGTGTGTTGCAATCCGAACATGGCCAACTGGTCTTCTTCCAGATTCTGAAAGACGTAGAGCTGCCGGCGCATAGTCATAAAGCGCAATGGGGAACGGTGCTCGAAGGTCTGGTCGAGGTGACGATAGGTGGCGAGACCCGGGTGCATGGCCCTGGGAGCTGCTACTACATCCCCGCTGGCGTTGTACACAGCGCGAGGGTCCCAGCCGGCGCGAAGGTCATGGATTTCTTTGAAGAGCCTGATCGCTATCGGTTGAAGTGACGGCGCACATGATGCCCAACAAGCCATTCGAGACGGACCTTCGCAAGCGGGCGTCGCCCACCTGCTCGGCCGCTCGATGGTGAGGTTAATTCAGTCGCACATTGACCCGTCAGGAGTTCTCGGTTTTGCCCTGACTGGGGACCCAGCAAGGGCTCGAACCAGGCCGACACGGGCTAGAATTCGTGAACCCGATCCCCTTGATTCTCTGATTCCTTCGGATTCGATATCAAAGCAGCAGCAACCGTTTCCAGGAGAGCGCAATGACCCTGAAAGGCAAGACCCTGTTCATCACCGGAGCTTCGCGCGGCATCGGCCTCGCCATCGCCAAGCGCGCGGCCGCCGATGGCGCCAACATCGTCATCGCGGCCAAGACGACGGAGCCGAACCCGAAGCTGCCGGGCACGATTTACACAGCCGCCACGGAGATCGGGGCCGCCGGAGGGCAGGCCCTGCCGCTCGCCGTCGACATCCGCGAGGAAGGGGCTGTGCTCGCCGCCGTCGCCAAGGCCGTGGAGACCTTCGGCGGCGTCGACATCCTGGTCAACAACGCAAGCGCCATCAGCTTGACCGACACCGAGCACACGCCGATGAAGCGCTACGACCTGATGAACGGCATCAATGCGCGCGGCACCTACCTGTGCACCCAGGCCTGCCTGCCCGAACTGAAAAAGGCGGCCGCCGCGGGCCGCAACCCGCAAGTGCTGAACCTGTCGCCGCCGCTGTCGATGCAGCAGCGCTGGTTCGCGCCGCACACGGCCTACACCATGGCCAAGTACGGCATGAGCTTGTGCACGCTCGGCCATGCGGGCGAGTTCAGGAAGTACGGCATCGCCGTCAACAGCATTTGGCCGCGCACCGTCATCGCCACCGCCGCGCTGCAGATGATCCCAGGCGTGGACCTGAACCGGTGCCGCAAGGCGGAGATTCTCGCCGACGCGGCGCACTTCATCCTTACCGGGCCGAGTTCGAACAGCGGCAACTTCTACATCGACGATGAGGTGCTGGCAGCCCACGGGGTGACGGATCTGGAGAAATACTCGGTCAAGGCGGGAACGAAGAACTTCATTCCGGATTTCTTCGTGGACTGAGGCGGCCGGACGGACTAGGCGCGGCGCCCCCGCTTGCCGTTGGCGCTGGAGTTGGGTTCGGATTGCGTCCAATGGCGGGGAAAGCCGTGTTTCGCCAGGGCACAAGTAGGACGCAGGCTTTTTCTTGCAGCGCGCGTTTCCCGGATTATGTCCAACTGCGGTTCCCGTAGGATCAAGTTCGAAGCGAACAGGTCAGCTTTATCGGCAAATTGACAAGGGCCGCCCGGACGATGCTACAATATGACTATCTCCATGACCATCTGGTCATGGAATCGTTGGGGGAGCAGCATGGGTACCTACAGCATTGCCGAAGCCAAAGCCCATTTGAGCGCCCTGCTGGAACAGGTCGCGCGCGGTGAAATGGTGACGCTGACCAAGCGCGGAAAGCCGGTCGCCCGTATCGTGCCCGCGGGCCAACTGCCTGCCAAGCCGAAACTTGATCTGTTTGCGTTGCGGAAATTCCGGGCCGGCCTGCCTGTGGCCCGCATTAATTCCGCGGAAATGGTGCGCAAGATGCGTGCTGAGACGGACGGCTGGTGATTTACGCTGACACGAATGTTCTGCTCTCGCTATTCTGCCCGGACAGCCTGAGCGCAGCGGCGGCGGCGTGGTACGAGAAGACGAGTGAGCCGGTGTGCATCAGTCCTTGGACGGTGATGGAATTCCGCTCGAACATGGGATTGCGGGTGCGCAAGGGCTTGCTGCCCCGCGGGAAGAGCATGGCGGTAATGAGGCAATTCGATTCCGCGACCATCGCAAATTTTCACCTGCTTGTGCCTGCTCACGAGCATTTCATTCGCGCCGGCGAGTGGCTCGCCAAACCGGAATGTGCCTTGCGCAGCGCCGATGCGCTGCATCTTGCCATTGCATTCGGCCATGGTTGCAAACAGTTCGTCAGCTTCGATCTGGCCTTGGGCGCGGCGGCGAAGAAGCTCGGTTTGCCTGTTGTGGGGCTGAAGGCCTGACTACCCTGAGCGCGGGCAGCGACCGATGAAGATACTCGAATACATCGGCCTCGACACCTCCCGGGTCAAGGCCAGCTATCGCAAGGTGGCCGATGCCATCGCCCGCCAGGATTTTCGCGCGGCGCAGGTGAAGAAGCTGGCGAATCTCAGCCATGGGAAGTTCTATCGCGCCAAGCTCGATGATGCCGATCGCCTGCTGTTTTCCCTGGTTCGGCACGGGGACGAAGTCTGCGCCCTGATGCTGGAAGTGATCGCCAATCACGATTACGACAAGTCGCGCTTCCTGCGCGGCGCGGCCATCGATGAAGCCAGGATTGCGGATATCGATGCAGCCGAAGCCATCGGCGAGGCGCAGCCGCTGCGCTATCTGCACCCGGAGCGCAGCGCGATTCATCTGCTGGACAAGCCGATTTCCTTCGACGACGCGCAGGAGGCGGTCTACCGCCTTCCGCCACCCCTGATCGTGGTGGGCAGCGCCGGCAGCGGCAAGACGGCGCTGACCCTGGAAAAGCTCAAGCACGAACAAGGCGAGGTGCTCTACGTCACCCACTCCGCCTATCTCGCCCAGAGCGCGCGGGACATTTACTATGCCAACGGCTTTGAACGAGACGGGCAGGAGGCGGTATTTCTTTCCTATCGCGACTTCGTCGAATCGATCCGCGTACCGGCCGGGCGGGAAGCGGCTTGGCGCGACTTTGCGCTCTGGTTTGCGCGGATGCGGCAGGCGTTCAAGGAGTTCGACGCGCACCAGGCGTTCGAGGAGATCCGCGGCGTGGTCGCCGCCGGCGCCGGCGGTACCCTGTCGCGGGATGACTATCGGGCGCTCGGCGTGCGCCAATCCATTTTTCCGGAAAATCAGCGCGACAAGCTCTACGATCTGTTCGAGCGATACAGCGCCTGGCTCATCGAGGCGAAACTGTACGACCTCAACCTCGTTGCCCAGGAGTGGCAGGCGCTGGCGGCGCCACGCTACGACTTTGTCGTCATCGACGAAGTGCAGGACATTACGACCATTCAATTGGCGCTGGTGCTGAAGACCCTCAAACAAGCCGGTAAGTTCCTGCTCTGTGGCGATTCGAATCAGATCGTGCACCCCAACTTCTTCTCCTGGAGCCGGGTGAAAAGCCTGTTCTGGCAGGATCCGCAATTGGCCGAAAGACAGGAGCTGCGGGTGCTCAGCGCCAATTTCCGCAATGGGCTGGAAGCAACACGCGTCGCCAACCAACTGCTGAAGATCAAGCAGCGGCGCTTCGGCTCGATCGACCGGGAGAGCAACTTTCTGGTGCAGGCGATCGGAGGTGGGGGTGGGGGTGACGATAAGGACGGCGGGCAGGTCGCGTTGATGCCGGACAAGGACGCCACCAAGCGCGAACTCGACCAGAAAATTCGCCAATCCACCCGGTTCGCCGTGCTGGTCATGCGCGACGAGGACAAGGCCGAGGCGAAAAAGCATTTCACCACGCCGTTGCTGTTTTCCATCCATGAAGCCAAGGGGCTGGAGTACGAGAACATCGTCCTCTACCGCTTTGTCTCGGATCACCGGGCCGAGTTCACAGACATTGTCGAAGGCGTCGCCAAGGCAGATCTCGCCATCGATACGCTGGATTACCGGCGGGCAAAGGACAAAAGCGACAAGTCGCTGGAGATCTACAAGTTCTTCGTCAACGCCCTCTACGTCGCGTTGACGCGCGCCATCAGGAACCTGTACGTGATCGAATCGGACACCGCGCATCCGCTTTTCGGCCTGCTCGGCATGAGCATCGGCGCGGTTGAGGTGGAGGCGAAACAATCGACCCTGGAAGACTGGCAGAAAGAAGCGCGCAAACTCGAACTGCAAGGCAAACAGGAGCAGGCCGAAGCGATCCGGCGCACCATCCTCAGGCAAACCCCCGTGCCGTGGCCGGTGTTCGGCGAGGCGAAAATCCGGGAACTCCTGCTCAAGGTGTTTCGCGAACAAGCGCCGGGCGGCAAGATGAAGCAGCAGCTCTACGAATACGCCACCTGCTTCGATGAACCGGTGCTGGCGGCGTGGCTAGCGCAGGAGGCGAAGTTCGACGCGGCGAGAAGCTTCCCGCAGCAAACCAGGACGCTGGGGCGCAAATCCTATGTTCCCTATTTTGGCAATCGCTTGAAGGATATCCTGCGGCAGTGCGATGTGCACGGCATCGAGCACCGTCTGCCGATGAACCAGACGCCGCTGATGGCGGCGGCGGCGGCGGGCAATGTGGCGCTGGTGGAAGCTTTGCTCTCGCGCGGGGCGGACCGGGAAGCGGTCGATCAGTATGGCGGCAATGCCCTGCACTGGGCTTTGCGCGAAGCCTTTCGCGACCCGCAATTCGCGCGCGGCCCTTTTGCCGCGCTCTACGAATTGCTCGCCCCGGCGAGCATCGACGTCAATACCGGCGACAGGCTGGTGCGCATCGATCGGCATTTATCCGAATACTTTCTGTTCCAGACCCTGTGGACGCTGTTCAAGTCGCGCTTCACCCACTGGCAGCGCCGGGACTACGGCGCGTTCGAGACCGCGGCCATTCTGCAAGCCTGGAAGGACCTGCCCGCCAATGTGGTGCGCAGCGAGCGTAACCGGCGAGCGCATCTTTCCAGCGTGCTTTCGCGCAACGAGGTCGAGCGCGACTATGCCTACAATCGGGCGCTGTTCATGCGCGTCGCCCAAGGCTGGTATCAATTCAATCCGAAACTCCTGGTGCGCCGCCGGCAGGGCGACGAGGAGCACTGGACGCCGATCTACGCGGCGCTCAATTTGCCGCTGATCAACGAGTTTTCCCTGGAGGATGGCTGGGAAAGTGTCTGGGACCGCATCACCGATTACCTGGCCCTGGCAGGAATGCCCGAGCGCACGATTCCGATCGCCGCCGAACGCGCGCTCGCGCGCAAGGAGGCGTTGGCGCGCGAACGGGAAAAGCATGAGGCCGAAGCGCGCGCCGCCTTCGAACGCCGGCGGGAACAGCCGGCCGCAAGCCGGCGATACCCGCCGGCGCTTGAACCGAAATGGGGCACGGCGGAGGCCAAACGCCTCGAACTCGAGCGACTGCGGCGGGAAATCGAGGAGCGCAACAAGCGCTGAGACAAGCGGATAAAAGCAACAAGGGCTTGGGGTTGTTTTTATGCAAGAACGTCGATTGCCTGCCCGCCTACATATTCGGATAATTCGGCCCGCCGCCGCCCTCGGGCACGACCCAGTTGATGTTCTGCGTCGGGTCCTTGATGTCGCAGGTCTTGCAGTGCACGCAGTTCGCCGCATTGATCTGCAGCCGGTCGCTGCCATCGTCGTTCTTGACGAATTCGTATACGCCCGCCGGGCAAAAGCGTTGCTCGGGCCCGGCGTACAGGGCGAGATTGACGTTCACCGGGACGGCGGCATCCTTGAGCGTCAGGTGGCAGCGCTGGTTTTCCTCGTGGTTGACGTTGGAGATGAACAGGGAGCCGAGCTTGTCGAAGGTGATCTTGCCGTCGGGCTTGGGGTAGTCGATCGGCTGGCAATCTGCGGCCTTCTTTAGCGCGCTGTGGTCGTCGTGGTTGTGCAGAGTCCAGGGCGCCTTGCCCTGGAACAGGAAGGTATCGATCGCCGAGTACGCCAGCCCGCCCCACAATCCCCAACGGAAAGACGGGCGGATGTTGCGCACCCGGTAGAGTTCATCCCAGATCCAGGTACTACGGATTTTTTCCGGATAGCTGGTGACTTCCTTCGCCCCTTCCTCGGCCAGCGCGTCGTACACGGTCTCGGCCGCGGTCATGCCCGATTTCATCGCGGTGTGGGTGCCCTTGATCTTGGCGTTGTTGAGAAAACCGGCCGTGTCGCCGACGAGCATGCCGCCGGGGAAGGTGAGCTTGGGCAGCGACTGGAATCCGCCCTCGCTGATCGCGCGCGCGCCGTAGGCGATGCGCCGGCCGTCTTCGAAAAATCCGCGAATCGCCGGGTGTGTCTTGAAGCGCTGGAACTCGTCGAACGGGCTCATCCAGGGATTCTGGTAATCCAGCCCGACGACGAAGCCCACCGCGACCTGGTTGTTCTCCAGATGATAGAGAAACGAGCCGCCATAGGTCTGCCGGTCCATCGGCCAGCCGGTGGTGTGGACGATCAGACCCGGTTGATGGCGCTCCGGTTTGACTTCCCACAGCTCCTTGATGCCGATGCCGTAGGCCTGCGGGTCGACGCCTGCGCGCAGGTTGAATTTCTGCATCAGCGTCTTGGTGAGCGAGCCGCGGCAGCCTTCGGCGAATATCGTCTGCTTCGCGTGCAGTTCCATGCCCGGCTGGTAGTTCTCGGTGTGCTGGCCGTCCTTGCCGATGCCGAGGTCTCCCGTGGCCACGCCCTTGACCGATCCGTCTTCGTGGTAGAGCACTTCGGCCGCGGCGAAGCCAGGATAGATTTCGACGCCCAGTCCCTCGGCCTGCTGCCCCAGCCAGCGGCACAGGTTGCCGAGGCTGATGACGTAATTGCCGTGGTTGTGCATCTGAGGCGGCGTGGGCAGCTTGATCGCGCGTTTTTCGGTGAGGAACAGAAAGCGATCTTCGCCCGCGGGCGTATTCAGCGGCGCGCCCAGGGCTTTCCAGTCCGGGAAGAGTTCGTCGAGCGCGCGCGGTTCAAGCACGGCGCCGGAGAGAATGTGGGCGCCGATCTCGGAGCCTTTCTCGATCAGGCAGACATTGACTTGGCGGCCTTTTTCCGCGGCGAGCTGCTTCAGGCGTATGGCGCAGGCCAGCCCCGAAGGCCCGCCGCCTACGATCACCACATCGTATTCCATCGCTTCGCGTTGCATGTTGACCCCTGTTTATGGTTGCATCTTCTGCGATAGGCGCATGCGAGCGTGCCTATTCGAGCGTGGGCGGATTATAATCCGAGCAACCGTCCCTCGACAAAAAAAGCGATGACGACAGGGAAGCACAGGCTGGAGCACACCGAAATCGTTCCCATCCGCCGGAAAGGCATGGATGCGACGTGGCGGATCAACAACGTCATTATTTTCGCTGCATGAAACAGGCGCGCTGCTACTGTTTCGGCGCATCGGTATGCGCGCACTTCGAAGCAGGAGGGGCCGGTGACCGTCAACACCAGCCGCAGCTTCATCAAGCAGCCGGACTATTTTTTTGGCTCTACCACCCAACAGAGGAAATGCGCAATGAATAAGGTCTATCCGAATGCCAAAGCCGCCCTTGACGGGCTCCTGCACGACAAACTTACCATCGCCGCCGGCGGGTTCGGCCTGTGCGGCATCCCCGAAAACCTGATCCAGGAGCTGGTGGACAGCGGCGTCAAGGGCTTGACCATCGTCGGCAACAACGCCGGCGTGGACGATTTCGGCATGGGCCTGCTGCTCAAGGCGCGGCAGGTGAACAAGGTCATCGCCTCGTACGTGGGCGAGAACAAGGAATTCGAGCGCCAGGTGCTGGCCGGCGAACTCGAGCTGGAACTGACCCCCCAAGGAACGCTGGCCGAGAAGCTGCGCGCCGGCGGCGCCGGCATCCCCGGCTTTTACACCCGCACCGCCTTCGGCACCAAGCTCGCCGAGAACAAGGACACCAGGTCCTTCGACGGCAAGGAATATGTGCTTGAAGAGGCGATCCGCACGGAGTTGTCCATCGTCAAGGCGTGGAAGGGCGACAAGGCAGGCAACCTGGTCTACCGCAAGACCGCGCGCAACTTCAATCCGATGATCGCCACCTGCGGCAGCGTCACCGTGGCCGAGGTGGAGCAACTGGTCGAGGTGGGCGAACTGGAGCCGGAAGAGATACACACGCCGGGCATCTACGTCGACCGCATCATCCAGGGCCCTAGCTATCAGAAGCGCATCGAGTTCCGTACCGTCTCCGGCGCTGCGGCCTCGAAGAAGGAGTCGCCGATCCGCGCGCTGATGGCCAAGCGCGCTGCGCAGGAACTGCGCGACGGCTATTACGTCAACCTAGGCATCGGCATCCCGACGCTGGTCGCCAACTATATTCCGCAAAACATCAGCGTCATCCTGCAATCGGAGAACGGCCTGTTGGGCATTGGCCCCTTTCCCGTCGAGGACGAACTGGATCCGGATCTGATCAACGCCGGCAAGCAGACCATCACCACCATACCGGGCTCGAGTTACTTCTCCAGCGCCGATTCCTTCGCCATGATCCGTGGCGGGCACGTCGACCTGTCCATCCTCGGGGGGCTGGAGGTGGCGGAGAACGGCGACCTCGCCAACTGGATGGTGCCGGGCGCGATGGTCAAGGGTCCGGGCGGCGCCATGGACCTGGTCGCGGGCGTCAAGCGCGTCATTGTGCTGATGGAACATACCGCGAGAGACGGCAGCCCCAAGATACTCAAAGCCTGCACGCTGCCGATCACCGGCAAGGGCGTGGTCAACATGATCGTTACTGATTTGTGCGTGTTCGAGGTCGAGCCTCGGGTCGGGCTCGCGCTGAAGGAACTCCATCCCGGGGTCACGCTGGAGGACGTCCGGGCCAAGACCGGTTGCGATTTCCAGGTGTCCCTAGCGTGATCGGGTGCGCGGGGGCGGCTTTGGCGTGAGCGCGGTGTAGAACTGGCGCGCGGTCACGATCCGCGTTTTCCCGTGGCACTTGAGCACGAGCAAGCCCGCTCGGTCGCCGGTCACAAGGTAATCGGCATCGGCGATCTGGGCGAGGGCAAGCAGGTAATCATCCCCCGTGTCGGGAGACCGCTTCACCTTCGGCAGCTTGCCTATGTGTTGCGCGATTTTGCGCAGTTCGTTGAGGAGCGTGCCGGCGGCGGCAGGTTCAATATACGCGCGCAGCTTGTCGTAACGGGTGACCCGCCGGAATTCCTCGAGCTGCTCGTCGCATGTGACGAGCACAAAAGTTCCGGCGCGCCACGCTTCGTAGATCCGGTGGGGCGGGGAAGCGGGGACAATGAGGCTGCTGACGAGGATATTGGTATCGAGGATTACCTTCATCGGGCAGCGGGGACGAGACGTTCGGCGCGCACCGTCGCGAGCGCGTCGTCAACGGCCGCCTGGATTTTCCTTGCGGAAACCCCGGCGTTGCGCGTCTTGACCTCCGAAACCACGCGGTCGAGCACGCGCCAGCGTACCGCCTCCTCGACGAACTTGGAGATATCGCCCTTTTTCATGCCGCGCTGAGCGAGGTAGCTGCGCAGCGCAGTATCTGTTTCCCTCGAAACCTTCACGGTCCAGCGCACGGTGTCTTCCATTTGAGCTCCTAAGCGGATAAGCGTCTATCCACATAGTAGCTTACGCTGGCGGAGAATGGTAGACCCCGTTGTTCTCTGCCCCCATTGTTTTGCGTGGACGAAAACCCTTCCGTGCAGAAAACGCGGTTGGCGCGCGCAGCGCGCAGGTTTTAGGCAAGCAGATGCTGTCGCCTTGTTTAGCGTCTACGATTGCCGCGGCGCCAGATCCGGCTCGCCGCAGCGGCGCAGGATTTCGGCGCGCGCCGCAGCGCGCAGCGCTACCGCGGCGTTCCAGTCGCTGCCTTGCGGCGCGAGGGGCGCGCCGATGGTGAGGACGATGGCATTGCGCCGCGGGAACCAGTTGCCGTCGCGCAGCACCGAGCGCGTGCCGCGGATCGCCACCGGCACCAGGGGCACGCCGGTCTGCGCCGCGACCACGAAGGCTCCCATGCGAAACGGCAGCAGGCCCGCCGTTCGGGTGAAGGTTCCTTCGGCAAAGAAAATGGGCGCGTGCCCGGCGCGCGCGGATTCGGCGAAGCGCGACGCGTCCTCCACGCCTTGTTTGATGTCGGTGCGCTCGACGAAATCGGTGCCGATGGAAGTCAGAAACAGCCGCGGCAGGAGCGGTCGGCTCAATTCGCGTTTTGCGGCAAAGCGGTAGCCGCGCTCGGGGAAGGCTGCAAGCAGGATCAAGCCATCGAGGTAGCTGGCGTGATTGACGGCCATGACGAACGGGCCGGAAGCGGGAATGTGCTCGAGCCCGTGCACCACCAGCGGCAGGCGGCACAAGCGCAAGAAGGCCCGGGCCAGGACACGGTTCAGGCGCCAGCCGCGGGCGGGATCGCGCACCAGCGCCGCGCTCGCCAGCGCCGGCACGGCGAGCGCGAGGAACACGACCCAGGTCCAGGCGGAATACGCCAGGCCCAGCAGCGTACGCAGCCGCCGCCGCAGTTCGGGCACGAGGCTCGCCCAGGCGAGGCGCGCGAGTTGCAGCCACAACGCCGCCGGCCGCGCGCTCGCGCCGCCGCGCTCGTAGTACTCGCGGCTGGCCGCGCGCCTGATCTTGCCGCTGGAAGTTTTCAGCACCGTGTGCGGCGGCGCGAGCACGATGTCGTCTGCCGGCAGACCGATCAGATCGAGCGCACGCTCGTTGATGCTCCGCCGCAGCGCGTCGAGCGCATCGGCGCCGGTTTCGCGCGTTTCCGCGAGCACGACGACACGCTCGGTGCCGCTGCCGGGATCGATACTGCCAAACACCGCCACGCAGCCTTTGCGTATGCCGGGCAGCGCGCCGATAGCCTGCTCCAGTTCATAGGGATAAAGATTGCGCCCGCCGCGAATGATGATGTCCTTGGCGCGGCCGCTGAGATAGAGCTCGCCGTCGGCAAGATAGGCGAGATCGCCCGTGTCCAGCCATGCGCCGGCAAACAGCTTCCTGGTCTGTTCGGGATTGCGGAAATAGCCGCTGGTCGCGGACGGCCCCTTGAATTGAAGGCGGCCTTCCTGGCGGTCGGCGAGTTCCACGCCGGCTGAATCGACCACGCGCAAGTGATGCGCCGCTATCACGCGGCCGCAGCAGGGCAGTTCGAGCGCGGCGGCATCCTCCGGCGGCGCCGGCCGCGCATCGCCCCGGTTCTGGAACGCTGCGCGTTCGATCCGATCGATGCGAAAGCGCGCGCCGGGCGCGGGGAAGGCGAGCCCGACCGAAGCCTCGGCGAGCCCGTAGACCGGCTGAAGCGCGTTCGCCGGCAGGCCATAAGGTCCCAAACGCTTCTGGAATGCGGCCAGCGTATCCGCACTCACCGGCTCGGCGCCATTGAAGGCATAGCGCCAGCAGGACAGATCCAGGCCCTTGAGTTCCGCCTCTTCGATGCGCTTCAGGCAAAGCTCGTAGGAAAAATTGGGGCCGCCCGAAAGGGTGCCGCGGTGGCGGTGGATCGCCCACAGCCAACGGCTGGGGTGGGATAGGAATGCCAGCGGCGACATGATCACCGTGGGAAAACCGAGGTATAGCGGGGTGAACCAGGCGCCGATCAGGCCCATGTCGTGATAGAGGGGCAGCCAACTCACGAATACGTCATTCGCGCTCGCGCGCACCGACTCGCCCATGCTGCGGATATTGGCGACTAGGTTCGCGTGTGTCAGCACGACGCCCTTGGGATTGCCGGTGCTGCCCGAGGTGTATTGCAGGAAGGCGATGTCACCAGGGTTTGCGGGCACGGGTGTGAATCCGCTGTCGCCTCCGGCCATATCTTCCGGCATCAATACCTGCTGCAGCGATTCCACCTGCGAGCGCAGCAACAGTGCCACTGTTTTCGCTTCCGGGATGGTGATGAGCATGGCCGCGCGGCAATTGTCGAGGATGCCGACGTGGCGCCGCAGGTGCTCTTCGATCTGCGCCGGTCGCGCCGGCGGATACAGCGGCACCGGAATGCCGCCCGCCATGAGGATGCCGAAAAAGCTGAACAGGTAATCGCGGCCGGTGGGCAGCATGATGGCTACGGTCTGCCCCGGTTGCAAGCCGTGCGCGGCGAGGCGGCTGGCATAGGCTGCGGCGCCGCGCCGGATGGCGGCGTAGGAAAGTTCCTCTTCGCCGGTCTCGGTATAGAGGTGAACCTGCAGCCGGTCAGGATGCCTGTCCGCATGCCAAGCTAGCGCATCGAGTAGCGTTTCCGCCGCGCACGCGACTGTGCCAGGTTCGGTCTGCACCAGGCTGCGGATGTTCTTTTCCGGTCCGACGCGGTGCACGCCCTGGCTGCCGTGGACGAGGCGCAGCAGATCGCGCGGCGTTTCGGCGGCGTACAGGGCGCGTTCGGGCAGGCTCACGCTGAAGGCGCGCTCGACCCTGAGCACCAGCTCGACCCGCGCCAGGCTGTCCAGGCCGAGGTCGCGCTCGAGCGAACTGTCGAGCGCGGCGTGTACCGCCTGGCGGTGGCCCGTGTCGCGCATCATTTGTTCGACCACGGCGAGCAGGGCGTCGGCGCTGGCTTCGGTGTTGGTCTGATTCATCCGCTGGGATCTCGTTGGCCGGATGCTATGATAGCCTCTATCAATGCAGGCTCGCCATGTGGGATTCGAGCGTCTGGGCGACGATCCAGGTCCATGGAATTGCGTTGAGCGCCTCCCCTTTTTGCTGTAACATCCCTTATCCCATCTCTTGATTCTGAGATGACCAAATATGTCTTCGTTACCGGCGGTGTAGTTTCCTCTCTTGGGAAGGGGATAGCCGCCGCCTCCCTCGCCGCAATCCTCGAATCGCGCGGCATCAAAGTCACCAACATCAAGCTGGATCCGTACATCAACGTCGATCCGGGAACGATGAGCCCGTTCCAGCACGGCGAGGTGTTCGTTACCGAAGACGGCGCCGAGACCGACCTGGACCTGGGCCACTACGAGCGCTTCAGTTCGGCGCGGATGAGAAAAAGCAACAACTTCACCACCGGCCAGATCTACGAGTCGGTGATCAAGAAAGAGCGTCGCGGCGAGTATCTGGGCCGCACGGTGCAGGTGATCCCGCACGTCACCGACGAGATCAAGGCTTTCATCGCCAGGGGCGCGGAGGGCGCGGAGGTGGCGATCGTCGAGATCGGCGGCACGGTGGGCGACATAGAATCGTTGCCGTTTCTCGAGGCCATCCGGCAGATGGGCCTGGAACTGGGGCGCGACAACATCTGCTACATTCACCTGACGCTGGTGCCCTACATCGCCTCGGCCGGCGAGATTAAGACCAAACCGACCCAGCACTCGGTGAAGGAACTGCGCGAGATTGGGATTCAGGCCGATGCGCTGTTGTGCCGCTCGGACCGTCCGATCCCGGACGAGGAGCGCAAGAAAATCGCGCTGTTTACCAATGTGAGCGCGAACGCGGTGATTTCGGTCTGGGATGCTGATTCGATTTACAAGATTCCCTACATGCTGCACCAGCAGATGCTGGACGAGATCGTCTGTCACAAGCTGCACATCCTGGCGCGGCCGGCCGACTTGAGATCGTGGAAGCGCCTGATCGAGGCGCTGGAAAACCCGCAACATCAGGTCTCGATCGCCATGGTCGGCAAGTACGTCGACCTTACCGATTCCTACAAATCGCTGAACGAAGCGCTGATGCACGCCGGCATCCACACCCGTTCCAAGGTCAAGATTCAATACGTCGATTCGGAAGCGATCGAGCGCGAGGGCACGGCCTGCCTCTCCGGCGTGGACGCGATCCTGGTGCCGGGCGGCTTCGGTGCGCGCGGTGTGGAAGGCAAGATCAAGGCAATCCAGTACGCGCGCGAGAATAAGGTGCCTTACCTCGGCATCTGCCTGGGCATGCAGTTGGCGGTGATCGAGTACGCGCGCCACAAGGCCGGCCTGGCCGAGGCCAACAGCACCGAATTCGACCCGGATACGCCGCAGCCGGTGGTTGCGCTGATCACTGAATGGCTGGATCGCGAGGGCAAGGTGGAACGCCGCGACGCCAGTTCCGACCTTGGCGGCACCATGCGCCTGGGCGCGCAGGCGGCCGACATCCTGCCAGGCACCCTGGTTCAGCACATCTACCAGAGCGCCGTGGTCAATGAGCGTCACCGCCATCGTTACGAGGTCAATAATTACTACCTGCCGAAGCTCGAAGTCGCCGGCCTGAAGGTGGCGGCGCGCACCAAGGTCGAGGCGCTGTGCGAGCTGATCGAGCTGCCCACCGAGGGTCCGAATGGGCATCCCTGGTTCATCGGCTGCCAGTTCCACCCGGAGTTCAGTTCCAGTCCGCGCGGAGGACACCCGCTGTTCAAGGCCTTCGTCGAAGCCGCGCTCGCGCACCAAGTGAGGAAAGCCGGCGCCGTTCAGGGCACCCAAGCTGTTGCGGCATGAAGCTGTGTGGTTTTCAGGTCGGCCTCGATCAGCCGATCTTCCTGATTGCCGGTCCCTGCGTCATCGAATCGAGACAGCTTGCGCTGGATACCGCGGGCATGCTCAAGGAGATCTGCGCCGAACTGGGCGTGCCTTTCATCTACAAGTCGTCCTACGACAAGGCCAACCGCAGCTCGGGCAGTTCGTTTCGCGGCCCGGGCGCGGACGATGGCCTGAAAATTCTCGCCGAAGTGAAGCGGCAGATCGGCGTGCCGGTGCTGACCGACGTGCATGGGATCGACCAGATCGATGCGGCAGCGGCGGTGGTGGACGTGCTGCAGACGCCTGCTTTTCTTTGCCGCCAGACCGATTTCATCATTGCCGTGGCCAGCGCCGGCAAGCCGGTGAACATCAAGAAAGGACAGTTCCTCGCTCCCGCGGATATGCAGCATGTCGTCGCCAAGGCGAGGCAAGCCAGCGGCGAGGACAATATTCTGGTGTGCGAGCGCGGGGTGAGTTTCGGCTACAACAACCTGGTATCGGACATGCGCTCACTCGCCATCATGCGCGCGACCGGTTGCCCGGTGGTGTTCGATGCCACCCATTCGGTACAGCTGCCGGGGGGGCAGGGGACGGTGAGCGGCGGACAGCGCGAATTCGTGCCGGTGCTGGCGCGCGCGGCGGTGGCGAGCGGCGTGTCAGGACTGTTCATGGAAACGCACCCCGTTCCGGATCAGGCAATGTCGGACGGCCCGAACGCCTGGCCGCTGGCGAAAATGAGGCAATTGCTGACGACGCTGAAGGAACTGGATCGTGTCGTCAAGAAAAGCGGTTTTTTGGAACAATCGCTTTGACACAGATCACATACAGTGTTTTGCATGCTGTCGCACGTCACCGACGGACTTGCGCGCTGCGCGCGCCAACCGCGTTTTCCGTACGGATAAAAAGCACATCCGTACAGAAAACGCGGTTATGGATAAAACAACAAGGGCTTGGGGTTGCTTTTATCCAACATCGCAGCGCTGTAACAATGCGGGGCGTGAATAGGAACTAGCTAGGCATCGAAAATTTAGCGGCGGTAAAATCTAAGGCCTGAATCCGGTACAAGGACAAGAACATGAGCTCGATAGTCGACGTGGTGGCGAGGGAGATCCTGGATTCGCGCGGCAATCCGACGGTGGAAGCCGACGTGCTGCTCGAGTCCGGCGTGATGGGGCGCGCCGCGGTGCCCTCGGGTGCTTCTACGGGTGCGCGCGAGGCGATCGAGCTGCGCGACGGCGACAGGCAGCGCTACCTCGGCAAGGGCGTGCTGCGCGCGGTGGAGCACGTCAATACCGAGATTTCGGAAGCCATCATGGGCCTGGATGCGACCGAGCAGAGTTTCATCGACAAGATCCTGATCGATCTGGACGGCACGGAAAACAAGTCGCGCCTGGGCGCGAATGCGGTGCTGGCCGTGTCCATGGCCGTGGCCAAAGCCGCGGCGGACGAGTGCGGGCTGCCGCTGTACCGCTACTTCGGCGGCTCCGGGGCGATGCAAATGCCGGTGCCGATGATGAACATCATCAATGGCGGCGCGCACGCCAACAACAGCCTGGACATGCAGGAGTTCATGATCGTTCCGGTGGGCGCCCAGAGTTTTCGCGACGCGCTACGCTGCGGCGCCGAGGTGTTCCACGCGCTGAAGGGCCTGCTGCAGCAACGCGGCATGCCGACCACGGTCGGAGACGAGGGCGGTTTCGCTCCCAACCTGCCCGGCCACGAAGCCGCGCTACAGCTTTGCATGGAGGCGATCGACAAGGCCGGATACCAGGCCGGCCAGGACGTGCTGCTCGCGCTGGATTGCGCCAGTTCCGAGTTCTTCAAGGACGGGCGCTATATGCTCGAATCGGAGAATCTGCAACTCTCCTCCGGCCAGTTCGCCGACTACCTCGCCGCCCTGGCGGACAAGTATCCGATCATCAGCATCGAGGACGGGATGGCCGAGAACGACTGGGACGGCTGGAAAATCCTGACCGAGCGCCTCGGCCGTAAAATCCAGATCGTCGGCGACGACCTGTTCGTCACCAACACCAAGATCCTGCGCGAGGGCATCGCCGAGGGCGTGGCGAATTCGATTCTGATCAAGGTCAACCAGATCGGCACGCTCACCGAGACCTTTGCCGCCATCGAAATGGCCAAGCGCGCCGGCTACACGGCGGTGATCTCGCACCGCTCGGGCGAGACCGAGGACACCGTCATTGCCGACATCGCCGTGGGCGCGAATACGCTGCAGATCAAGACCGGGTCGCTCTCCCGCTCGGACCGCATCGCCAAATACAACCAGTTGCTGCGGATCGAGGAGGATCTGGGCGACACGGTCGGCTACCCCGGCAGGGACGCGTTCTACCAGTTGCGCTAGGCGGTCGAAAAATGTTTCCCGAACTCGATGGTCAAGGATGACAATGCCGCCCGTTGAAGGGAAGCAGTTTTCGACCGCCGCTGATTTGGGGGATTTAAAAGGGGGCATGCCCCCTTTTTCCACGACCTGTTGATGCGCATCCTATCCATTATCTTCGCCGCGCTGATCGTATTGCTGCAGTACCCGCTGTGGCTGGGCAAGGGTGGATGGTTGCGCGTGTGGGAAATCGACCGCCAAGTCAAGGCACAGAAAGACGTCAATGCCAGAATGCGCGTGCGTAACGACGCGCTCGATGCCGAGGTGCGCGATCTGAAGCAGGGATACGACTCCGTCGAGGAGCGCGCCCGCTACGAGTTGGGCATGATCAGGCAAGACGAGATTTTCTTTCACGTCATGGAAAAGACGCCGGTGATTCAGCCCGCCGAGCCCGCGCCCAAGCGCTAGCCGGTCCTTGCGGCTTATCAATCTCTACCATCGAACCGCCGAGGACGCTGAAGACGCACAGGGTAGGACCATTCGACATCCGGGTTTTCCTGTGTGATCTCTGCGGTAAATCTTCTTGCTTGCCGCCGATGGCGGCGTATTGACCATAGCGCCGCCCGCATCGCCAACCGGCATGGCAGACGTTCGGCGACAGGCGTATGATTGATCTCGATCAAACAGCCGGATTGCGGGAACGTATAAACTCGGCTTAAGGTAGGGAAGGGGCCGGGCACGGCGTTTTTTTTGAAGTCGATTCTATCTGTTCAGGTTTGCGATGAAACGAGTGATACCGGAAACGCCTCCCGAGTACGACCGGGCGAAGATCGTCGAGCGTCCAGACGGTTTCTATTGGCAATCGAGGGACAGCGGGAAAGAGTCCGGCCCGTTCGCTACCCTGCTCGCGGCGGTCGAAGACATGGAGTACAGCGCGGACTCGGACTACGAGCCGGGCGAGAGCGTGGAGCAGGCGGAGGCCGAGATCGGCATCGCCGACTGGGTCGATCCTGAGACCGGCGAACCGGCCGAAGAGCTAACGCCGCGGATCGAAGATCACTAGGGCAATAGTCAAGCGTCCGCGGCGCGCAGCTGCTTCAGGCAGCGACCGATCCACTGTGCGGTCAGTTTCTCCTGCAGCGAGTTCTGCCTCAAGCGCTCCGACAGAACGCCAAAATCGACGCGGTCCAGTTCCTGGTCCTGGTTGAAACAGGAGAACACATAGCTCGTCTCGCCCGTTTGCGGGTCGCGCTGCGGTTGCAGGCATTGCGCGCAGATTTCCTTCAGCATGCACTGCATCGGCGAGTTGATCGAGCCGATGGCGAGGTGATGCGGCTTGAGATGGGGCTTGAGCACGTCGTGGCGCGCGCGGCCCAGGGCCGCCATCATGCGGTCCGAGCCGATGGCGATAATGCGGTCGGCGTCGTCCATGCGTATTGAAGGCGGTCCCAGCCGGCCTTCGGCGTAGGCGTCCATGGCCTGAACGATGTTGCCGACGAAGCTGCGGTCCTGTGGCCGGGTCTGCCCGCTGGCTAGCGGGAATCCCGGTCCCTCGTCGCAGCACCAGATGAGCACATCCGCGGCAGCTTCGATGTCGGCGGTCTTGTAGCGGTCGATCGATTTCTTGTAGCCGGCGAAGTAAAGCACCCTGGATCCGGCGGCGCGGAACGCCTGGCCGATCGAGAACAGCACGGCATTGCCCAGACCGCCGCCCGCGAGGATCACGGTTTCATTCGGGACGATGTGGGTCGGGGCGCCGGTCGGGCCCATCAGGATCACCGGTTCGCCGGGCTTGAGCAGCGCGCACAAGTCGCTCGATCCGCCCATTTCCAGCACGATGGTCGATACCAGTCCCTCATTCGGGTCGACCCATGCGCCGGTAAGGGCCAGGCCCTCCATCTGCAGCCGTGTGCGCTCCTTGCCCGTGCCCACCACCGGAGCGAGGGTTTCGAAATTCTGCAGGCGGTAGAACTGCCCGGGATGAAATTTCCGCGCAGCCATGGGCGCCTTGATCACTACCTCGATGATGGTCGGGGTCAGCCGTTCCACGCGGTGCACGCTGGCGAACAGGTCGCGCCGCAGCGCGGCGAATAATTCCGCGCTTGCCAGCGGCGAACGCGGCGGGTGCTGCGCCAGGACCCGCGACAGCACCGGATAACCCCGCTTCGCCGAAGCCATCGCCTTGACCACGTTGCCGAAATACGAGGGGTGCAGGTCGCCGAAGAAACTGATGAAACGCCCATCTTCCAGGCGCGACAGCAGCACCTCGGCATGCGCGGGTTTGGACAGGGAATATTCGGGCGCGACCGGCACCCCGTCTTCGCCGCAGGCACGGAAATATTTCCCGTCGAGTTGGAAATGTTCGGGGTGCTCGCGCGCGAGCACCGTATTCGGTTGCGTCCCCGCCGCGACGAAAATGCTGTGCGCCGGCAGCCAGTGTTCGCCGCCGGTTGCACGTTTTCCTCCCGTGCCGATTTGCCGCAGGGTGAAGCGCATGCCCTTCACCGCGCCGTAATTGTCCACGTCCACCGCCAGCGGCGACAGGCATTCGGCAAAGGCGATGCCTTCTTCGAGCGCTTTTTCCACCTCTTCGTGGTTGAGCGTGTACGAGGGGCTATCGACAAGGCGGCGGCGGTAAGCGATGGTGACACCGCCCCAGTGCTTGAGCAGTTCGGTCAGGCGCGGCGCGCGCTCTTCGCGCGCGGCGAGCTCGCGCTCGTCGCGGATGGCGCGGGCATGGGCGAGAAACTCCTCGGCGATCTCGCGTTCCTGGTCGTCCCATTTGTCGCGCACCGCATCCTCGCCGATTTCGGCGGCGAGAATTTCGAATCGCGTCAGGAATTTTTCCACCTGCACCGGGTAATAGGCGAGCGACTCCGTAGCGGTGTCGACGGCAGTCAGGCCGCCGCCGATCACCACCACCGGCAGGCGCAACTGCATGTTGGCGATCGAATCGGCCTTGGCCGCGCCGGTGAGTTGCAGCGCCATGAGGAAATCGGAAGCCGCGCGCACGCCGCGCGCGAGACCGTTGGGAATATCGAGCACGGTGGGCTTGCCCGCGCCCATGCACAGCGCCAGATGGTCGAAGCCGAGTTCGGCCGCATCCTCCACGGTCAGGGTACCGCCAAAGCGCACCCCGCCGAACAGCGCGAACTGCTCGCGCCGCTCGAGCAGCAGGCGGATGATCTTGAGGAAATTCTTGTCCCAGCGCACGGTGATGCCGTATTCGGCGACGCCGCCGAAACCCGCCATGACGCGATCGGAGAGCTCTTCGTAGAGGTCGCGCACATGCCGGATCGGGCGAAACGGGACGCGCTCGCCGGCGGCGCCGACTCCGGAGAGATCGGGCGGCAGCGGCTCGATCTTGAGGCCGTCGATGCCGACCACGGCATGGCCGTCGTTCATCAGGTGGTGCGCGAGGCTGAAGCCCGCCGGTCCCATGCCGGCAATGAGCACGCGCTTGCCGCTCGGCGGTCCGGGAAAGGGCCGGCGCAGATCGAGCGGGTTCCAGCGCGTCAACAGGCTGTAGATTTCGAAGCCGTAAGGCAGCTCGAGCACGTCCTTGAGGGTGCGCGTCTCGGCCTGGGGGATATCGACCGGCTCCTGCTTTTGATAGATGCAGGATTTCATGCAGTCGTTGCAGATGCGGTGGCCGGTGGCCGCGACCAGGGGGTTGTCGACGCAAATCACGGCGAGCGCGCCGATGGCGTGGCCCTGGGTCTTGACTTTGTGGAACTCGGAAATCTTTTCCTCCAGCGGACAGCCGGCCTGGGTCACGCCGAAGACGTTTTTCTTGAAGTCTGGGACGGAGCGGGCCGGCGCCGATTCCTTTTTTTGGGCCGCTTTCTCGCGCAAGCCGGTGGAGCAGGAATCCTTGCCCTGCTCGTGACACCAGATGCAGTAGTTGGCCTCGTCCAGGGCGCCGGCGAGATCGGTGCCGGTATCGGTCAAGGCGAAGCCTACGCGCCGGCGCAGACGCCCGGCTTCGAGCGTGTGCACGGCGTAACCGCCGGCAGTATCGGTATGCACCGGCAGCAGACGCATGAAATCGAGTTTCTGCGGCGCTTTGAACAGCACGCCGGTGCGGTGTTTTTGCTTTCCCGCCGCGGTTTGACTCGCCCAGGCCGCATATTGCACGGCGGTCTCGATCCGGTCGCCGTACTGCGCCTCGTCCGTCTGCCAATCGCCGACCTGGCGCGCGAACACCAATTCCGAGAACGGTTGGCCGAACCAGGAGACCAACTGCGCTTCAAGGGCGGCGCCGTCCAGACTGGCCGCTTCATCGGGCTTGATCTTGTGCATGGCGCGGCGCTGCACGAACAGGCGCTTCATCGTGTACAGCGGCGCGAGCTCCGCGTGCCGCGCCGACAGCGCCTCGACCTCGGTCTTGATGCCGAACAGCGCGGCGATGAAGTCCTCCAGATGCGGCGCGAGTGCGATCAGCAACTCCGATTCCGCCTTCTTGGCGAGCGCGTCGGGTTGGGCGTGGGCGGCGGCGAGGCGCGCGCCCAGGGCCGCATCACCCCGGCCCAGGTATTGCAGGAAGGCGGCGTCGATGCGGACGAGCCCTGCGCGCGAGTACAGATCGGGGAAGGAAAAGCCGAGCTTGAGCATATGACAGGGCGAGAAACGCTAAAAACGCCAATCTTACATTGGTCTGCAGGCGCGCTCCCATCCAAATTGTTATTAGCTTATGCCTTTGCGCGGCGTTTCCGCGGCAAGGGATTTGGACTGCGGCATGAAATCGCGAGATAATAAGTGTATCAGCGGTAAAAAAGTTTCTCTGTAACCAAGGAAAGCAGAAATGGAAATCAAGAACAGCACGTTTATCGTCACCGGCGGCGCATCCGGTCTCGGCGCGGCCACCGCGCGCGCCATCGCGGCGGCCGGCGGCAACGTCGTCATCGCCGACGTCAACGCGGACGCGGGCAATGCACTGGCCAAGGAATTGGGCCGGGCGCGATTCATCAAGACCGACGTTACCGCGGAGGCCGACGGCCAAGCCGCGGTAGCGCTGGCGCTGAAGGAATTCGGCGGTCTGCAGGGCCTCGTCAACTGTGCCGGCATCGGCGTTGCCGAGAAGACGCTGGGCAGGGAGGGACCGCACGCGCTCGCCAGCTTCATCCGCGTCATCGGCATCAATCTGACCGGCACGTTCAACATGATCCGGCTGGCCGCCGATGCCATGAGCAAGGGCCAGCCCAATGCAGGCGGCGAGCGCGGCGTGATCATCAACACCGCCTCGGTGGCGGCGTACGACGGCCAGATCGGCCAGGCGGCCTATTCGGCTTCCAAGGGCGGCATCGTCGGGATGACGCTGCCGGTCGCGCGCGACCTGGCGCGCTCCGGCATACGCGTGATGACCATTGCGCCGGGGATATTCCTGACGCCGATGCTGCTCGGCTTGCCCAAGGAAGCGCAGGACTCGCTCGGCAAGATGGTGCCGTTTCCGCCACGTTTAGGACAACCCCCCGAGTACGCGGCCCTGGCCATGCACATCATCGAGAATGAAATGCTGAATGGCGAGGTCATAAGACTCGACGGCGCTATTCGGATGGCGCCGAAGTAGAATTTATACGCGGATGCGGTTGCTCACACTGCCGCGGCCCGATCTTGTAGACGAGCAACCCCGAGTTGCTGTTGCTTTTATCCATAACCGTGGTTTCTGTACGGATGCGATTTTCATCCGTACAGAAACCACGGTTGGCGCGCGGAGCGCGCAATGGCTGATCGCCGCAATTCCTATAGGCATCCGGGCAGTTCACATTGCCGCGGCCCGTCTTGCGCGGACGGCGACCCGTCCGCGCGGATCGCCGATAGCGCGCGGATGAAAAGCACATCCGCGCGCTATCGACGATCTCGTATAAAATCAAACCCAAGCGGTTGTTGCTTTTATCCTTAGCGCGGCCGTTGGCCGCAACCAAAGTAAAAATGTCGCTATCGCTGGAAGCCAGTGACGGCGCGTCGTTCAGACTACCTGTGGATAACATTCGCGCAGAAGTGGCAATTGTTGAGGTGTAATTGCATAACCGTGGTTTCTGTACGGATGCGCTTTTCATCCGTACAGAAACCACGGTTGGCGCGCGGAGCGCGCAATGGCCGCTTTTGGCATGCGACGGAATTCGGGACGCCAGTTATCGACCGCCTGCCGCCGCAGCGAATCAGATCTGCTGCGGCTGTAACTGCTGCCTAAACAGTTTCGCCCGGTGCATGTAGCGCTCGGCGATATTCTGCAGATTGTCGATCTCGGCCTGAGACAGGTCGCGCACGACCTTGGCCGGCGCGCCCAGCGCCAGTACGCCATCCGGTATGGTCTTGCCTTCGGTTATCAGCGAGCCGGCGCCGATCAGGCTGTGCTTGCCGATCACCGCATGGTCGAGGATGACGCTGTTGATGCCGATGAGACTGCCATCGCCGATGCTGCAACCGTGCAGCATGACCATGTGACCGATGGACACGTTGCGGCCGAGGGTAAGTTTGATGCCCGCATCGGTATGCAGCACCGAATTGTCCTGCACGTTGCTGCCTTCACCGATGGTGATCAGGTCGTCATCAGCGCGAATGACCACGTTGAACCAGATACTGGCCTTGTCCTCGATCAGCACCGAGCCGATGACGATGGCGCTGTCGGCGATGTACCAGTCCGTGCCCTGCACCTCGACCCGGCGTTGGCCGAGCGAATAGACAGTCATGCTTGTTCCTCGCAAAAAAACCGCTGGAATGATAGCAGAAACCACCATCTGCTATGATGGCGGCCGAAAATGAAAACCAACAGTTCCATTTTTCTCGACATTCGCGGCCTGCGCTATCACTGCCGCATCTGGGGCGAGGCAGATCAGCCGAAGCTGTTCATGCTGCACGGCTGGATGGATGTATCGGCCTCGTACCAGTTTCTGGTCGATGCCCTGCAGGCCGACTGGCAGGTGATCGCGCCGGACTGGCGCGGCTATGGCCTGTCCGCATGGGGACCGGCCGATAGCTACTGGTTCCCCGATTACATGGGCGATCTGGACCGGCTGCTGGCGCATTTCGAGCCGGATCGAGCGGTCGCGCTGGTCGGCCACAGCATGGGCGGCAATATCGCCAGCTTGTATGCCGGCGTACGTCCCGAGCGCGTGTCGCGTCTGGTGAATCTGGAGGGCTTCGGCATGAGCCGTACCGAACCAGCCAAGGCGCCGGAGCGTTACGCCAAGTGGCTGGCACAACTTGCCGACAAGCCGGGATTTCGCGATTACGCCGATTTCACCGAACTGGCTGTGCGCATGCGCAGCGGCAATCCACGCCTGTCCGAGGCGCGCGCGCTGTATCTGGCGCAGCACTGGGGCGGGCAAAACGCCGCAGGACGCGTCGAGTTGAGAAGCGATCCGGCGCACAGGATGATCAATCCGGTCGCGTACCAGTTGGAGGAGGCGATGGCCTGCTGGCGCAATGTCGCCGCGCCGGTAATGTGGATAGACGGCGCCGAATCCAAGGCCATGGAGCAGATGCGCATCAATGGCGATGACCATGAAGCGCGCAAGGCCTGCTTCCGCAATTTGAGCGCGCATACCGTTGCCGAAGCCGGACATATGCTGCATCATGACCAGCCGGAACGGCTCGCCGAACTGATTGGACCGTTCCTGCACCGGACTTAGGCGCTGTCAACAGGCCCCGGGCCGGGACGCCGCGGGTGGCATGTTAAAATGAATATTCGATGCCGGTCACGCCCATGCCCAACTACGACCTGCACTGCCACTCCACTGCTTCGGACGGCTTGCTTGCGCCGGCGGAGTTGGTGCGGCGCGCGGCCGGCAACGGTGTCGACATCCTGGCGCTCACCGACCACGACGAGATCTCCGGCCGGGCGGAAGCGCGCGCGCAGGCACAGGCAGAGGGCCTGCGTTTCATCGACGGCGTCGAAGTGTCGATTACCTGGGGCGGGATCACCATCCACGTAGTCGGCTTGAACCTTGATCCGGACGATCAACAACTGCGGCACGGCCTGCATGCGATACGCCAGGGCCGCGCCGAGCGCGCCAAGAAGATGGCCGAGGACCTCGCGCGAGTCGGCATTCCAGGCAGCCTCGAAGGCGCCTACGCCTACGTTGAAAATCCGAATCTCATCGGCCGCACGCATTTCGCTCGTTTTCTGGTGGAAAAACGCTACGTCAGCGACGTGAAAAGCGCGTTCCAGCATTATCTGGTGAGCGGCAAACCGGGCTACGTGCCGCACCAGTGGGCGACCCTGGAGGAGGCTCTCGGCTACATCAAGGCGGGCGGGGGGATCGCGGTGGTCGCGCACCCGGGGCGCTACAAGTTGACACGCGCCGGGATGCGCAAGTTTCTGGGCGAATTCAAGGACGGCGGCGGCGCCGGCATCGAGGTGATCACCAGCAGCCACACCCCCGAGCAATTCCTGGAATATGCCATTCTGGCCAGGGAATTCGGGTTTCTCGCCTCGCGCGGGTCGGATTTTCATGGGCCGGGCGAGTCTCGCGTGGATCTGGGCAAACTGCCCGATTTGGCTGCCGATCTGAAACCGGTCTGGCACGATTGGTAAGGTGCCGGCCCGACCCCTGCCTGCTTTTCCAACCTTTTGACTCCATTGTTGCTTTCAAATGTCGCAGTATTTTGCCGTCCATCCGACGCATCCGCAGCCGCGCCTGGTCGCCCAGGCCGCCGCCATCATCCGCGCGGGCGGCGTGATCGCCTATCCCACCGATTCGTGCTACGCCAGTGGTTGCCACATCGGTGACCAGGAGGCGATGCGGCGGCTGCGCAACATCCGCAAGGTTGACGACAAGCACCACCTGACGCTGATGTGCCGCGACCTGTCGGAGATCGCCACCTATGCGCAGGTGGACAACGTGCAATACCGGCTGTTGAAAAAACTTACCCCGGGCAGCTATACGTTCATTCTCCGGGCGAGCCGAGAGGTGCCGCGGCGCCTGCTGCATCCGCGGCGCAAGACCATAGGCATGCGCGTGCCCGAGCATGCCGTTGCGCAGGCTTTGCTGGCGGCGTTGGGCGAGCCGCTGCTGTCGGCTACGTTGAGTCTCCCGGGAGATGCGCTGCCGCTCAACGACGGAGAGGAGATCCGCGTGCGCCTCGAGCATGCCCTCGATCTGGTGCTCGACGCGGGCTCCTGCGGCATCGATCCGACCACGATGGTGGATCTGACCGGCGCAGTACCGCAATTGCTGCGGCAGGGCAAGGGAAGCGTTGAACCTTTCGGATTCGAACGCCGAGTCTGATAAAATCGTCATTTCTTCGCATTGCCGGATCAATGGAATTCAATCTCGTCCAGACCCTCGCGATCTACGCCCTTCCCGTCATCTTCGCGATTACCTTGCATGAAGCGGCGCATGGCTACGTGGCGAGGCATTTCGGCGACAACACCGCCTACGTGCTCGGTCGCGTGAGCCTCAATCCGGTGCGCCACATCGATTTGGTCGGGACCATTCTGGTGCCGCTGCTGATCCTGGTGACCAGCAAACTACTCGGCTCCGGCGGCATCCTGTTTGGCTGGGCCAAACCGGTGCCGGTGGACTTTTCCGCCCTGCGCCATCCCAAGCGCGACATGCTGTGGGTCGCGGCTGAGGGCCCGTTCGCCAACCTGTTGATGGCCATAATGTGGGCTTGCGCGCTCAAAATCGCGCTGGTCACGCCGCATAACGCGTTCACCCTGCCGCTCAGCCTGATGGCCGAGGCGGGGATTACGATAAACCTGGTGCTGATGGTGCTGAATTTGCTGCCCATCCTGCCGCTCGACGGCGGCCGCATCGCGGTGAGCCTGTTGCCCAACCGCTTGGCCTACAATTATTCACGGCTCGAGCCGTATGGGTTTCCGATCTTGCTGCTGCTGCTGTTCACCAATACGCTGGGGATCATCCTGAACCCGGCGCTGCTGTTGTCGATGCAGCTGATCGAATCCATTTTTCAGATTCAACTTTAGGACGACTCAAATAATGTACGAGCAGCGCGTCGTCTCGGGCATGCGCCCCACGGGGAGTTTGCACCTCGGGCATTTCCACGGCGCCCTCAAGAACTGGGTCAAGTTGCAAAGCGAGTATCCGTGTTTTTTTTTCGTCGCCGACTGGCATGCGCTCACGACGCATTACGATACCCCCGATGTGATCGAAGAGCACGTCTGGGACATGGTAATCGACTGGCTTGCCGCCGGTATCGATCCGGCGCGGGCGACATTGTTCCTACAGTCGCGCGTGCCCGAGCACGCCGAGTTGCACACGCTGTTGTCGATGATCACGCCCCTGGGCTGGCTGGAGCGGGTCCCCAGCTACAAGGACCAGCAGGAAAAACTCGCCGATCGCGACCTGGGCACCTACGGTTTTCTTGGCTACCCTCTGCTGCAGAGCGCCGACATCCTCATGTACCGCGCCGCCTGGGTGCCGGTGGGCCAGGACCAGGTCCCGCATATAGAACTGGCGCGCGAGGTGGCGCGCCGCTTCAATCACCTGTTCGGGCGCGAGCCCGGCTTCGAGGACAAGGCGAAGGCGGCGGTGAAAAAACTCGGCAGCAAGAAGGGCAGGCTGTATAACGAGTTGCGCACCCGTTACCAGGAGCAGGGCGACGAGGAGGCGCTGCAGGCGGGCCGCGCGCTCCTGAATGAGCAGCAGAATTTGTCGATGGGGGACAAGGAGCGCTTGTTCGGCTACCTCGAGGGCGGCGGGCGCATGATCCTGGCCGAGCCGCGGGCGCTGTTGACCGAATCGTCCAAGCTGCCGGGCCTGGACGGCCAGAAAATGTCCAAGTCCTACTATAACGCCATCACATTGCGCGAAGACGCCGCCTCCGTAACGAAGAAAGTACGCACCATGCCGACCGATCCGGCGCGGGTAAAACGCAACGACCCCGGCGACCCGGAGAAATGCCCGGTGTGGCAATTCCATCTGGTGTACTCCGACGCGAGCACCCAGGCTTGGGTGCAGCAGGGCTGCAGGAGCGCCGCATTCGGCTGCCTCGAGTGCAAGCAGCCGCTGATTCAGTCGATACTGGTGGAGCAAACACCGATGCGGGAGCGCGCGCAGCGCTACCTTGACGATCCGACCCTGGTGAAAAACATCATCGCCGACGGCTGCGAGAAAGCGCGCGCGCTTGCCGCCGAAACCATGCGCGAGGTGCGCGAGGCCATGGGATTGAATTACTCGTGATCGGCGCTGCCGCAGCCAACGACGCGCCGCTCGATCCAGTCCCCGGCGCATCGAATTTCCCCGTGTCCCCGGACCGCGCGCACGTGGCCGGCGCGTCCGGCGCGCGTGTTGCCGGCGCGTCAGACGCGCGCGTGGCAACAGTCCGTGGCGAAGCATTGCTTGAAATGCCACTGGATTTGTACATTCCTCCGGATGCGCTGGAGGTGTTCCTCGACACCTTCGAAGGCCCGCTCGACCTGCTGCTCTACCTCATCCGCAAGGCCAGTATTGACATTCTCGATATCCCCATGGCGCGGCTCACCGAGCAGTATCTGGAGTACGTCGAGCTGATGCGCCGGCGCAACCTCGAGCTCGCCGCCGAATATCTGCTGATGGCGGCGCTGCTGATGGAAATCAAGTCGAGAATGCTGCTGCCGCGTCCCCGCGCTCTGCGCGAGGACGAAGAGGATCCGCGTGCCGAACTGGTGCGCCGGCTGATGGAATACGAGAGCATCAAGCTGGCCGCGCACAAGCTCGATGAGCTTCCCGTGCTGGGGCGTGATTTTCTCACGCTGGAGGTGTGGATCGAACAGGTGGCGGGGCAGCGCCTGCCCCAGGTGCGTACTCAGGACCTGATCGCCGCATGGCAGTCGCTGCTGATGCGGGCGCGGATGACGCAACACCACAAAGTGACGCGCGAAGAGCTGTCGGTGCGCGAGTTCATGTCCTCCATCCTGCGCCGCCTGCAAGGCGGCCAATTCACCGATTTCAACTCGCTATTCGAACCAGGCAAAGGGGTGGCGGTGGTAGTAGTGAGTTTCCTCGCGCTACTGGAACTGGTACGCGAAAGCCTGATCGAAGTGACCCAGTCGGAGCCTTATGCTCCCATCTACCTGAAGCTTGCACATGCTCAATCCGAATGAAGCGAAAACCGTGCTCGAGGCTGCGCTGCTCGTGGCGCAGGAGCCGCTCGCGCTCGCCGATCTGCGCCGGCTGTTCGAGGATGAACTCGGCGCCGACACCCTGCGGCGCCTGCTGGACGAACTGCGCCTGGACTGGCAGGGGCGCGGGGTGGAACTGGTCAACCTGGCGAGCGGCTGGCGTTTTCAGACTCTTCCCAAGTACCAGCAATACCTGGAGCGTTTGTCGCATGACAAACCGCCGCGCTATTCGCGCGCGGTAATGGAGACGCTCGCCATCATCGCCTACCGCCAGCCGGTAACGCGCGGTGATATCGAAGACATCCGCGGCGTGACCGTGTCCACCAACGTGATCAAGAGCCTGGAGGCGCGCGGCTGGATCGACGCCATCGGCTATCGCGATGTTCCGGGCCGGCCCGCGCTGTATGCAACGACCAAGACCTTCCTCGACGACCTAGGCCTGCGATCCCTGCAGGAATTGCCACCGCTCGAACAGATAAGCAGCACCCTCGAACTTGCCCCGCATATCCCGCCTGGCGAAAAACCGCCCGCAGCCGCAGAGACTGCCGGACCGGCCGCCGCAACCGACTAGCGCGCCTGCGGCCTCGGAAAAGCTGCACAAGGTGCTCGCAGGCGCCGGGCTCGGTTCGCGCCGCGAAATGGAGCAGTGGATAGCCGCCGGCAGGGTAAGCGTCAATGGCGAACAGGCAGCGCTAGGGACGCGTATCGGCGCGGGCGACCGGGTGCTGGTGGACGGCCGTCCGCTAAGACTGCATCGCGGCGAAACGGCGCGGGTGCTGCTCTATCACAAAACCGCGGGCGAAATCGTCAGCCGCGACGATGCGGAAGGCCGTCCCGAGGTATTCGACAAATTGCCGCGACTGCGCGGCGCCAAGTGGGTCGCGGTAGGACGGCTCGATTTCAACACCAGCGGTCTGTTGATTTTCACCACCTCGGGCGAACTCGCCAACCGCCTGATGCATCCGCGCCATAGAATCGAGCGCGAGTACGCGGTTCGCCTGCTCGGGGAACTGAGCGAGGAGCAGATGCGGGCCCTGCGCGCGGGCGTGCAGCTGGCAGATGGCCCGGCCCACCTGGACAGCATCGAAGACGCCGGCGGGCAGGGCAGCAACCACTGGTACAAGGTGGTGCTAAGCGAGGGACGCAATCGCGAGCTGCGGCGCTTGTTCGAAGCCTTGAACCTGACGGTAAGCCGATTAATGCGGGTGCGTTTCGGCCCGATTGCATTGCCTGCGCACTTGAAGCGCGGCCAGATGCGCGAATTGGACGAAGCCGAAATCGCCCGCTTGCTCACCGCGCTGGAGTTCCAGCCTCGGACCGCTGCGCCCAAAATTTCCGCCGGACGCCCGGCGCGTCCCGAGCCGTCCAAGCCCCGCCACCAGCGCCGGGGTCGTTAAATTGCCTTAGAAGAAATCTAAAGTTCGCCCGCCAAGCATCGCATTGCCAAGGACAAATGGATTGTCCCTAGGATAATTTTCTGCTACAATTTCAAGTCTGTGGAGTATGGTTTGTTGGATGGGCGGTCAGCCCATTTTTTATTTGTGGCCATGAAACTGCAAGGCTTGCTGGAGCGAACGGTCGGCGGGCTCGGTTACGAGCTCGTCAGCGTCGACTTGTCCAATCGCGGCAGGATGTTGCGGATTTTCATCGACAAGCCGGCAGCGGGTGCGCAAGGCCCGCAGGGCGCGCTTGCGAGCGGGATCACGGTGGACGACTGTGCCCGGGTCAGCAACCAGTTGGCGCGGGTGCTGGAGGTCGAGGAGTTCGATTACGACCGCCTGGAGGTGTCCTCGCCCGGGCTGGATCGGCCATTGAAGAAAGAGGCGGATTTTGTGCGCTTTGCCGGAGAGCAGGCGCGGCTGGCGCTGAGGGTGCCGGTCGAAGGCCGACGCAATTTTACCGGACGGATGCGCGCGGTGGCGGGCGGCAAGCTGCAACTGGAAGTCGAGGGCGGCATGCTGAGCATCGATCTCGCCAATATCGACAAGGCGCGCCTGGTGCCCAAGGTTGAATTTTGAAGTTGGAGGTGGTGTAAATGAGCCGTGAGATTCTGTTGCTGGTGGACGCCCTGGCGCGCGAGAAGAACGTCAATAAGGACGTGGTTTTCGTCGCGCTGGAGATGGCGCTCGCCTCGGCCACCAAGAAGCGTTTCAGCGACGACGCGGACGTGCGCGTGGCCGTGGACCGCGAAACCGGGGATTTCGAGTCATTCCGCCGCTGGCAGGTAGTGGCGGATGAAGCGGTGGAGAACCCGCCGCAGCAGATCCCGCTGTCGGAGGCGGTCAAACAGCACGCCGACATCCAGCTCGAGGAATATATCGAGGAACAACTGGAGCCGATTGAATTCGGCCGTATCGGGGCACAGGCAGCCAAGCAGGTGATCCTGCAGAAGATCCGGGATGCCGAGCGCGAGCAGATCCTGCAAGATTTCCTCGGCCGCGGCGAGAAGCTGGTGACCGGAACGGTGAAACGCGTCGAGCGCGGCAACGCCGTGATCGAGTCCGGCCGCATCGAGGCCGTCCTGCCGCGCGACCAGATGATTCCGAAAGAGAATCTGCGTGTGGGCGACCGCGTGCGCGCCTTGCTGCTGCGCATCGACCGCAATATCCGCGGCCCGCAACTGGTGCTGTCGCGCACGGCGCCGGAATTCATCATCGAACTGTTTCGGCTGGAAGTGCCCGAAATCGAAGAAGGCCTGTTGGAGATCAAGTCGGCGGCGCGCGACCCGGGCGTGCGCGCCAAGATCGCGGTGCATACCAATGACAAGCGCATCGACCCCATCGGCACCTGCGTCGGCATGCGCGGCTCGCGCGTGCAGGCGGTGACGGGCGAACTGGGCGGCGAGCGCGTCGACATCGTGCTGTGGTCGGCCGATCCGGCGCAATTCGTCATCGGCGCGCTGGCGCCCGCGGATGTGTCCAGCATCCTGGTGGACGAAGAGAAGCACAGCATGGACGTGGTGGTGGACGAGGCCAATCTGGCCATCGCCATCGGCAGGAGCGGTCAGAACGTGCGCCTTGCTTCGGAACTCACCGGCTGGACCATCAACCTGATGAACGAAGCGGAATCGGAGAAGAAACAGCAGCAGGAGAGCGCCGGCATCCGCACCATATTCATCGAAAAGCTCGACGTCGACGAGGAAGTGGCCGATATCCTGATCCAGGAAGGCTTTTCCTCGCTGGAAGAAGTCGCCTACGTGCCGATCAACGAAATGATGGAAATCGAGGCGTTTGACGAAAACACCGTCAACGAGCTGAGGAACCGCGCGCGCAATGCCCTGCTGGTTCAGGAAATCGCGAGCGAGGAAAAAGTCGAAGGCGTGGATCCGGAATTGCTGCGCCTGGAAGGCATGGACAGCCACATCGCGGCCAAGCTCGCCGAATCCGGTGTCAGGACGCGCGACGATCTGGCGGATTTGGCCACGGATGATCTGATCGAGATCTGCGCCATCGACGCCGCGCGCGCCAAGGCCCTGATTATGAAGGCGCGCGAGCATTGGTTCGCGCAAGAGGACGGAAAGTAGGGGACCGGTATGGCGCAAACCAGCGTTACACAATTTGCCGGCGAGCTTAAAGTCCAGGCTTCGGTGCTGCTCGAGCAGCTCAAGGCCGCCGGCGTGCACAAGCAGCAGGCCGAGGACACGCTGAGCGAGCAGGATAAGACCAGGTTGCTCGATTATCTGCGCAAGGCGCACGGTGCCACCGAGGCGAAGAGCAAGATCACGCTCACGCGCAAGCAGACATCCGAGATCAAGAAATCGGATTCGACCGGTAAATCCCGCACCATCCAGGTCGAGGTCAAGAAAAAGCGCGTGTTCGTCAAACGCGACGCGACCGCGGAGGCGCCGTCCGAAGTCCCGGTGGTTGAGCAAAAGCAGGCGTCGGTGGCGCGGCCGGCGGCAGTGGACGCCCAGCAACTCGAGCTGCGCGAGCAGGAGCAAAAGCGCCAGGCCGAGTTGATAGCGCGCCAGTCGGAGGAATTGCGCGAGAAGCAGGAGCGCGAGAAGAAGATTGCCGAGGTCCGCGAAACCGAAGTGAAACGAATCCCGCCGGCGCCCGCCAAACACGGCGAGGCGCCGCCCACCGACGGCACGTTGCACAAGCCCAAAGTCGACGAAGCCGCCAAGGGCGACAAGAAAAGTCCGAAGAAAAAAACGACGACCATCTGGAAGGACGAAACCGCCAAGCGGCGCACGATCAAGACCCGCGGCGACGTGGGCGGAGCCTCGGGCTGGCACACGCCGAAGGGGGCGCGTCACAAGAGCGTTTCTTTGGTGGAGTCGGCGCAGACCTTCGCTGCCCCGACGGAGCCTGTGGTGCGTGAAGTGATGGTCCCGGAAACCATTACCGTGGCCGATCTCGCGCACAAGATGTCGGTGAAAGCGGCCGCGGTCATCAAGACCCTGATAAAGCTGGGCAGCATGGTCACCATCAACCAGGTGCTGGACCAGGAAACCGCCATGATCGTGGTGGAGGACATGGGGCACATAGCCAAGGCGGCCAAGCTGGACGAGCCCGATACCTTTCTTACCGAGCAGCCGCAGGCGCACGAAGCCGCGCATGAGCTGCATGCGCGCGCGCCGGTGGTGACGGTGATGGGTCACGTCGACCACGGCAAGACCTCGCTCCTGGACTACATCCGCCGCACTCGCGTCGCCTCGGGCGAAGCCGGCGGCATCACCCAGCATATCGGCGCCTATCACGTGCAGACGCCGCGCGGAATGGTGACGTTTCTCGACACCCCGGGCCACGAGGCCTTCACCGCGATGCGCGCGCGCGGGGCGAAAGCCACCGACATCGTCATTCTGGTGGTCGCGGCCGATGACGGTGTGATGCCGCAAACGATAGAGGCGATCGCGCATTCCAAGGCGGCCAACGTGCCGCTGGTGGTGGCGATCAACAAAATAGATAAACCCGATGCCAATCTGGATCGCGTCAAGCAGGAACTGGTGGCACAGGGCGTGGTGCCGGAGGAATACGGCGGCGAGTCGCCCTTCGTGCCGGTATCGGCCAAGACCGGAACGGGCATAGACAACCTGCTCGAACAGGTGCTGCTGCAGGCCGAGGTGATGGAGTTGAAGGCACCGGTGGAAGCGCCAGCCAAGGGTCTGGTGATCGAAGCGCGCCTGGACAGGGGCAAGGGCCCGGTCGCGACCATTCTGGTGCAGTCGGGCACCCTGCGCCGCGGCGACGTGCTGCTGGCAGGTTCGGTGTTCGGCCGCGTGCGGGCGATGCTCGACGAAACCGGCCAGCCGGTGGACCAGGCCGGACCGTCGATCCCTGTGGAGATCCAAGGCTTGTCCGATGTGCCCCTTGCCGGCGAAGAGGCGGTCGCGCTCGGCGACGAGCGCAAGGCGCGCGAGATCGCCTTGTTCCGCCAGGGCAAGTTCCGCGAGGTCAAGCTGGCGAAACAGCAGGCGGCAAAACTCGAGAACGTGTTCGAGCAGATTGGCGAGGGCGGGGTAAAGACTCTGGCCCTGCTGATCAAGGCCGACGTGCAGGGCTCGCGCGAGGCGCTTGCGCATGCGCTGTCGCGCCTGTCCAACGAAGAGGTCAAAGTCAGCGTCGTTCACAGCGGCGTAGGCGCCATCACCGAGTCCGATGTCAACCTCGCGCTCGCGTCCAAGTCGGTGATCATCGGCTTCAATACCCGTGCCGACGTCGCCGCCAGAAGGCTGGCCGAGTCGCAGGGCGTGGACATCCGCTACTACAACATCATCTACGACGCGGTGGACGAGGTGAAGGCCGCGCTTTCGGGAATGCTCGCGCCGGAAAAGAAGGAGAGCGTGCTCGGGCTGGTGCAGATTCGCCAGATCTACAGGATCTCCAAGGTCGGCACGGTCGCAGGCTGCATGGTGCTCGAAGGTCTGATCAAGCGCGGCGCGCGCGTGCGCCTGCTGCGAGACAACGTGGTCATCCACGACGGCGAACTCGATTCGCTCAAGCGCTTCAAGGACGATGTGCGCGAAGTGAAGGCGGGTTTCGAGTGCGGCCTGTCGCTGAAGAACTACAACGATATCAACGAAGGCGACCAGCTCGAAGCGTACGAAGTGCTGGAAATCGCGAGGACGCTCTAAGGCGGGATTCCCGTCCCGCCTTGCGCATGTCGGCAGGCAATTGCCGACCTACCAGTGCATGAGGTTGCAGTATGCCTAAAGGTCCTGCCCGCAGTCTGCGCGTCGCCGACCAGATCCAGCGCGATCTGGCCGAAATCATCCGCACCGAGCTGAAAGACCCGCGCGTTGCCATGATCACGCTGACCGGCGTCGAAGTGACGGCCGATTATGCCCACGCCAAAGTGTTTTACACGCTGATGGGCAGCGCCGAGCAGTGCGCCGAGACCGGGGTTGGCCTGCAACAAGCCGGCGGCTTCCTGCGCAGCCAGCTTGCGCGCCGTATCAAACTGCATTCCATACCGCAACTGCATTTCGTGTACGATGCGTCGGTCGAGCGTGGCTTTGAATTGTCGCGTCTCATCGACGCGGCGGTGGCCGACAGCAAGGAACCGCGCGGCTAGTGTCCTGTCCCGTAAGTTCCGACGATAAAGGAGCGAGCGCAGTTGGCTGTCGGGCAAGGCGCGAGGCTGAGACAGTAGCTGGGCCTACGGCGAAGCCGTAGCAACGCCGCCCGGCGGCCAAATGCGCCGCGAACTATCGAGCGAATTTGCGGGACAGGACACTAGTGCAAGGACATCGAATCAAACGGCCCTTGAACGGTATACTGATGCTGGACAAGACGCCGGGCGCGAGCTCTAACGCCGCCCTGCAGCAGGCGAAGCGCATGTACCAGGCGGCCAAGGCGGGACACGCGGGCACCCTGGATCCGCTCGCCACCGGGCTGTTGCCGATACTATTCGGCGAGGCGACCAAATTTTCGTCCGACCTGCTGCAAGCCGACAAGACCTATGCGGCGGAGATCAGGCTGGGCGTCAGCACCACCACCGCGGATGCCGAAGGCGAGCTAATCGCCGCGACAGCGGTGAACGTCACCCCGGATCAGCTTGCCGCGGCCCTGCTGAATTTCCGCGGCAGCATTCTGCAGATCCCACCGCTTTATTCCGCGCTGAAACACGCCGGCAAGCCGCTGTACGCCTACGCCCGTGCCGGCATCGAGATCGAGCGCGCGCCGCGTCAGGTCACGATACACGCACTCGAGCTGCTATGGTTCGAAGGCGAGCGGCTGGCCCTATCCGTGACCTGCAGCAAGGGCACCTATATCCGATCGATCGCTCACGATCTGGGCGAAATGCTCGGCTGCGGTGCACATCTCGCCGCACTTCGCCGCACTGCGCTCGCTCGCTTCGGCCTGGACTGCGCGCATACCCTGGAAAGCCTGGAGGCGATGCCGGTGGCCGTGCGCGATGCCTGTTTGTTGCCGGTGGATGCCTTGCTGCAGAATCTGCCTGAAGTGCGCCTAGCGCCCGCACAGCAGGCCAGGTTCGTGCAGGGGCAGGGGGTGCCATGGGATGGGCCGCCGCAGGCACGTGTGCGCGTCTACGGCGCCAGCGGAGCGTTGCTGGGGGTGGGCGAGGCGGGCGCGGACGGCACAATCTCGCCCAAGCGAGTGATCGCCAAGGTCTAGGCCAACCCCCGACAAGCCAAAGCGTTCCAAAAAATTGGGGAAAACCCTTGAAAAACCACTCGTTTTTAGTGTAGAATCCGCGCCTTTGCTGCAGCGACGCATTGCTGCAGCGACGACGGCTCAAGAGACCCAGGAGAGTACCAGTATGCCATTTACCACCGCGCACAAAGCGCAAGTCATGAACGATTACCAGCGCGCCAAGGGCGACACCGGTTCGCCGGAAGTCCAAGTCGCCCTGCTGACGACGCGCATCAACGAGCTGACCGGCCATTTCAAGGCCCACGTCAAGGATCACCATTCCCGCCGCGGTCTGCTGAGGATGGTCAGCCAGCGACGCAAGCTGCTGGATTATCTGAAGGGCAAGAACGCGGACAGCTACCGCAGCCTGATCGAGCGGCTGGGTCTGCGCAAGTAAGCAAGCCGACGCCCGTCCGTAACAGGACGGGCGTTTTGCATTTACGCGGGCGCGTTCCCTGTTGCAGATGCCGCCCGATTCCCTCATATGAACGCCGGCGCGCTACGCGCCGCCACGCAAAGGATCCTGCCTTGAATCCGATCAAAAAAACTTTCACTTACGGCGCCCACCAAGTTGCACTGGAGACCGGCGAAATCGCGCGCCAGGCCGGCGGCGCGGTCATGGTCAACATGGACGATACGGTGGTGTTGTGCACCGTGGTTGGCTCCAAGCATGCCAAGTCCGGCCAGGACTTCTTTCCGCTCACGGTAGATTACATCGAAAAGACCTACGCCGCAGGCAAAATCCCTGGCGGTTTTTTCAAGCGCGAAGGCAGGCCTTCGGAAAAAGAAATTCTTACCTCACGTTTGATCGACCGTCCGAACCGCCCGCTGTTCCCCGATGGCTTCTACAACGAAGTCCAGGTCGTGGCGACCGTCATGTCCGTCAATCCGGAAGTCGATCCCGACATCGCGGCCCTGATCGGCGTTTCGGCGGCATTGACCCTGTCCGGCATCCCGTTCAACGGCCCGACCGCGGCCGCGCGCGTCGGCTACGCCAACGGCCAATACATCCTCAACCCGACCGCCACCCAGTTGAAGGATTCGAAACTCAACCTGGTCGTCGCCGGCACCGAGCATGCGGTGCTCATGGTGGAATCGGAAGCGCAGGAGTTGTCGGAGGAGGTGATGCTCGGCGCGGTGATGTTCGGCCACGAGCAGATGCAGGCCGCGATCACGGCGATCAACGAACTGGCCGATGCCGCCGCCAGACCGATGTGGGACTGGAAACCGCCGGCCAAGGACGAATCCCTCACCACACGCATCACCACTATGGCTGAAGCGGACTTGCGTGCGGCGTTCCAGGTCAAGGAGAAGCAGGCGCGCTCGGAGGCCATCGATGCCCTGTGGAAGCGCGTGTTCACCGAGGTTGGCGTCGGCAGCGAAGGCGGGCCGGACGCGAATGCCGTCAAGGAAATCTGTTTCGCGCTGGAATCAAAAATCGTGCGCAACCAGATCCTCGACGGCGAGCCGCGGATCGACGGCCGCGATACGCGCAGCGTGCGTCCGATCAGCATTCGCCTCGGCGTGCTGCCGCGCACCCATGGTTCGGCGCTGTTTACCCGCGGCGAGACCCAGGCCATCGTGGTCGCGACGCTGGGAACGGCGCGCGACTCGCAGATCATCGATGCGCTGATGGGCGAGTACAAGGACCGGTTCATGCTCCATTACAATTTTCCGCCGTACGCCACCGGTGAGACTGGCCGTGTCGGCTCGCCCAAGCGGCGCGAGATCGGCCACGGGCGCCTGGCCAAGCGCGCGCTGCTGGCGACGTTGCCCTCGGTGGAGGAATTCGGCTACAGCATGCGCGTGGTGTCCGAGATCACCGAGTCCAACGGTTCGAGCTCGATGGCCTCGGTGTGCGGCGGCAGTCTGGCGCTGATGGACGCCGGGGTGCCGATGAAGGCGCATGTGGCCGGCATCGCCATGGGCCTGATCAAGGAAGGCAATCGTTTCGCCGTGCTCACCGACATCCTCGGCGATGAAGATCACCTGGGCGACATGGATTTCAAGGTGGCCGGCACCCAAAACGGCGTGACCGCGCTGCAGATGGACATCAAGATCGAGGGCATCACCAAGGAAATCATGCAAGTCGCGCTGTCGCAGGCGCGCGAAGGCCGCATGGTGATACTTGAGAAAATGACCGATGTGCTGCCTTCGTCGCGCTCGGACATTTCCACTTTTGCGCCGCGCATCATCAAGATCAAGATTAATCCGGACAAGATCCGCGACGTGATCGGCAAGGGCGGGGCGGTGATCCGCGCGCTGACCGAGGAGACCGGCACCACCATCGACATCGAGGACGACGGCACGGTCAGCATCGCCTGCATCAGTTCCGAGGGCGGGGAACTGGCGAGAAAGCGTATCGAGGCGATTACCGCAGACGTGGAAGTGGGCAAGGTCTATGACGGCACGGTGCTCAAGCTGCTCGACTTCGGCGCCATCGTCAGCGTCCTCCCCGGCAAGGATGGTCTGCTGCACATCTCGCAGATCAGCCAGCAGCGCGTAGCCAGCGTCGCCGACCATCTCAAGGAAGGGCAAGTGGTGAAGGTCAAGGTGCTGGAAGCCGACGACAAGGGCCGACTGCGCCTGTCGATGAAGGCGGTGGAGGCGGCGGCGCCGCAACCGGGGACAGCTCAACCCAGCTAACAACGGGAGTGCGGTAAACACAAGGGACGCAGAGGCGTCCCTTTTTCATTGGGTCGAAGTTTCCATCACTGCAATGGATTCCACGACTAAAAACGGCGGCATCGAGCCGCCGTTTTTTGCTTTTTAGTTTCGACATAACCTGCCGCGCAGCGGCAAGTTAGTCTTCACTGAAAGCAACTCGCCTACTTGGCGAGTTGCTTTTCCCTCAGTTCATCCAGGGTCTTGCAGTCTATGCACAGCGTCGCCGTTGGGCGCGCCTCGAGCCGCTTCAGGCCGATTTCGACGCCGCAGCTTTCGCAATAGCCGTAGTCCTTGCTTTCGATCTTGGCGATGGTCTCCTCGATTTTCTTGATCAGTTTGCGTTCGCGGTCGCGGTTGCGCAATTCGAGCGCCATGTCGGACTCCTGGCTGGCACGGTCGTTTGGATCGGCAAATACCGTGGCCTCGTCCTGCATGGTGTGGACAGTGCGATCGATATCCTGCCCCAACTCGACCTTGAGCGCTTCCAGGATATTGCGGAAATGCGCCAGTTGTTTCTTGTTCATGTACTCCTCGCCCTTTTTCGGGGCATAAGGCGGGAAGGTCTTATGGCGTACCAGTTGTTCTGCGGGCATATCGAACCACTCTCAGTTCAAAAAACGAAGGCGCTTTAATAGCAGAAATCCAAGCGGGGAGCAAGTTTATTATCTTTTCCAGTCCTGCGCCACTGCGTTCTGCGTTGACCGCCGAAAAAGGCCAGAGTATCATACGCATCCGCTCGGGGTGTAGCGCAGCCTGGTAGCGCGCCTGGTTTGGGACCAGGATGTCGGGAGTTCAAATCTCTCCACCCCGACCAGTTTGTTACCCGTTGCTACGCCAAGTGCGGGTATGTCGTGCGTTGCCCGATGGGGGTGCCCGTAGCTCAACCGGATAGAGCACCAGCCTTCTAAGCTGGGGGTTGTGGGTTCGATTCCCGCCGGGCACGCCAGAATCGTTTCAATGGTGGCTGTAGCTCAGTTGGTAGAGTCCCGGATTGTGATTCCGGTCGTCGTGGGTTCGAGTCCCATCAGCCACCCCAATATCTCGCCGCGATGAACCGGTGGCTCGCGGCGGAACTGCCGGACCGGTGCGCGGAAATACGACGTGGCCGTAACGGCAAAGGACAATCTACTGCGCGTAGCGCAGCCGCACTCGCATGCGCTGATTATTGCGGGAAGTTGTAGTAGGTGACGTTCAGATAGGCAATGACGTCCTCGATTTCCTGGGGCGTCATCTTCGGATTGAGATAGTCGTTGCGCCGGTTCACTCCTTCCCGCAGCGCCGCCAGGGACTTGATCCTTCCCTTGAACCGGGCCGGTTCAGCAGGCGGCAAATCGGAAAGCCCGCTTGCCCTGAGCACCGAATCGATAAAGCTGGCCGCGGCGTAGGTTACCGGCGCCACATAGCGCTCGATGCCGTGACAGCCGAAGCATGCCCGGTGCAACGTGGCGCCTCTTGCCGGGTCTCCGACCAGCGGGCGAGCCGGCGCCGGCTCATCCGGGGTTTTGGCATACTCGGCGCGGATTCTGTCTTTTTCTTCCGGCGTGGTGGCTGCCTCCATGCGGCGGCGATAGGCGTCGCGCTCGGCGCTGGTCATCCGGTCCGCACCCGGAATCACTTCGCGTTCGACTGCACTCGTTGCCGGACTTCCGGCGCTTGTCGCGTCGTCCGCCCCCTTCGTGACCTGGGCGGTCACGGCGCCCGAACTGAGGGCGAGAAGAACGAGGAGGTGTCCCAGAACTGCGACGCTTGCATTGAAGGATTTCATCGTGTGCTCTCCCTAGATTGAAGGCACACCAATTCTTATACCTTATCGGCTTCGCACACTTGACATAAATCAAATTCGAAGTGGGCTAAACGCGCTGAAGCTAAACAGCTTGCAGGCCACCGCGAGCTTGCCGCTGACCGGCCGTTCGCGGCCGGTCAGAGCGCGCGCATCACCTTCTGCAGTTTTTCGCGCACCTCGTTGCCAATCGGGCCGACATCGCGGTTGCCGGTCAGTTGACCCATCATTCCCGGGTCGAGAAATTCCACCAGCACCGTGCCGGCCGCATCCTGGCGAACCACCACGTTACAGGGCAGGAGCAGGCCTATGCTCGGCTCCGCCGCAAGGGCGCGCCTGGCAAACGAGGGGTTGCAGGCGCCGAGAATGCGGTAGGGGGGCATGTCGTGACCGAGCTTCTTTTTCAAGGTGCCGGCAACGTCGATCTCCGACAATATGCCGAAGCCTTCCTTCTGCAGTTCTGCAACGACCTTGGTCATCGCTTCATCGTAGCTCATAGACACGGACTTGCCAAAGCCATAACGGTTTTCCATGGCCTAGCGTCCTCGAGCTCGTTTGCCCTGGGCCGGGAGAAAGACATAACCCCGATCCTTCGCATTGGCGAGGCATGCTTCGTAATTGCTGTAACCCTTGGACGATTCCGCCACGACCGCCTGGCCTGCGCCAATCTGCTGCCAGTTCCAGCGATGGCCCCCGTCCATGTAAAAACGCCAAATTACATTCATCGCAATTTTCCTTTTCGGATAGGTCTGATCGGAGCTTCCTAAAGCAGGCATTCCACCTCCACCCTGCACTGACCGGGGGAAAATGGATAAGGCCGTTGAATTATAACAGAAAGATCCATTTGTTCTGGATAGCCAGCGCAGGCGGGGGTTTCGCGAGGATGCTGCTGCAACTAGGAGAAAACCGCGCTTATCTCCTACAATGGCTCCGGTTTGCGCCGTCTGATTTATAACATGAACCGCTCTATTCGGGAGATTTCTCATGAAAACGAAGGATGTCATGAAGCCGAGCCGCCGCCGATTGCTCCAGGCCGCCGGCGCTGCCGCCGCAAGCTTCGCCCTGGGCGGTCTGCCGCTCGCAGCGCGCGCCGCGGGGGAGTCCGCCGGAAGAATGAAAATCGGGGTTATCGGATCGGGCCGGGTCGGTGGCACGGTCGGCGAGCTCTGGGTGAAAGCCGGGCACGAAGTGATGTTCTCCTCGCTCGACCTCGAACACGACAAAGCGCTGGCGGCACGCCTCGGGGCCGGCGCCCGCGCCGGAACGACCAGGGAGGCGGGCGCGTTCGGCGAAGTCCTGTTCATCGCAGTGCCTTACGCCGCGCTGCCACAGGTGGGTCGCGATCTGGGCGATGCCCTCAAAGGCAAAGTCGTGCTCGACGCCTGCAACCCGATACCGGGGCGTGACGGCGACATGGCGATCGAGGCCGGGGCGAAAGGAACCGGGGTTGCATCGCCGCAATTCTTGCCTGGCGCGCGCCTGGTGCGCGCCTTCAACTGCGTCGGCTACACCAGCATGAAAAGCGAAGCGCATCGCGCCGGAGAGCGGCTCGGCATCCCGCTGGCCGCCGACGACGCGGCGGCGCTGCGGGTCGCCGTGCGCCTGGTCGAGGATGCGGGCTTTGAGCCGGTCGTGGTCGGAGGACTAGCCCGGGCAAAGGATTTCGACTACGGCACGCCGATTTTCGGCAGGCCTAGGACCGCGGCAGAGGTGCGCCAAGTACTCGGCATCAGATCGTAGTGATCATATTGCATTGCGCCGCGAGCGGGACCGGATATCGGACGATTCAGCCGGGGCGATGGTGAACGAGGCGCCTGCCGAACGCTGGCTGGGACGCGTGGTTGCGGCGCGTCCGGGCGAGGTGCAGGCGCTGCTTTGGTCATTCGCGTATTTCTTCTGTCTGCTCGCCGGCTACTACGTGCTGCGGCCCTTGCGCGACGAAATGGGGATTGCGGGCGGAGTGCGCAACCTGCAGTGGCTGTTTACGGCGACCTTTGTCGTGATGCTGGCCGCGGTGCCGGTGTTCGGCGCCATGGTCGCGCGCTTGCCGCGCCGGCGCTTCATTCCGCTCGTTTACCAGTTTTTCGTCGCCAACATCGCGATCTTCTGGTTGCTGCTGACGTTCGACGTCGGCAAGGTTCACGTCGCGCGCGTGTTCTTCGTCTGGATCAGCGTGTTCAACCTGTTCGCGGTGTCGGTGTTCTGGTCGTTCATGGCCGACCTGTTCGCGAGCGAGCAGGGCAAGCGGCTGTTCGGTTTCATTGCCGCCGGCGGTTCCGCGGGCGCGCTGCTCGGCCCGGCGTTGACGGTGGGGCTGGCCGCGCCGCTCGGTCCGGTCAATCTGCTGTTCGTTGCGGCGATGTTTTTGGAACTGGCCGTGTTGTGCGCGCACCGCCTGGAGTCGGCGACACCGCCAAGCGCCAGCGCGCCGGCCACGGCGAGTGCGCGGCCCGCGCCAGGCACGCGCCCGGTGTCCGCGGCGCTGGGCGGCGGCTGGCTTGCCGGCATCGCGATGGTACTGCGCTCGCCTTATCTCGCGGGCATCGCCTTGTGGGTATCTTTGCTGTCCCTCGCCGGAACGTTTCTCTATTTCCAGCAGGCGAACATCGTTGCGGCAGCGTCCGACGATCCGGCGGTGCGCACGCGCATTTTTGCCGCCATCGACCTCTCCATCGGTTTGTTGACGATCATCGTTCAGTTCTTCGCGACGGGACGGCTGATCGCGCGCTTTGGCGTCGGGCCGGCGGCTGCGACCCTGCCGCTGGTGTTCGGCATCGGCTTTCTGGCGCTGGCCTTTGCGCCCATGCTGTTCATGGTCATCGCGTTTCAGGCGATCCAGCGTACCGCCAACTTTGCCATCGCGAATCCAGCGCGGGAGGTGTTGTTTACGGTGTCGGAACGCGAGGAGAAATACAAGGCAAAGAACGTGATCGACATCGTCGTGTTCCGCGGCGCGGATGCGCTGAGCGGCTGGCTGTTCGCAGCGCTGCGCGGGGCGGGGCTCGAACTGTCGACGATCTCTCTTGCGACGGTGCCCGTGGCGGGCGTTTGGCTTGTTCTCGCCATCGCGCTCGGACGCAGCCAGGAGCGCCGCGCTCGAGGCAGCGACAGCGCAGCACATTCTGTCAACGCTTGACTCATAAGAGACTGAGCTAAGAGGCCTTGCCGATGAGCAGCGCAACCCACGCGCGCATGCCGGTCATTTTCTTCGGCCACGGCAGCCCGATGAACACGCTGGCCCGCAACCGGTACACCGAGGCCTGGCGCAATCTTGGCAAGAATGCGCCCAAGCCCAAAGCGATCCTGGCAATCTCCGCGCATTGGTTCACGCGCGGCACGGCGGTGACGGCGATGGCAAGACCGAAGACGATCCATGATTTCGGCGGCTTCCCGCAGGCGTTGTTCGAT
>JACRAS010000065.1 GCA_016234705.1 Betaproteobacteria bacterium | reverse complement strand
TTTGCCGCGAAGGAGCTGGGCCAACCGGTCGTCGTCGAAAGCCGACCAGCCGGTGGTGGCATTGTCGCAGCTCTCGGCGTGTCCAAGTCGCAGCCGGATGGCTACACCATCGGCTTGCAGGCGGTCGGCCCGATGATCGTGCGGCCGATCATGGATGCGTCGCTCGGCTACGATTCGGATAAAGATTTTTCGCCGATCGCGCTGCTGTTCGATGCGCCCAATGTGATTATTAGCGGCGCAAAGTTCCCCGGCCATACGGTGCAGGCGGCGGTCGATTGGGCAAAACAAAATCCCGGACGCCTCACGGTCGGCCATCCCGGCCCGGGCACCATGGGGCATCTGGCCGCTCTGTTGCTGGCCTCCTACGCCGGCTTTACCGGCAACTACATCTCCTACCGCAACGTGACGCTCATGGTGACCGACCTGCTGGGCGGACAGATCGACGTCGGGGTCGCGGCCTATAATCCGCAATTGAAGGCGGCGCGCGTGCTGGCCGTCATGACGCCCGAACCGGTCGCTTTCTTGCCGGGCGTACCGTCGATGCGCCAAGCGGGTTTCCCGGGCGTCTACGCGTCGACCTGGTTTGCGCTTTACGGTCCGCCAAACCTGCCGCCGGACATTGTTGCAAAACTTAATGCCGTGGCGAACGCGTTCCTGCACAGCGAAGGTGCACAAAAGCAATTCGCCTTGCTCGGCGTCCAAGCGCTCGGCGGCACACCTGCGCAACTGACGAAAAGAATGAGCGACGACCGGATTTTGTGGTCCAAGGTCATCAAGGACGCGCATATTCAATTGAATAAATAGCGGTAAGCTGAAACGGAGGGGGCGAGCGCGCTGCGACGGCTTCGCGCTAGAGCGCGTTCCGTTTCGATTGAATCGGAAACGCGCTCTAGATTCCTTATTTGGTCGCATTTTCTACGGCGAACCGGTTCCCACTTCGCCTGAAAATGCTCTAAGCGGAAGCAAACGCGGTCCGGAATTCCTTCAGCACAGCGAGCACCGCGGGCGACGGTTCGCTCGCGCGGTAAACAACGGCGTTTCGGGAATATCGCGGCGGACCCGCGATCTGTCGCATCACGACCGATTCGTCGGCAACTTTCATGAGCGATTCCGGAATGACGGAGATACCGACATTGGCGCTGATCAGCGTCAGCAAGGAAACCGCGTCGGGCGCGCGCTGAACGATTTGCGGAATCGTGCCGGGCGGCAGCACCGCCGTGATATTACGTAAAAAGCCGATCTCGGCGTCCAGTTCATAGGCCACGAATTGCTGCTTCGCCAAGGTCGCAGCCGTAATCAGCTTCTGTTTGGCGAGCGGATGGCTGCGGTGGACAGCCAGGATGAAACGCTGACGGGGCAGGGCGAAAGCCTCGATGCCGGCCGGATAGGTATCCACACGCCGCATGAATCCGATATCGAGGCCCCCGGAACTGATCGCCTTGATCTGCGGAAGCGTCTCCATCCGCTGAATGTGGATCAATACATTCGGCAATTTGACACGCACAAGCTGGATGGCTTTCTTGACATGCCCCGACGTCGCCGCCGAAACGACATAACCAAGCCTGACGTCGCCGACCTCGCCGCGCGCGGCATCGCGAGCAAACCGCTCGGCCTGATCGAAGCTCTCGATCAGCGCGAGCGCACGTTTCTGAAATTGCCGGCCGGCATAGGTCAGCTCGACTTTTTTCTTCGTGCTGCGCGTGAACAGGGTGACGCCGAGATGCGATTCAAGCGATTTGATTTGCGCGCTCAGCGTCGGAGCCGCGATGTTCAATAGCTCGGCCGCGCGCGCGAAATGAAGTTCCGACGCGACGGCCACGAAGTATCGCAGGTGGCGAATTTCCATTGGAAAATTATGAGGCTGAAGCTCGCAAAAATCCAGCGCCGTCGCGTGGACGGATCGCCGCCGCGCGCCCAAGGCCGGCAGCAGCCGGAGCCGATGGCAATGGCACGCACTGGGACGATACTGAAGCGCCATCGCACACAGGTGGCGAAGTTCCATAAGCATTTCTTATGGCGCGACTATTTGGCGG
>JACRAS010000064.1 GCA_016234705.1 Betaproteobacteria bacterium | reverse complement strand
TGCTGCCGATCCTGCTTTCATGGTGGTGCTTGCGTCGGCACGCCGCGAATGGCCGCGGCGCGGCACTCGCCGCCGCGTTGCTGGGGCAGGCGATGTTTGCCGGGGCCGGATTTTTCTATGCCGCGGCCTGGGCCCAGTGGCGCCGAGCCGATCGCCTGGTGCCGCGGTGGGAAGGCCCGGATCTCAGCGTAACGGGCGTGGTGGCGGGGTTGCCGCAGCCTTTCGAGCGCGGCGTGCGCTTCGATTTCGAGGTCGAACAAGTCGAACCGGCCGAGGCCCGGCTGCCGCGGCGCATTGCGCTGTCATGGTACGAAGGCAGCACCCGCGAAGAGTTCCAGGACGTCGCATTCATCCGCGCCGGCGAGCGCTGGCGCTTCAGCGTGCGCCTGCGGCGTCCGCACGGCAGTGCCAATCCGCACGGCTTCGATTACGAGTCCTGGCTGTTGCAACGCGCCATCGGCGCTACGGGCTATGTGCGTCCCGGAGGCACGGCGCGCCTGGACGACCTGGTGCCGCGGCCGGCATACCTGATCGAGCGTGCGCGCGAAATCCTGCGCGAGCGCCACTGGGATACGCTGCCCGGCTACCCCTATGCGGGCATCCTGATCGCGCTGGCGATCGGCGACCAGAATGCCATCGATGCGAAGCAATGGCAGTTGTTCGCGCGTACCGGCGTATCGCACCTGATGTCCATCTCCGGTCTGCATGTCACCATGGTGGCCAGCCTGTTCGCGCTGCTCGTCCACTGGCTGTGGCGGCGCTCGTCCGCGCTGATGCTGGCACTGCCGGCGCGCAAGGCTTCGGCACTGGCCATGTTCTTCGCCGCGTTCGGCTACTGCCTGATCGCCGGTTTCGCCGTGCCGGCGCAGCGCACGCTCTATATGGTGGGCGTGGTGGCGCTGGCGCTGTGGGCGAACCGCATGAGTTCGGTATCGCGGGTGTTGTGCTTCGCTTTGCTGGTAGTGCTGCTGCTCGATCCATGGGCGGTGCTCGCGCCGGGCTTCTGGCTTTCTTTCGGCGCCGTCGCGGTCATCCTGTATGTGGCGACGGGCCGGCTGCGACCGGGGCATAGCTTGGTGCAATGGGGACGCGTCCAGTGGGCGATCACGCTGGCATTGGCGCCGCTGCTGCTCGTTTGGTTTCAGCAGATGTCCCTGGTGTCGCCGCTCGCCAATGCCGTGGCGATACCGCTGGTGAGCCTGGTGGTGACGCCGCTCGCGCTGGTGGGCAGCGTGCTGCCTTTCGATTTCATCCTGGAACTCGCCCATGCGGCGATGGCAGTGCAGATGTGGCTGCTCGAATGGTGTGCCGCGCTGCCCGCCGCGGTGTGGCAGCAGCACGCGCCCGCGGCCTGGACCGTGGCGCTGGCCTTGGGGGGATGCGCCTGGCTGCTGCTGCCGCGGGGGGTGCCCGCGCGCTGGCTGGGGCTGCCGCTGATGCTGCCGATGTTTGCCGTGGCGCCACCGGCGCCCGCGCCCGGCGGCGCGTGGATCACCGTGCTCGACGTGGGCCAGGGGCTGGCGGTATTGGTGCAGACCGAGCGGCATGCCCTCCTCTACGATACCGGTCCCGCCTACGGTCCCGAGGCCGACAGCGGCACCCGTGTCATCCTGCCCTATCTGCGCGCCTCAGGCATCACCGGGCTGGACGCGATGGTCCTTACGCATGACGACAACGATCATGCGGGCGGTGCCGCCGCGGTGCTCTCGGGCTTGCCGGTCGGGGTCCTTTACTCCTCGTTGTCCGCAAGCCATCCGGCACTGCTCGTTGCACCCGCATACAGGCTGCCGTGCGCGGCAGGGCAGGGCTGGGACTGGGACGGGGTGCGCTTCGACTTGCTGCATCCGACCGCCGGCAGCTACGCCATCGACTCGATCAAATCCAACGACCGTAGCTGCGTGCTGAAAATAACCACCGCGCATGGCGCGCTGCTGCTCACCGGTGACATCGAGGCGCGCTCGGAGGAGGAGTTGCTCGAGCGTGTGCCGGGCGAGCTGCGCGCGGACGTGCTGGTGGTGCCGCACCATGGCAGCCGTACTTCGTCCACGGACGAATTCATCGCCGCGGTGCAGCCGCGCTGGGCCGTTTTCACGGTCGGCTACCGCAACCGCCTCGGCCACCCGAAACAGACGGTCGTTGCGCGCTATCGCGCCAGCGGCGCGCAACTGCTGCGCACCGACAGCGCCGGCGCGGTGCTGGTGCGGCTTGAAGGCGAGGGAATCAGCGTGCAGCCTTATCGCGGGCTGAGAAGGCGATACTGGTATGCGGACTGAAAGGTTGGGGTCCACCCGCTGACGATCGACGATATCGAGGCAGCGATAGCCGCCGGCCGCGATTAGCCGGTTCTAGCGCATGGTCGTCGTCGACGACCTGGATGGCGGCGCTTGGTTTCTCCATTCCCATATTTGCAAGCGCGCTTTTCGCGCGCGCCGAAAAGACAAAAGGGGACCGGATTACGCCGCCTCCATCCAGAAGCTCCGTGCGGCAGCGTGCACGATTCGCCGCGTGCCATGCCCGGGGTTGGGCTCCCTGACGCTCCGGACCATTCCCGCCGATTCCAGGAGTTCGACATCGCGCCGCACGGCAGACGGGTCGCGGCCGGTTTTCTGAGCCAGATCGGTCACTGAATACCGGTCGCGCCTCACCAGATCAAACAGCGCAAGGCGTTTTTCGGTCAAGGTCTTCGAAAACGCAGCCAGATCGATTTCGACCACGGTCTTTGAAAACGGCAGAGGCTCGCCGCGATCCAGCGCGCGAGCCACGGCTACACCGCGCTCCATACGCTTCGACAACATCGAGAAATCCCTCACGGTGATCCTGGTTTTCTTTCCCATTGAGGCTCCTTTCAAATCTCGCCGTTCACATGACGCGTCGCAAGTGCCATCCATTCCCGCTCAAAGCGCCGCCGCAGTTCCTCGAAGGTGGTGAACTCGGTCGGCTCGATTTTTCCCATTCTGTGCCGGTGATGCAGTCGATGGCTGTTGTCGTAGCCGAGAATTCGTCCGTTATCCGCCATCGTGATCGCCGGATTGACATAGGCCAGTGCGTACTCGATCACCTCGCCCGTATCTAGGTCCCGGATCACCCGTTCCTTCAGCTTGCCGCCACCGAGCCGCTTCGGAATGACAGCATCCTCCGGTTCGAATATTTCCAGCCGGCGGATCAGTGGCGACCGGTGCTTCTTGGACACCTAGACAGGATATCAAATTACCATCCTGCTAGCAATCTCTCAGGACAGTCCCCCAGGGCCATCGCATGAAAAGTTGTTTACGAACAAGGGTCTGCGAAGGCGGTTGTAAACAAGTCGAATCAGGCGTTTACTCTGGTCTTTCGAGGAGACCAGAGGATGGAGGAAATCGAGCCGCCAAGTGTGGAGGATGCTTTCGGGGATTTGAAGGACCCGCGTAGTCGCAGCCCCGAGCATGCGTTGAGTGAGTTACTGGTGGTGGCAATCGCCGCGATCTTGTCCGGTGCCGATAGCTGGGGGGGGATTGCCACCTGGGGGGAAGCCAAGATTGAGTGGCTGCGGCAGTACCTGAAGCTGGCCAACGGGGTGCCCTCGCATGACACGTTCGGGCGGGTATTGACCCAGGCCCAAGGTGGCCCGGACTTCATCGGAATGCAGGATGGCTTCCAAGTGCCGGCGGTTTTCCGCCAGCCCGCTCCGGTCCTGCTCCGGGTGCCACAGATGAAACACCGGGGCGGCGAAGTAGGCGCTTAGTTAACCAATAATACCGTTCGAAATCCCGGTGATTTGCCGTAAAGGAGGAGCCTGGAATGAACATGACACCTATAAGCGCAAGCCGGGACCGAACTGACGTACATCTCACTTACGTCGGCAGCGTGATTTCAGGTTGCCCGGCGGATTGATTTTCCTATCACTTGCGTTTGCCGAAAAAATGACGCCAAAGGCAGGCCGAGTCATGGTTTCGGTGCCGTTCGAGCAGGGGTAATGCCGGAGACTTGAGGGAGTGGCGGTTGGTTTCGTTCATGGATTTTCCCCGGAAAATATCAAAGGAATAGTTGCCGGCCATGCCAAGGCGCGGTAGCCTAGGCGATGCGCGATGCCGGTTTCCAGGCCCTGTGCGCGGGAACTGGTCAATTGAGATTTCCGGAGATCAAGTTCATGAAACGACAATTCCTGATGTGCCTGGTTCTGATGAGCGCCGGCGCGGTGTTCGCGGCGGATGGGGATGCGCCCAAGGGCAGTCCCGAGGCGGCCCGGAAAGACGCGGCCCACCGCTACGCCGAAGACCAGAAACTCTGCGCGGACGAATCGACTTCCAGCCGGCGCATGCAGTGCCTGCGCGATTCCAAAGAGGAATACACCAAGGCGGTGGCTGCGATCGACGGCGGCGCCAAGCCGGTTGCGGCCGCCGCGCCGGCCGGCCCCTGCAACGAATGCGGCAAGGTGACCGCAGTCAATTTGGTGGAGAACAAGGGCAAGGGCGGCCCGGTGGGCATGATCGCCGGCGGATTCGTGGGCGGCTTACTCGGTAATCAGGTCGGCGCGGGTCGCGGCAGGGACATCGCGACGGTCGCGGGCGCGGCCGGCGGCGCCTATGCCGGGCACAAGGTCGAGGAGAAGATGACTTCGTCCAAGACCTGGTCCGTGTCGGTGCGTTTCGACAACGGCGACCAGCGCGTCTTCAGTTTCGACAAGGATCCCGGCTTCGCGGCGGGCGATGCGGTGAAGGCGGTCGGCAGCAACTCAGGCACCAGCATAGTCCGGCGCTGAACCGCATTCTTGATTCCGTTGCACAACGGGTTTTTCAACGCCCGATTTAGCAGTTTGTTGAATTTCTCTGCGATATGCCTAATTAGTTAACCAATAATACCGTTAGAAATCCCGGTGATTTGCCGTGAAGGAGGAGCTTGGAATGAACATAACATCTATAAGCGCAAGCCGGGACCGAACTGACGTACATCTCACTTACGTCGGCAGCGTGATTTCAGGTTGCCCGGCGGATTGATTTTCCTATCGCTCGCGTTCGCGCTTGGCCGCCGGGGCGAGGGTTCCTCTATTTGCTCAAATAGCGCATCGCGCGCTCCAGCCCCCCGATGGTGATCGGGTACATGCGCGCTTCCATGATCTCGCGGATGACGGCGACCGACTGGCGGTAGGGCCAGAGTTGCTCGGGCTCCGGATTGAGCCAGACCGCTTTCCGGTAGACGTCGAGCATGCGCCGCATCCACAACGCGCCGGCCTCGTCGTTGGTGTATTCGATCGAGCCGCCCGGCTGCAGGATTTCGTACGGGCTCATGGTGGCGTCGCCGACGAAGATCAATTTGTAGTCGTGCGCGTACTTGTGCATGATGTCCACGGTCGGGGTGCGCTCGGAGTGGCAGCGGCGGTTGTCTTTCCACACGTAGTCGTACAGGCAGTTGTGGAAGTAGAAATATTCCATGTGCTTGAATTCGGTCTTGGCCGCGGAAAACATCTCCTGGCACAGCTTGACGTGGTCGTCCATCGAGCCGCCGATGTCGAAAAACAGCAGCACCTTGACCTTGTTGTGGCGCTCGGGCCGCATCAGGATATCGAGCCGGCGCTGGGGTTCCGTATCCGTCCGCAGAAGCAGGAACGGCGAAAGCGGCGTTGGATAGGGCTGCAGATAGTCAATCCGTAGGCTGGATCGGGCGATAATCTTTCGGCAGGCAGGGCCGACCTGAAGATCCGTCCTCCTCGTTCAAGCTAACCAGGGATTCTTCGGTCCACTCGCTCCATCTTCTTTGAGTTACTATAACGTCAATCCGATGATCTCGAATTGCCGATCATTGACAACGAGAAGAGAAGCGGCTCTGGAAGGTCGAGGACGGGTAGCACAGCAACGAACGAGGCACGATCATGAACAAGCGGAACGAGCAAGCGATTGTCGAGAAGATCAAGGGGCTTCCGCCAGAGCGGGTAGCGGAAGTGGAGGATTTCGTCGATTTTCTGCGCACGCGTAGCGATGATCAGCGACTAACTCAAGCCGCGACGAAGGCCTCCGCGCCCGCATTCAGCAAGGTCTGGGACAATCCAGACGATGCCGACTACGACAAATTGTAGACAGCGCTAAGCCATGCCCGTATACGGTTTCGGCGACATTGTGCTCGTCCCGTTCCCCTTCACCGATCAATCCGACGCCAAGAAGCGGCCCGCAGTTGTCGTCAGCAGCGCCGCCTACAACGAGGCCCGGCGCGACGTGGTGATCATGGCCGTCACCAGCCAGATCAAATCATCGGGAACCTTCGGAGAAGTGATCATCGAAGACTGGCGGGCGGCAAGCCTGCTCAAACCCTCCGCTATCCGTCCGGTTTTCGCCACCATTGAGCAGACGCTCATTCTTAGGCGCTTAGGCCAGCTCTCGACCCGCGACCAACCCGCACTACGTAAAGCGATCACCGGTAGTATCGGTTGAAGCGCAAACCCCGAGCCTGGTCAGGGCGCCCGCGGTAAGTACGGGCCAATTTCGAATTCTTCTTCCCCAAACCGCATGACGAAGTGCTTTCTTGTTTGTTCGGCAGGAGTCAGGTCGGTTTCACCGTATACCGCCCGCGCCCGACCCGCTCGAACTGACCGCTCTTGTTCAGTGTTTGACCGACGATCTGCCGGAACCACCGAGTGGTCGTGCGCGACTGGTCCAGGCTCGCTCGTCTTGCTCTCATTCTTCGCGGGTTTGGTCATCATCATTCTCCGCAACAGGTAACAAAATATTTCCGACCACGCCATGGGTCACAGCCGGTTACAGAATTGTTCGGCGAGGTGCCGGAGCGGCGCGTTGCACGTCACATGACGACATCAATCGCCGGACAACTCTTTCTTTCTGGATGCCACCTTTGGGACCGAGGCCTTTGCGCCTCGGCCGCGCACAAGCGGCGGCTCCTCGGGGAACTGTGCCACATCGTGGAGCGATTGCTGAACGAAGCGTATTCCGGCGCCGGGGTCGAGAGCCGGCCGGGGCTGATCCTGTTCGTTCAGACTTTTGGCGATCTGGTCATATTCAATTTGCACATCCATGTGCTTGCCGCCGACGGAGTATTTGGCGCGGACGATACGTTCACCCTCTTGCCGGCGATCCCGGCTAAGCTGCTCGAGCTTGGATTTCGATCCGAGGTGTTCAAGCTTCTGGTTGCGGAGGGCGCGCTCTCAGAACAGCTTGCCGCGGCGATGCTCGCTTGGCGACACAGCGGGTTTTCCGTCCACAACGGCGTGCGTGTTCGCGCCCACGACGCCGATGGCCGCAAAAAACTCGCTCAGTACATGCTGCGCGCGCCGTTCTCGCTGGAAAAGATGAGCTACGACGCGCAAAGCGGCATGGTCATCTACCGCTCGCGCCTGCATAAGGGACTGAAACGTAATTTCCAGCTCATGCCCGGCGTGCTATGGCTGGAGCTGCTTTGTCGCCATATCCCCGACCGGTTCGAACATTTGGTGCGCTACTTCGGCTGGTATTCCAACCGGGTCCGGGCCAAGCGGGCGCGCACGGACGGCGATTCCCCCGTGGAGCAGGAACCGCAGGATCGGGACGCGGTGGCCGCTCGCGCGAGATCGTCGTGGGCACGCTTGATTCACAAGGTCTATGACGTCGATCCCCTGCAGTGTCCGAAATGCCATGGTCCAATGCGCGTGATCGCACTTATTGAGGACGAAACGGTCATCCGTCGAATCCAGGAACACCTGGGCCTTTGGGCGCCACGGCAGGTGGCCCAATCCGTACGCTCGCCGCCTGTGAGGCAGCCGGACGCAGGTGTGCCGACGCAGACGCAAGACACCTTGACCTACCATCCGGTACCCGACATCGCCTGACCAGCACTGCGAAACGTCCCTGAGCAGCGGGGCGAGGGCAAAGCCGTTGTGCCGCTCCGGCGTTTGTTGTAGATTGCCCAGTAGTTAACCAATAGTACCGTTCGAAATCCCGGTGATTTGCCGTAAAGGAGGAGCCTGGAATGAACATAACACCTATATGCGTAAGCCGGGACCGAACTGAGGTACATCCCACTTACGTCGGCAGCGTGATTTCAGGTTGCCCGGCGGATTGAATTTCCTATCGCTAACCAAGAAGCAGAGTGGCCCTTACGGAAGTAACCGAATGTGCGGAGACAACATGAAGAAAACACTTTGCTGGGTCATTCTTGCGCTCGCAGGGGGGCTCGGATGGATTGCGCCGGCGTGGGGTGCTCAGCCGGAACAAACCGGTACGCAAAATGGGCCCCATGCATCGGGCTTCACGTTGCTGGCAAGCCGCAATTTCAGTCAATTGGAGCAGATCGCCTCGGCTTTACAGAGGGACTACGAATCGGGATTGATGACCGGAGATAATTACCTCGATGCGCTGGGGAATTTTCTCCCTCAAGAGCAGCACTTGAGCCCCGTCTGGCAAGGACATGTTGAGGAATGGGTAAAGCTCTACCCAATGTCTTACGCGGCACAGCACACTTTGGGAAAGTTCTACTTTTCGTATGGCTGGCTACTTCGTGGTAACGAATACGCCAAGAACACGACCCAAAAGCAGTTTGACGACCTTGCCAGAAATCTCGGTGCCGCAGAAAAGCACCTGCTGAACGCAACGACGCTTATCGCTAGGCCGTTTCCCAGTTACTGTTTGCTAATTCGTGTCGCTCGGGGGCTTTCCAACAGCAAGACGAATGACTATTTCGTCGCCGCCGAAAAGGCAGATCCCTCCTCATACTGGTCAAAGAGGGAGTTCTTAATCGGGATCTCGCCCAAGTGGGGAGGTTCATTCGAGGCAATGGACGAGTTCATGATCGCCGCCCGCAAGAAGCCCATGCGGCCGGAAGGTTTGGCAATCCTCGAAAGGGACGCGCTGTTCCTAAAAGCGGAGACTTGGCAGAACATGGAGAGGTATAGAGAGGCTGCTACGCTCTATCGCAAGGCTTATCACGCTCGCCCAGTGCCGGCCTCCCTCTCGATACTTGTGGAAGCTGCTGACATCGCGAAGAAGGGAGGGCTTACCGATCTGTCTATTGAGATTTACGGGGAAGTGATACGCATCGACCCGCAAAACACAGCAAGCCGGAACCAGCGTGGCCACCTGCTGGAAACAGAAAAGAAGGACCTGGCAGCCGCCAAAGCCGATTACCTTGCTTCGGCCGAAGCTGGAAACCACTGGGCACAAAACCGGATCGGGTGGTGGTACATGACGGGCACGGGAGGGGAGAAGAATTTCGATCTGGCAAAGAAATACTTTACGCAGGCCCTCGAAAACGGAAACAAGAACGCCGGCCCAAACCTCGAACAATTGGCGCGCTTGCGCAAAACGCATCGGTAGGCTGCGGCGATCTCTTATCGCTGATTTCTTAACCAGTAACCTGCCCGACATCGTGTCCAAACCTTGGGCAAGAGGGGGCCTGGAGGGAACATAAGGCCTATATGCGCAAGCCGGGACCGAACTGAGGTACATCTAATTTACCACTAAACTCGCTCCGATCGCCCCCCTTCGGGCGTGCATAGCGGAGCGAAATTAACATAAGATGCATTGTGCGCGGTTCGGGGGGCTTCAAGCACCGGATTGCGGTGCGCCGACGGGCCCTTCAGATTTCGCGCCCGGATTGATTCGCCTATTCCTAGGACAATCGAAATGACGCAGGAATTCAGGCAGCGCCAGGTGCAGTGCATAAGCGCGAGCGGCCTGCACCGGCTGGCTTACACCGAGTGGGGCGATCCGGCCGGGCGCAGGGTGCTGGTGTGCGTGCACGGTCTGTCGCGCTGCGGGCGCGATTTCGATTCCCTGGCGCGGGTCATGTCCAGCCATTACCGCGTGGTCTGTCCCGACGTGCCCGGCCGCGGCATGAGCGGTTGGCTGAAGAATCCGATGGAATACCAGGTGCAGACCTATGTCGCCGACATGGTGACGCTGCTCGCGCGCCTGGACGCCGATAGCGTGCACTGGGTCGGCACCTCGATGGGCGGGATGATAGGCATGGCGATTGCCAGCCTGGCCGAGACGCCGGTGCAAAAGCTGGTGCTGAACGATGTCGGGCCGGTCATCACCGCCGTGTCGCTCGCGCGCATCGGCGAGTATCTGGGCAAGGCGCCGCAGTTTCCCGATTTCGCCGCGGCGGTCCAGTACATACGCGCAGTAAGCGCGCCCTCCGGGGCGCACAGCGACGCCGAATGGTCCATCCTCACCGAGCATGTCACGCGCAGGCAAGCGGACGGCAGTTACCGCATGCACTACGATCCGGCCATCGCCGTGCCCGTCAGCGCAGCCAAGCCCGGCAAGGACATCGAACTGTGGGCCTATTACGATGCCATCCGTTGCCCGACATTGGTGATCCGCGGCGCTTTGTCCGACCTGCTCACGCGTCAGACCCTGCAGGAAATGGCCGGCCGCGGCCCGCGCGCGAAAACGGTGGAAATCCCAGAAGTCGGCCATGCGCCGACGCTGATGCATGCGGACCAGATCGCGATCGTGCGCGAGTTTCTGCTGGCGGAATGATGACGTCGCTTATGGCTATATCTGGCGACCTAAATCGCGCCTCTGGTTGTTGCGGGGCTGCGATGTTGCGCGGACGAAAAGCCGTCCGCGCGGATCGTCGATAGCGCACGGATGAAAAGCACATCCGCGCGCTATCGACGATCTTGGATAAAAGCCACCCCAAACCTATTTTGGTTTTATTCATAACCGTGTTTTCCGTGCGGATACGTTTTTCATCCGCGCGCAAAACACGGTTGGCGCGCGCAGCGCGCAAATCTTCCGCTTCGCAACTACGCATTGATGCGCGCGGCCGGATCCTGCTTGTAGAACAGCGCCAACTGACCATATAGCTCCGGGTAGATCGAACGCACCGCCCGCGGCAGGGTGAAGAAGGCTTCGGAGAGCACGGCGAAGAACTCCGCCGGTTGCTCGCTCGCATAGGGGTCGATCACGGTGTCGATGCCGCGGTCGACCTGGGCGCAGAATTCGTCGTAGGCCTCATGCCAGGCTGCCAGCCAGCGCTCGCGATCCATGCGCGCATGCGGCAGCGGAAAATCGTCCATGTCGCCGCCGCTCATATGCAGTTTGTGCGCGAATTCGTGGATCACCACGTTGTAGCCGGCCGCGCCCAGCTTGACGTCTTGCCAGGAAAGGATCACCGGCCCGCCGGGCCAGGCTTCGCCCGAGAGTTCATCGTCGTATTCGTGCACCACGCCGCTGGCGTCCGTTTCCTCGCGCCGCACCTTGAATTCGCCCGGATAGATCACGATGCCCACCCAGCCCTGGTAGGCGTCCAGTCCGAGGTTGAGGATGGGCAGGCAGGCCTGCACCGCGATCGAAAGGCGCACCGCATCGGTCAGGACGAAGCCGCGCGCGCCGTGCATTTCCTTCTCCTCCAGGAACAGCGCGGCGCATTCCTTCAAACACTGCTCTTCCGCAGCCGTCAGGCCGCGCAGAAAAGGCAGGCTGCCGGCCACCCGCTGCCACAGTGCCTGGTCCAGCCTTTTGTTTCGCAGCACGCGTTTTCTGCGCCAGGTTTTGAAGAATTCCAACATGAGGAGATTATCGTCGATTTGCGTTTGCTCATGGCGGACCACCCTATCGTGGCGAGTATAATTCAGCCATGGGCACCGCCGTGCAGAGCGCATACGTCGATTTGGCCGAGCCGGCGCTGGCTCCGATCGCCGCCGGCTTGCCTGAAGCCGACGCCAGCCGGCTGCGCCGCGCGTACGAACTCGCCCAGTCCATGTATGCGGATAAACTGCTGGGCACGGGGGAGCCGGCGCTGGGCCACGCGCTGGGCGCAGCCGCCTCCCTCGCCGCGCTGCGCCTGGACGTGGAGACGCGGATTGCCGGCCTACTTTTCGCCGCGCCGCAGTATCTGGCCGACAGCCAGGACAAGCTCGCCGCCGACTTCGGACCCGCAGTCGCAAGCCTGGTGGCGGGCATCGCCAAGCTGAACCGCCTGCGCGTGGTCACGCGCACGCTGGCTGGGCAGGAAAGCGGCGCGGCGCACAGTTCGCAGGCAGAGGTGCTGCGCAAGATGCTGCTCGCCATGGTCGAGGACATCCGCGTGGTGCTGCTGCGGCTGGCGAGCCGCACCCAGACGCTGCGTTTCATGGCGCGCTCGCCCGATGCGCTGCGCCGGCCCTACGCGCAGGAGACGCTGGACATTTACGCGCCGCTCGCCAACCGCCTGGGCATCTGGCAGCTCAAGTGGGAGCTGGAGGACTACGCCTTCCGCTACCTCGAGCCCGAGTTGCACAAGAAGATCGTATCCATGCTGGACGAAAAACGCGATGAACGCGAGAGCTTTATCGCCGCCGCGATGGCTGAGCTTGAGGCGGAATTGCGCGCCGCGGGCATCCGCGCCGAAGTGCAGGGCCGCCCCAAACACATCTACAGCATCTATAACAAGATGCGCGGCAAGTCGCTGGACTTCTCCGAGCTCTACGATGTGCGCGCGCTGCGCGTGCTGGCGGACTCGGTGAAGGACTGCTACACCGCGCTCGGCATAGTGCATAACCTGTGGACGCCGATTCCGAAAGAGTTCGACGATTACATCTCGCGCCCGAAAGCGAACGACTACCGCTCCCTGCATACCGCGGTGGTCGGCGCCGACGGACGGGCGCTGGAAGTGCAGATCCGCACCCACGATATGCATCGCCACGCCGAACTGGGGGTGGCCGCGCACTGGCGCTACAAGGAGGCAGGCACGGGGCGAGCGGCCTCCGTCTCCAGGCCGGACCCCTTCGACGAGAAAATCGCCTGGCTGCGGCAGGTGCTCGCCTGGCGCGACGACGTCGTCGAATCCGTCAACCGGGTCGAGCAGTTCAAGCAGACGGCGCCGGATGACACGGTCTACGTGCTCACGCCGCAGGGGCGGGTGCTGGATCTACCGCAGGGATCGACACCGGTGGATTTTGCCTATCATCTGCACACCGATCTCGGCCACCACTGCCGCGGCGCCAAGGTCGACGGCGTGATGGTGCCGCTCAATTACAAGCTCGCCAACGGCCAGCGGGTGGAGATCGTCGCCGCCAAGACCGGCGGGCCGAGCCGCGACTGGATGAATCCGGCACTGGGGTACATCCACAGTTCGCGCGCGCGCAGCAAGGTTAGGCAGTGGTTCAACGCGCAGGCGCTGGCCGAGACCGTCGCCCAGGGGCGCGCCATGGTCGAGCGCGAACTGCAGCGCGAAGGCATGACCGGCGCCAATCTCGACCACTTGGCGCAGCAACTCGGCTACGCCAGGAGCGAGGAATTGTTCGCCGCCGCCGGACGCGAGGAAATCGGGACGAAGCAGCTGCAGACCGCTCTGCGCGGTGCGATGCCGGCCGGGGCGGAGCCGGAATCCCTGTTGCCGGGAAAGATCCGGGCCGATGCGACAGGCAGCGGTATTCTCATCGTCGGCATGGACAAGCTGCTGACGCAACTGGCCAAGTGCTGCAGACCCGCGCCGCCCGACGCCATCGCCGGCTTCGTCACCCGCGGCCGCGGGGTGTCGATTCACCGCCGCAGTTGCCGCGACTTGCAACGCTTGGCCGAGCTTCAACCCGAACGCATGATCGAAGCCGCCTGGGGTCAGCAGAACGACGGCGTGTTTTCGGTCGACATCGTGGTGCAGGCGCAGGACCGCCAGGGGCTGCTGCGCGATATTTCGGAGGTGCTCGCGCGCGAGAAAATCAACGTCACCGGGGTCAACACGCAATCGAAGCAGCATATGGCCTACATGTCCTTCACCGTCGAAGTCTCCGATCTGGAGCAGTTGCAGCGAACCCTCGCTCTGGTGAGGGAAGTGCAGGGCGTGCTCACTGCGAGCAGAAGATAGTGGAAACCGAACTCAAGCTGTTGCTCGCGCCGCAGGATTTGCGCCGGCTGCGCCGCGATCCGCGGATCAAGGCGTTGCAGCAGGGGCGCGCATCGACCCGCCGCGTCCACAGCGTCTATTACGACACGCCCGAGCGGGCCCTGCTACGCGCCGGGTTGGCGCTGCGCCTGCGCTGCGACGGCGGGCGCTGGCTGCAGACCCTGAAAACCGAAGGCCGGGCCGCGGCCGGGCTGCATGTGCGCGAGGAATGGGAATGGCCGCTGCCGGGCGAGGCGCTCGATTTCGGCTTGCTCGCCACCACGCCGGAGGCCAAGCTGTTTCGCGCCCCGAGTCTGCGGGCGAAGCTCGCGCCGGTTTTCCGGACCGAGTTCGAGCGCACCCGCCTGCGCCTTGGCTTCGCCGATGGCAGCCTGGCCGAACTTTGCCTGGACAGCGGGCATGTCCGCAGCGGCCGGCGCGCGAGCGCGATCAGCGAAGCCGAAATAGAGCTGCTCGCCGGCAGCCCCGCGCGCTTGTACGAGCTTGCGCTGGAATTGCTCGAGCGCCTGCCGCTGCGCCTCGGCCAGGCGAGCAAGGCCGAGCGCGGCTATGCGCTCGCGCGCAAGGAGCCGGCATGTCCGGTCAAGGCGGCGCAACTCGAACTGGACGGGCGCGGTAGCGTGGCGGCGGCTTTCACCACCATCATGCATAATTGCATGGCGCAGGTGCAGGCGAACGAGGTCGGTTTCCTGGCCGGCAAGGATCCGGAGTATTTGCACCAGGTGCGTGTCGCCTTGCGGCGCTTGCGCGCCTGCTTCAGCTTGTTCAAGAACGTAATTCCGCAGGCCGCGTTCGCGCCGGTCATGGTCCAGCTCAAGGAGCAGGGCGCTGCACTGGGGCGGGCGCGCGACTGGGACGTGTTCGTGCACGAGACGCTGCGCGCGCTGCGCGAGCAGCGCGCGGACGAATCCGCGGTGATCGCGTTCGAACGGCGCTGCGCCCGATTGGGACGCGCGCACCTGCGTGCCGCGCAGGGCGTTGTCGCCTCGCCCGCGTGGCAGCGCCTGTGGCTGGAACTCGGACGGTTGTTGGCCGAGGGCGTATCGATGCCGGAGCATGCGGCGTTTTCCCTGCCGCTGGAGGGCTTCGTCGCAAGCCTGTTGCAGCAGCGTGAAGCCACTTTGCAAAAGCGGGGCCAACGTCTGCAGGAGCTCGATGCCGCCGGGCGCCATCGCCTGCGCATCGCGGCCAAGAAATTGCGCTATGCGGCGGAATTTTTCGCGACATTGTTTCCGAAACGGCGCGTGCGGCCTTACGTCCAGTCGCTTGCCGGGATGCAGGAAGTGCTTGGCCGCCTGAACGACGCGGCGACCTTGCTGCGCTTGCTGCCGGAAGTGGCGGCGGGGGCGCGCGCGCCCGATGCGCGCGTTAGTGGCATGATGCAAGGCTGGAGCGCAGCCAGTACGCACCTGCAACTCGACGCGCTTGGCCGCGCACGGGATCATTGGCAGAGGCAGAAACCGTTCTGGAAATCACCGCATGGAAATTCCGAAAGGGGGTAGTCATGTTTGAATCCGCAGAGCTAGGCCACAAAGTCACGAAGCAAGTCTATGCCAGGCAGGAACCCAAGTTGCGCGAGGCGCTGCTGAATGCGCAATTCGATCTGGCGCAGGCGAAGAAATTTCCGGTGCTGATCCTGATCGGCGGGGTGGACGGAGCCGGCAAGGGCGAAACCGTCAACCTGCTCAACGAATGGATGGACCCGCGTCACATCCAGACGCGCGCCTTCGGCGACCCCTCGGACGAGGAAGCGGAGCGGCCGCGGATGTGGCGCTTCTGGCGCGAACTGCCGCCGAAGGGAAAGATCGGCATTATGTTCGGGTCCTGGTATACCGCGCCGATCGTGAGCCGGGTGCTGGGGCAGTCCGACGATGCCGGCCTGAAGGGCAGCCTCGAGGAAATCGTGCGATTGGAGAAAATGCTCTGTGACGAGGGCGTGCTGCTGCTGAAGTTCTGGTTCCACCTCAGTAAGAAACAGCAAAAGAAACGCATGCGGGAGCTGGAGAAGGATCCGCTTACCCGCTGGCGGGTCACCAAGTTCGACTGGGACCGTTTCAAGATGTATGACGTTTTCCGCGAGGTGTCGGAGCGCGCGCTGCGTGAAACCAGCAATGCCAACGCCCCCTGGACGGTGATCGAAGGCGCGGATCCGCGCTATCGCAGTCTTACCGCCGGCAAGCTGCTGCTCGACGCGATGAAAAAGCGGCTGGAGAAAAGCAACTACAAGGAGCGGCGGGTGCAGGTGCCGCCGTTGCCGGAAATGGACAACCTCGGGCTGCTGCGCAAGCTCGACATGACGCAGAAGATCACCAAGGAGAAATACGACACCCAACTGGAGAAGTGGCAGGGGCGGCTGAACCTGTTGTCGCGCGACAGGAAGTACTTCAAGAAGCACTCGCTGGTCCTGCTGTTCGAGGGTTCGGATGCGGCGGGCAAGGGCGGGGCGATCCGGCGCATCACCGGCGCAGTCGATGCCCGCCATTTCCAGGTGGTGCCGGTGGCGGCGCCGACCGAGGAGGAACGCGCGCAGCCCTATCTGTGGCGTTTCTGGCGTCACGCGCCGCGGCGCGGGCGCATCACCATTTTCGACCGTTCCTGGTACGGACGCGTGCTGGTGGAGCGCGTCGAAGGCTTTTGCGGCGTCGCCGACTGGATGCGCGCCTACAGCGAGATCAACGATTTCGAGGAGCAGATGGTGCGCGGCGGCGCGATCGTGTGCAAGTTCTGGCTGCAGATCACCGCGGAGGAACAGTTGAAGCGCTTCACCTTGCGCCAGAAGACCAGCTTCAAGCGCTTCAAGATCACCGAGGAGGACTGGCGCAACCGCAAGAAGTGGAATGAATACGAGCAGGCGGTGTGCGACATGATAGACCGCACCAGCACCGAGATCGCGCCGTGGACCGTGGTCGAGGCCGAGGACAAGTATTTCACGCGCGTCAAAATTCTCAAAACCATCGTCGAGCGGATGGAGCGCAATCTATAGTTGGCGCCGGCTCAGAACAGGAGTCGGAGCCCGACGGAGATCCAGTCGCGGGCCGGCGGGCCGCTGCGCTGCGAGCCCAGCGTGCCGTCGACTTGCACGCGCTCGGGCACGATCCAGTAGCGTAGGCCGATCTGCTGGCTCGCCTTTTCGCCTTTCTGGCCGTAGCTCTCGACGATCGCGTACAGGCGCGGCGCGACCAGGATCTCCGCGCCCAGGCCCCAGGTTGGGCGCAGCACGCCGGTGTTGCGATCGTCCTGCGCACCCGCGTTGACGTGGATGACGGTCACATCGTTCTGCAGCGAGATGCTGGAGATCAGATTGACGAAGGGGTTCCAATGCGACGCCGGGTCGGCGGCGAACGGGCGCTGCTTGGCCGCACCCAGGGTCGCGGCCAGGCCATAGCCGTTGGTTTGCAGCGGCTTGAGCATGGTCTTGCCCTGCGCGATGACGGTGCTCGCGCGCCCTTCGGCGTCGTTGCGGATATTCAGCCCGCCGAAAGTGAGCTCGAGATTTCCGCCGGGATTGCAACCGGGCAGGAGCCAGGCCTCGCGCTCGCCGAATTTTCCTTGTTGTTTGACGAAGGTCTCGATCTGGCAGCCGCCGTCACTGACGATGCGCGCATCGTCGGTGTTGAATGGGCGGGCGGCGAACGCGGGAATCGGGGCGAGTCCGAGAAGGAGGCTCAAGATTGCGAGGTGGCGGGAAGGAATCGGCACGGATTGACCAAACTCAAGACAGGGATGCTGGTGCCGCGGTATATTGATATTCGGTCGCGCTGGGCGCGCCGCTTTGAGTTCGAAGTGCACGGCGAGCATAGCATGAGGAGATCGAGATGAAAACGGGAACAAGCATGGTGTTGTGCGCGGCGCTGCTGATTTCCTCCGGCCAGGTTCTGGCCCAGGACGCAGCCACTTTTGCCACGCGCAATCTGACGCCCGAGACCGCGCTCAAGGCGGCGCAGGCGGCGCTGAAGAAATGCCGCGACAGCGGCTGGCAGGCCGCCGTGGCCGTGGTCGATCGCGGCGGCGTGGTGCAGGTGGTCCTGCGCGATCGCTACGCCGGACCGCATACCCCGCGCACTGCAAGCGGCAAGGCCTGGACGGCGGTGAGTTTTCGCAGCAACACCGGCGCGCTGGTCGATCTGACCCAGCCGGGCAAGGCGCAAAGCGGCGTGCGCAATCTGCCTCATGTCGTGGTCCTCGGCGGCGGGGTGATCATCGAGGGCGGCGGCCAGATGCTGGGCGCGATCGGCGTCTCCGGTGCTCCGGGCGGGGAGGCGGACGAGGCCTGCGCCAAGGCGGGCGTTGCCGCGATCCAGGAAAGCCTGGAGTTCTAGCCGCGGATTGAAAGTGTGGCCGCCGCTAGGCCGCGGGCAGGTCGAATCTGCGTCGAACCATGATGCAGTCCTTCGACCCCGGCTGAAACTCGCGGCACACCAGGGGCCGGTTTTCGTAGACGCTGCACTGCGCTCGGCGTCCAAGCTCGCCCGCGAGCGCCGAACAGCGATTGCCGTGGCACCGCATGCGCCCGTGGTCGAAATCGATCAGATCATCCGGAATGCCTTCGCCATCGCCATCGCCGATGAACGCCGGCCAGGCGTCCGAGTAGGCGCAGCATGCGCCGCAGGAGAGGCAGTCAAACGTGTCCAAGCGGCGGCGTTACATCCGCCCGAACACGGCGGCGATACCCTGTCCGCCTCCAATGCACATGGTCACGAGGGCGTAGCGGCCGCCGCTGCGCCGCAGTTCATACAGCGCCTTGACCGTGAGCAGGCAGCCGGTGGCGCCGATGGGATGGCCCAGGGCGACGGCGCCGCCGTTGGGGTTGGTCTTCGCCGCGCCGAATTGCAGGTCCTTGGCCACGGCGCAGGCCTGCGCCGCGAACGCCTCGTTCGATTCGACCACGTCCATGTCGCTCACTTTGAGACCGGCGCGCGCGAGCGCCGTCTGTACTGCAAGCACCGGGCCGATGCCCATGTATTTGGGATCAACGCCGGCATGCCCGTAGGCGAGCAGGCGCGCCATCGGCTTCAGGCCTTTTTTCGCCGCGACTCCGGCTTCCATCAACACCACCGCCGCCGCGCCGTCGTTGATGCCCGAGGCGTTGCCCGCGGTAACCGTGCCGTCCTTCTTGAATGCCGTCCGCAGCTTCGCCATGCCCTCCATGCTCGCATCGGCGCGGGGATGCTCGTCGGTGTCGAACAGGGTCACGCCCTTGCGCGTCTTCAGCTCTATCGGCAGGATCTGTTCCTTGAAATGGCCCTTCTGGATGGCGCTGATGGCGCGGCGGTGGCTTTCCACCGCAAACTCATCCTGCTGCGCGCGCGAAATGCCCCATTTCGCGGCGATGTTCTCGGCGGTGATGCCCATGTGCACCGTGTCGAAAGGGTCGGTGAGCGCGCCCACCATCATGTCGACCGTGCCGCCGTCGCCCAAGCGCTGGCCCCAACGCAGCGTCGGCATCAGGTAGCCGCCGCGGCTCATCGATTCCGCGCCGCCGGCGAGCGCGATGTCGGCATCGCCGAGCAGGATGATCTGCGCCGCGCTGACGATGGCCTGCATGCCGCTGCCGCAGAGACGGTTCAGGGTCATCGCCGGGGTGTGGTGGGCCAGGCCCGCATTGATCATGGCCACGCGCGATAGGTACATGTCTTTGGGTTCGGTGTGAATAACGTGGCCGAATACCACGTGGCCGACTTCATTGGGATCGATCTTGGCCCGCGCGACCGCTTCGCGCGCGACCTTGGCCGCGAGTTCGGTCGGTGCGATGTCTTTCAGCGCGCTGCCGTAATCACCGATTGCGGTGCGCACAGCGCTCACTACCACGACTTCTCTGCTCATCTGAGTTCTCCTTGAATGTACGCGGCACTTCGCCGTGCCGGCGCCGGCAATGATGCCCTCAAGCGATCTTACGCCTTTTGCTTTATATCAAACTTGCTCCGGATGCAAAGCGCGGAAATCGCTTAGCGGTGCGGGCCGGGCTAAAGATATTGCTTTCCCAGGAACCACGCAACCGCGGCGATAAAAGCGGAGCAGGGAATGGTCAGGACCCAGGCCCAGACGATGTTGCCGGCCACGCCCCAGCGTACTGCGTTGAACTTGTTCACCGAGCCGACGCCGACGATGGCGCCGGTAATCGTGTGCGTAGTGGAGACCGGGACGCCGAGCCCCGTGGCAAGAAACAAGGTGATGGCGCCGCCGGTTTCGGCGCAGGCGCCGCCCACGGGTTTGAGCTTGGTGATCTTCTGACCCATGGTCTTGACGATGCGCCAGCCGCCGAACATCGTGCCTAGCGCCATCGCCGACTGACAGGCCATCACCACCCAGAACGGCAAGGGATCCTTGGGACCGCTCACTTGGGCGGCGATCAGCAGCATCCAGACGATGCCCATGGTTTTTTGCGCGTCGTTGCCGCCATGTCCAAGGCTGTAGAGCGAGGCCGAGACGAACTGCAGCCGGCGGAACCAGCGGTCGATGCGGCGCGGCGTGGTGCCCGAGAAGATCCAGGATACGCTGAGCATCAGCATCGCGCCCAGAACCAGGCCAAGCAGTGGCGACAGCACGATCGCCGCCGTGGTCTTGAGGAAACCGGACGCGACCAGCGAGCCTACCCCGCCCTTGGCCACCGCCGCGCCGGCGAGCCCGCCGATCAGTGCATGCGAGGAACTCGATGGAATGCCGTAGTACCAGGTAATGATGTTCCAACTGATCGCCCCGATGAGCGCGCCGAACACGACATAATGATCGACGATGGCCGGATCGATAATGCCCTTGCCCACGGTGGCGGCGACCAGCAGGCCGAAGAACAGGAAGGCGATAAAATTGAAAAACGCCGCCCATAGGACCGCCCACTGCGGCCGCATCACGCGCGTCGACACGATGGTGGCGATGGAATTGGCGGCGTCATGAAAGCCGTTCAGAAAATCGAACGCCAGCGCGAGCGCGACCAGAAATACGAGTATGTGGAAACTCACCGGTTGCCTCCGCGTTGATATGCAGAGGGAATCAAGCGTTCTCGATCACGATGCCCTGGATGATGTTGGCCACGTCCTCGCAGTGGTCGGTCACCGTCTCCAGGTGTTCATACACCGTGCGCAGCTTGATCAACTCGCGCACGTCTGGCTCGTCGCGGAACAGGCGTCCCATGGCCGCGCGCATCACGTGGTCGGCGTCGGACTCGAGCCGGTCTATGTCCTGGCATATCGCCATGATCGCATCCGCGTTGTCCATGCTGGAGAGCAATACGACGGCACTCTTCACCTTCTCGCAGCACTCCACGCAGATGTCGGCGAGTTTCTTCGCATCCGGCGGCAGGACGCGCACGTCGTACAGGAACATGAGCTGCGCCGAGTCCTCGAGCAGATCGAGGATGTTGTCCATTTCGCAGATAAGCTGATGGATATCCTCGCGGTCGATCGGCGTGATGAACGTCTTGTGCAGCAGCTCGATCGTGCCGCGGGTGATCCTGTCGCCGCGCTTTTCTATCGACTCGACGTTGTGGGCGCGGCGTTCGAGGTCGTCGCCGCTCGCCATCAAGGCCGCCAGCTCGTGGCTGCCCTCCACGATCAGCGCGGCGTGCTCGTTGAACAGATCGAAAAATTTGCCTTGACGCGGCATGAAGCGACTGAACATCGCGACCTCGGCTGAAAAATGGACTTGTTTGTTGTTTGGGGGATGGGCGAGCCATGGAATGCCCGCCTCGTTGAAACGAAATTGTAACAATAGCCGCGGTCGCTGTCCGAAAAGAAAACAATCGTGCCATTTGCAAATGAGAATAGGATAGCGGTGACCAGGGATGCTGTTTTTTGTGCCGACTGGGAAAAGTCGTTATGAATTGAAGGGTTGCGGGCACGGCGTGAACCTGCGCACAGGCTTATCCACAGGCTGTGTGGATAAATCTTGCGCGCATCGTCGCTGTGCAAGCAACGGCGTCGCCGCAGATTCCGACCTGCGGCGGCAAGGGGTGCTGCGGGGCCTACTCTTGGGCGAGTTCCCCCAGCAGCGTCAGTTGCGTCGAGCGCGGCAGCGTTCCGCGCGGATTCTTGCGCGCGTAATGGCCGTCGGCATCCATGTCCCAGGCCTGGCGGTTGTCCTTGAGGTAGGGCTTGAGCCCTTCCTTGATGACGCGCTGCTTGAGTTTGTTCTCGAGCAGCGGAAAGCAGAGTTCGACGCGGCGGAAGAAGTTGCGATCCATCCAGTCGGCGCTGGAGAGGTAGACGCTTTCCTTGCCGGCGTTGTGAAAATAGAAAATGCGCGAGTGCTCGAGAAAGCGGCCGACAATCGAGCGCACCCGGATGCGCTCGGACAGTCCGGGGACTCCCGGTCGCAGCGCACACACGCCGCGCACCACCAGATCGACGCGCACGCCGGCCTGCGAGGCCGCATAGAGTGCCTCGATCACCGTCGGTTCGAGCAGGGCGTTCATCTTGGCAATGATGCGCGCCGGCTTGCCTGCCTTGGCAAGGCGGATTTCATTCTTGATCGCGGCGATGACGTTCGCATGCAAGGTGAAGGGCGCCTGCCACAGGTGGTGCAGCGTTTCGGCCTTGCCCAGGCCGGTGAGTTGCTTGAATACTTCGTTGACGTCGGCGCACATCTCCCGGTTGCAGGTGAACAGGCCGAAGTCGGTGTACAGGCGCGCGGTGCGCGGATGGTAATTTCCGGTGCCCAGATGAACGTAGCGGCGCAGCTTTCCGTCCTCGCGCCGCACCACCAGCACCATCTTGGCATGGGTCTTGTGGGCGACGACGCCGTAGACGACGTGCGCGCCGACCTCCTCCAAGCGCTCGGCCCAGTTGATATTGGCGACCTCCTCGAAGCGCGCCATCAGTTCCACCACCACCGTTACTTCCTTGCCGCTGGTGGCGGCGTCGATCAACGCCTCCATGATGGCGGAGTCGGTGCCGATGCGATAGACCGTTTGCTTGATCGCGACCACCTGTGGGTCCTTGGCCGCCTGCTGGATGAAGTTGACCACCGGCGTGAACGATTGGAACGGGTGGTGCAGCAGCACGTCGCCCTTGCGCACCGCGGCGAAAATGTCGGCCCGTTTCTCCAATGCCGCGGGGCGGCCGGGACGGAACGCCGGGAACTGCAGATCGGGCCGGTTGACCAGCTCGGGGATCTGCATCAGGCGCACCAGATTCACCGGTCCGTTGACCCGGTACAAGTCCTCGGGGCCGAGTTCGGTCTGTTGCAGCAGGAATTCCGCCATGGCCTGGGTGCAGTTATCGGCGATTTCGAGCCTCACTGCGGCGCCCAGGTTGCGCTGCGGCAGTTCGCCCTGCAACGCGGTGCGCAGGTTCTTCACTTCCTCTTCGTCAACGAACAGATCGCTGTTACGGGTGACGCGAAACTGGTAGCAGCCGCGCACGCTCATGCCGGCGAACAACTCGGATGCGTGTTCGTGCAGGACGGAGGAGAGGAAGACGAAGCTCTGTTCCTTGCGTTGCCGCAATTCGCGCGGCAGCGCGATCATCCGCGGCAGAATCCGCGGCGCCTGCACGATGGCCGCGCGCGAGGCGCGGCCGAAGGCATCGCGTCCCTCCAGCTCCACGGCGACCTGCTGGCTCTTGTTGAACACGCGCGGGAAAGGATGCGCCGGATCCAGGCCGATGGGGGTGAGCACGGGCATCATTTCGTTGAAAAAGTATTCGCGGATCCAGGCACGCTGCGCTTCGTTGAGATCGTTGCGGCGCAGGAAACGCACGCCGGTTTTCTCCAGCTCGGGCAGGATATGTTCGTTGAGCAGCCGGTATTGGCGCTCAACCAGCTCATGCGCGATGCGGTTGACCGCGGCGAAGACTTCGCGCGGGCTCATGCCTTCTGGCCCCGCGGCGGACAGATTGACGCGGATCGTCTCCTTCAGCTCGGCGACGCGGATCTCGAAGAATTCGTCAAGATTGCTGCTGACGATGCAAAGAAAACGCAGACGTTCGAGCAAAGGCATGTCCGCGTCCTCGGCCTGTGCGAGCACGCGGCGGTTGAACTCCAGAATGCCGATTTCCCGGTTGAGAAACAGCACCTGCGTGGCGCTCATTGAATCTTTTTTCTTAGTTGACATGGCGTAAGCTTCAGCTTTGAATGTTGCCGGAATATTACCCGATTCGGAGAAGCGGTAACATTAATTATGGTTATGTTGGTTTACCAGGATCCCCGGACCGACAGGACTATCGGATCCGATCGCTGCTGCCGCCAGCGCGACCGCACCGGTACGCGATTCGATGTCCAATTGGCACAGGTTCGCACCAAATTCGTTGCGTGTCCATGTTCCCGGTGCTAAGGTAATCCCGCCATGCAATACGAGACTCTTGCCGCGGTCGACCTGGGCTCCAACAGCTTTCACCTGCAGATTGGCCGTGTCGTCGATGATCAGATCTATCTGCTCGACGGCTTGCGCGAGCAGGTGCGCCTGGGTGCGGGGCTGACGCGCGACAAGCGCATCGACCGCGCCACCCAGGTGCGTGCGCTGGACGCGCTGCGGCGCTTCTCCGACCGTTTGCGCGGTTTTCCGGCGGAAGCGGTGCGCGTCGTCGGCACCAACGCGCTGCGCGTGGCCAAGAACTCGCGCCAGTTCCTGGCCGAGGCCAAGGAAGCGCTGGGATTCCCGATCGAAGTCATCGCCGGGCGCGAGGAAGCGCGGCTGATTTATCTCGGCGTCGCGCACAGCCTGCCGCTTAGCCGGGACAAGCGCCTGGTGATGGACATCGGCGGCGGCTCGACCGAGTTCATCATCGGTACCGGCGTGCAGCCGGAGCTGATGGACAGCCTGTACATGGGCTGCGTCAGCTACAGCCTGAAATACTTCGCCGAGGGTAAAGTCGAGAAGTCCGCGTTCAAGCAGGCCGAGCTTGCAGCGAGGAGCGAGCTGCAGACCATAGTCAAGCAATACGCGAGGCACGGTTGGACCGGGGCGGTGGGCTCGTCCGGCACGGCGCGTTCGATTGCCTCCATCCTGGAAACCAACGGCTGGAGCGAGCACGGCATTTCGGCTGGCGGACTGGATAAGCTCAGGAGCGCCTTTCTCAAAGCGGGCGACATGGAGCGCCTGCTGCTGCCGGGGATGCGCGAGGACCGCGCGGCCATCCTGCCCGGCGGTCTCGCCATCATGTGCGCCGCGTTTGCCGAGCTCGGCATCGAACATCTGAGCATATCGGACGCCGCGCTGCGCCAGGGCGTGCTCTACGACCTGCTCGGCCGGGTGCAAAAGCACGACATGCGCGAGGTGACGGTGCGCCAATTCATGCGCCGCTACCACGTCGATACCGCCCAAGCCGAGCGCGTGGCCGAGCTCGCGGCCAGACTGCATCGGCATATGAGCGGGGCTGAAAGCGACCCGCATGCCGGGCAAGCGCTCGCCTGGGCTGCCGCCCTGCACGAGATCGGCATCTCCATCGCTCACAACGGCTACCACAAGCACTCGGCCTACGTCATCGCCAATGCCGACATGCCCGGTTTCTCGCGCATGGAGCAGACGCAGCTGGCGCGGCTGGTGCTAGCCCACCGCGGCAAGCTCGCCAAGCTGCAGGACATTAGCCCCGTTCCCACCGATTGGGCGCTGGCGTTCTGCCTGCGCCTGGCAAGCCTGTTTTGCCGCAGCCGCACCGATCCGGAGCTGCCGCAACTCGCCTGCGAAATGACCGAGAGCGGTTTTCGCCTGTTGCTGCCGGAAGGCTTGCTGGAAAATCGCCCGTTGAGCGCGGCGGCGCTGGCCGATGAAGCGGACGAATGGAAATCGATCGGGCTGCGCCTGGAGGTGAAGCCGCTGCGCGACGTCTCCGCCAAAGCGGCTTGATGAGATTCGGCCGCAGAGAACACAAACAGACAAAGGCCGGTTTTCCTCCGTGCCTTGCGCGCCCTTTGCGGTGAAAATACCGTGTTGAATTAAAGCAAATCGGGGCTCACAACGGCCTTGAGCACGGTCTGGGTGTCGCCGTAGCGCACGCGACCGGAAAACCACCACAGCGCGCCTTTCCTGATGGTCCAGTCGGCCGGCTCTCCCGCAAGCAGCCAGGCGGCAAGGCGCCCCAGCGTAGGCTGGTGGCCGACCAGGACGACCGCTCCCGCGCGCTTGGGCCAGCTGCTCGCGGCGATAAGGTCGGCAATATCGGCTTGCACGCCGATGCGCCGCTCCGTGGTGTAGGGCAGTTCCAGCGCGGCGGCGGTTTGCTGCGCGCGCTTGGCCGGGCTGGCCAGGACGAGACAGTCGCTCGGCAGCCGCGGTTCGAGCCACGCGGCCACCTGCTTTGCCTGCTTCAGCCCTTTTTTGGTGAGGGCGCGCCCGGCGTCGGGCATCCCGTCCTCGGCGTCGGCATGACGCCATAGCAGCAGCTCAACGGTGTGTTCGGATTTGGTCTCGGTCATGCTGGTCAGCCTCCGCCATAATCTGCCTGGATTTCGATCCGGTCGCTTTCCGGGGCCAGCGCGTCAGGCCGGCCATCCGAGCAGGGTCAGCGCGCCGGTGAGCATGAAAAGCCCTGCCGCGAAGTAGCGTATCGCCTGCATCGGCAGGCGCGTGGCGAGCTTGCCGCCTATCATCACCGCCGGCACGTTCGCGAGCATCATTCCCAGTGTCGTGCCCAGCACCACTGCCGCCAGGCTGTCGAAGCGCGCGGCCAGCGCCACCGTGGCAAGTTGCGTCTTGTCGCCCATCTCGGCGAGGAAGAAAGCGATCAGCGCGGTGACGAAAGCACCGGCGCGGCGGATTTGCGGATCGTCGTCGAGCGCATCCGGATGCAGCGCCCACAGGCCGAAGCCGATGAACAGAAGCCCGGTCACCCACTGCATTGCGCCCGGTCCGGCAAGCTGCGCCAGCCAGGCGCCGATCGAACCGGCGAGTGCATGATTGGCAAGCGTCGCCACGAGGATGCCGGCGATGATGGCCCAGGGTTGGCGCAGCCGCGCGGCAAGAACAAAGGAAAGGAGTTGAGTCTTGTCTCCGATCTCGGCGACGGCAACCAGCAAGGTGGAGGTGAGGAAGGCTTCCAAGTGACGTCGGGAACGGGCGGCCGGCAATGCGGGTCAGCATGAAAAGGCTCAGGCGCATTCGCGGGGGGGGGGATTTACAAGGGGGGGCGCGCCCCCCCTTGTTCGTGAGATAAGGGCTTTTCCTCGGCCGGAGACACTTTGTTTGCTCCCAAGTTGTCCGGTATTACGGCTTATGCGGGCAATCGGTCTTGATGCAATCGGCGTACAGATGCAGCGAGTGCTCGGTGATGACGAAGCCGCGCTGCTTGGCGATCTTGTTCTGGCGTTTTTCGATCTCGGCGTCGTAGAATTCCTCGACCCGCCCGCATTGCATGCACACAAGATGATCGTGATGGGTGCCTGCGTTGAGTTCGAACACGGCTCGGCCGGATTCGAAATGATGCCGTTGCAGCAAGCCGGCATGCTCGAACTGGGTCAGCACGCGATACACCGTGGCGAGTCCGGTATCGAGTCCGTCGGCGACCAAGACCTTGTATACGTCCTCCGCGGACAGGTGCCGCACTTTGCTCTTTTCGAACAGGTTGAGAATCTTGAGGCGCGGCGCGGTGGCCTTGAGGCCGATGGTCTGGAGATCTTGAGGCTTGCTCATGCGCTGATCGATTAAGGCTGTGAACTGGGTTATGATATAACGTTTTTTCGACCTTGAGAACGAATTCAGTCCATGTTTTTACGCGCACTGGCTGCAGTAGCCGCATTACTCCTCGTTTCCTGCGGTTCCGCGCGGCTGCCGCTGCCGGACGTCGCGCCCTATCGCATCGAAATCCAGCAGGGCAATTTCGTTTCCCAGGAGATGGTGTCGCAGTTGAAGCCCGGCATGAGCAAGGATCAGGTGCGTTTTGTCCTGGGTACTGCGTTGATCACCGACAGCTTTCACGCCGACCGCTGGGATTACGTGTTCCGGCGGCAGAAGGCCAATTCCAGGGAATTGGAGCAGCGCAAGCTCGCGGTGTATTTCGAGGACGGCAAGCTGAAGCGCATCGAGGGTGACGTGATCCCCGCGGCTAGCACGGATGCGGGCGAGCTAAAGATGCCTGAAGAGCGGCCGGCGTCGGCTGCGGCACCACTATCAAGACCGGCCGCGCAAACAAGCTCCGAGGCGCCCAAACCGGCACCGGCCGCGGACAAGCCTACCGACGCGCCGGCACCGTCCGGGGACGGCAAGCCGCAGGAAAAAGGCTGGTGGGAGCGGCTCAAGGATAAGATCAAGTTTTGACGGGGGGCGGCATGAGCAGGGAGCAGGGGCCCCGCTTTGCGGGGATGCGACCGACCGCGATTGCCGCCGGACGCCGACAGCGCGGACGCGAAATTGTGGCACTGGCAAAGGAGGCGGAGGCATGAAAATCGTCATTGCCGGCAGTTCCGGGCGCATGGGCCGCACCCTGATCGAGGCAGTGTTGTCGGGCAAGGACCTGAAGTTGTCCGCGGCGCTTGAAGTCGCGGGGAGCCCTTACCTCGGCAAGGACGCGGGCGAGGCTGTAGGTAAAGCCTCCGGCGTAGCCATCAGCGCGGACTATGCGGCCGGTATCGCCGTCTCCGACTGTCTGATCGACTTCACCCGGCCCGAGGGCAGCCTGCTGCACCTGGATGCCTGTGTGAAGTCGGGCACGAACATGGTGATTGGCACGACGGGTTTCAGCGCCGAGGGCAAGCAACGCATCGTCGCTGCGGCGAACCGGATTGCGATCGTGTTCGCGCCCAATATGGCGGTGGGCGTCAACGCCGCCTTCAAAATTGCCGAGGTCGCGGCGAAAATCTTGGGCGACGCTTACGACGTGGAGATCATCGAGGCGCATCACCGGCACAAGGTCGATGCGCCCTCGGGCACGGCGCTTAAGCTGGGCGAGGTGGTCGCGGCGGCGCTCGGCCGCGACCTGAAAAGCTGCGCCGTGTACGGGCGCGAGGGCGACACCGGGGAGCGCGACGCGAACACCATCGGTTTTCACGCGATCCGCGGCGGCGATATCGTGGGCGAGCACACCGTGATGTTCGCCGGCAGCGGCGAGCGCGTCGAAGTGACGGTACGCTCGCAAAGCCGCATGACCTATGCCGTGGGCGCCCTGCGCGCGGCGCGCTTCCTCGGCGGCAAGACCTCGGGTCTTTACGATATGCAGGACGTGCTTGGTCTCAGGTAAGGTGCGGAAGTTGGTACGTGGCTCGAACCACGAACAACGAATCGGGAAACCCTGTTCCGGGTTATAATTATTGCGCCTGAGGTGACGGGACAGATGCGGTTCATGTCACGTTTCTGTATATAAATCCTGGAGTTAGCCGTGTCCTCGCCGTTCCCGCCCGCTATTCTTGCGCTCGCCGACGGGACAGTATTTCACGGCTCGGGTATCGGCGCCGCCGGCAGCACGGTAGGAGAGGTGGTGTTCAACACCGCCATGACCGGCTACCAGGAAATCCTCACCGACCCCTCCTACTGCCGTCAGATCGTCACGCTGACCTATCCGCATATCGGCAACACCGGCATCAACCGGGAAGACCAGGAATCGGCGCAGGTGCATACGGCCGGCCTGGTCGTCCGCGACCTGCCGCTGCGCGCATCGAACTGGCGCAGCGAGCAAAGCCTGTCGGGCTACCTCAAAGCCGGCAAGATCGTCGCCATCGCCGGCATCGACACGCGCAAGCTCACCCGTATCCTGCGCACCGATGGGGCTCAAGCAGGATGCCTCATTGCCGCAGCGCAAGGCGAGGCGCTGGGCGAGGCCGACGTGGCAGGCGCCCTCGTCAAGGCAGACGAGTTTCCCGGCCTCGCCGGCATGGACTTGGCCAAGGTGGTGTCGGTGCGTGAGCCCTACGAGTGGAACGAGGGTGCATGGGAACTGGGCAAGGGCTATCGCAAGATCGACAGCCATCGTTTTCATGTCGCCGCGTATGACTACGGCATCAAGCGCAATATCCTGCGCCTTCTCGCCGAACGCGGCTGCAAGGTGACGGTGTTCCCGGCGCAGACGCCGGCAAAGGCGCTGCTCGCGGCCAAGCCCGACGGCGTGTTCCTCTCCAATGGCCCGGGCGATCCCGAGCCCTGCGATTACGCCATCCACGCGATACGCGAAATCGTTGCGACCGGCACGCCGACATTCGGCATCTGCCTCGGACACCAGTTGCTGGGCCTCGCTTCGGGCGCGAAGACGGTGAAAATGAAGTTCGGCCACCACGGCGCCAATCACCCGGTGCAGGACCTCGACACCGGCAAGGTGGTGATTACCAGCCAGAACCACGGCTTTGCCGTCGATCCGGCCACCTTGCCGGCGAATCTGCGTCCGACCCATATATCGCTGTTCGACGGCAGCCTGCAGGGTCTCGCGCGCACCGACAGGCCCGCGTTCTGCTTTCAGGGCCATCCCGAGGCGAGCCCGGGCCCGCACGACATCGGTTATTTGTTCGATCGTTTCGCCAGGCTGATGAGCGATGCCTAAGCGCACCGACATCCGCAGCATCTTGATCATCGGCGCCGGCCCGATCATCATCGGCCAGGCCTGCGAGTTCGACTATTCCGGCGCGCAAGCCTGCAAGGCGCTGCGCGAGGAGGGCTACAAAGTCATCCTGGTCAACTCCAATCCGGCGACCATCATGACTGATCCGGAGATGGCCGATGTCACCTATATCGAGCCGGTCCAATGGCAGATGGTCGAGTCGATCATCGCCAGGGAGCGGCCGGACGCGCTGCTCCCGACCATGGGGGGGCAGACGGGGCTGAACTGCGCGCTCGACCTGGCGCGGCACGGCGTGCTGGAAAAATACGGCGTCGAAATGATCGGCGCCTCGCGCGAGGCCATAGACAAGGCCGAAGACCGTGAGAAATTCAAGCAGTCGATGAAATCGATCGGCCTGGACTGCCCGCGCTCCATGCTCGCGCACAGCCTGGAGGAGGCACTGCAGGTGCAGTCGGCGATCGGCTACCCGGTGGTGGTCCGGCCCTCGTTCACCCTGGGCGGTTCCGGCGGCGGGATAGCGTACAACCGCGAGGAGTTCGTCGCGATCTGCGAGCGCGGCCTGGACGCCTCGCCGACCAAGGAGCTGCTGATCGAGGAATCGGTGATCGGCTGGAAAGAGTTCGAGATGGAGGTGGTGCGCGACAAGGCCGACAACTGCATCATCATCTGCTCGATCGAGAACCTGGATCCCATGGGCGTGCACACCGGCGACTCGATTACCGTGGCGCCGGCGCAGACGCTGACCGACAAGGAATACCAGATCATGCGCAATGCCTCGATCGCGGTGTTGCGCGAGATCGGGGTGGAGACCGGCGGCTCCAATGTGCAGTTCGCCATCAATCCGGCCGACGGCAAGATGGTGATCATCGAGATGAACCCGCGCGTGTCGCGCTCCTCGGCGCTCGCCTCCAAGGCGACCGGCTTTCCCATCGCCAAGGTGGCGGCCAAGCTCGCCGTGGGCTATACGC
>JACRAS010000063.1 GCA_016234705.1 Betaproteobacteria bacterium | reverse complement strand
TTTGTCCGCTGGCGAATCCCTTCCCGAAAGCCTCTACCAGCGATGGCGCGAAACGACCGGCGCTCCCATCGTCGAAGGCATTGGCGCCACGGAAACTATTTTCATGGTGGTCGGCGGCACGCCCGATGATCATCGTCCAGGTGCCACCGGCAAGCCCCTTCCCTATGTCGAAGTGAGGCTCCTCGACGTCGGCGACCAACCCGTTACTGCAGCGGATTCTCCTGGCGTTCTCTGGGTAAAGATGGGTTCGTTATGCCGCGGTTATTGGCAGCAAACCGATAAGACAGAGATCGCATTTCGGGATGGTTGGTTCCGCGCCGGAGACGTGTTCACCGTCGACCGTGACGGCTGGTGGTATCACCAGGGTCGGGCCGACGATCTGCTGAAAATATCTGGACAATGGGTAAGCCCGGCCGAAATCGAGGAATGCGCGCAAGCTGTTCCTGGCATCTCGGAAGCAATCGTGGTCGGCGCCCAGGACGAGGACGGGCTCGTTCGCCTCACCATGTTCCTGGTAGCGCCGAACGGTGGAGACAATACGCTGCAAGAAAAGGTGAAAGAAAAACTGCTTGGCACGCTCTCAAGATACAAGTGCCCGCGGCGGATCGTTTTTCTCGATTCCATTCCGCGTACTGCGACCGGCAAGGCGCGGCGTTTTCGCTTGCGCGAATGGGTCACCGCGAACTTCCTCGTACGCCTTCTGCGCGCCCTACGTCTCGATTCGATCAAGATTGAAAGCACCGCGCCGGAGCTTGTTCGCGACATGCAACGGAAATGCGTTGCTTGCGAATGTCAGGACCGTTGCGCGGCCGATCTCGATCTCGGCGTCAGCGCGACGAGTTTTCAGGACTACTGCCCAAATACCGAGATATTGGTTTCCCTCCGCGTCAGTTCAGGCTTGAACTGATCGGCGCAATATACGCAAAAATGGTGGCGAACGCAGTCTGTGTCCAACCTGTCTCCACTCGCAAATTCCCTGCTAACAGGGAAAAGAACGGGGAATTTCTGGGAGAGAACAGGAAATTTCACAAGCCGATCAGGGAATTTCCGCTGGGGTCGACACGTTCATGAGCTGCGCGAACTTAAGCGGCGCGCCGAACATTGAATCGAACTCCATCGGCCGACCGCTTTCGATATCCTTGACGATGCTCGCCTGGTGCGTCTGCGTGCGTGTCACAGATAACGAGGGGTCGGCGCCGACGCCGGTTGCACAGTTCATCACGTCGACAATTGCTGCCGATAGCATCGGTGTTGGCCGGTTCGCTCATGCAAGTCTGTATCGGCATCGGCATGCGGGGCAACATATTCCCCCCGCTATCTGATATCCCTAAGATCGGCTTGCACGGCAGCTTCGAATGAAACCCGAAATGGAAATCAATCTCTGGCGCACCGACTTCCACACGAGCAACGGCTTCAAGCAATTCTACCGCGACTGGCAGCCGCGCGACGAGCGCTATCTACCGGTACTCGCGCTGCACGGCTCCCTCACGCAGAGCGGCATGTGGAACGCGCTCGCGGAGGCAGTCGGCTCGATTCGCATGCTGTGCCCGGACCAGCGCGGCTTCGGCCGAAGCAACGACCCGGGCGGCGACTCGTGCGGCGAGTTCGCCTCGGACGCGCTCGCGCTCGCGCAGAACCTGCTGCCTGAGCGCTACGTGGTCATGGGCCACTCGTTTGCCTGCTCGATCACGCTCGAGGTTGCGCGAATGGCTGCCGAGCATGTCGCAGCGGTCGTGCTGGTGGACCCGGTGGTGCCTGTCGGAACGCCGCCCGCCGCTCCGACAGCGCCTTCCATTCCGCTCCCTGAGACCTTCGCAAGGCTCGAAGCGGCCGAGCGTCATTTCCGGGACACGGAAGAAGGCACGTGGACCGACGACGCGCTACGGCGCTTCGTCCAGGACATTATGATGCGTGATAGCGAAAGCGGGCCGTGGCGTTTTCCCTACGCTCCCATGAGGCTGCGCCGCCTGCGCGCCTTCACTGCCTCCCCAGCGAGCGACTTCAACCTGTTCGCCAAGGCGACAGCGGTGCGCTGCCCGGCGCTCGTGTTTCGCGGCGGCATGAGTAAGCGCTTTCCGCTCGCTGCCGAGCAGCCTTTCCTTGAGGCATTCGCATCGAAACCCAGGGTCGTGCTGTGCCCCAACAGCGGACACGTCCCGACCGCGACCGAACCCAACATCGTCGTCGAGGCGCTGAAGCGCTTCCTCGTAGGAGTCCGCTAGCTCAGCGCTGGACCGGCTGCCGCTTTGGCGTCAATAGCGGTGCCGTTTACATTTACTCGGCCGTCACACTAGTATTTCGCTCCCGCACTTCTCTCCTCGGAGTCACCCCGTGCAGTCTCCAAAGGCTTTTACCCTCGCCGCGCATGGTGCAAAAATGCCGGTAATCGGCTTCGGCACCATGGAACTGCCGCAACGACCGGCCGAGCTGGTGGCCTATGCCATCAAATGCGGCTATCGCCTCATCGACACGGCGCGCAAATACGGCACGGAGGAGCGCGTCGGCGAAGGCATCCGCGCCAGCGGCATCGCGCGCGACGAATTGTGGGTCACCACCAAGGTCACCGAGCTGGATGCGCGCGAGGCCGACTTCCTGCGCTCGGCGGAGACCAGCCTGAAGGCGCTCGGCCTCGATTATGTCGACCTTCTGCTGGTGCATTGGCCACAGCCTAAGGTGCCATTCGCCGAGACGCTCGGGGCACTCGCCAAGGCCAAGCGAAGTGGGCTCACGCGCCATATCGGCGTGTCGAATTTCACGCTCGCCATGCTCGAGGAGGCGGTGCACGTCTGCCCCGAACCGCTTGTCACCAACCAGATCGAGTACCATGCCTACCTGCCACAGGACCGCATGATCGCGGCGCTGCGCCGCCATGGCATGATCCTGACCGCCTATTGCCCGGTCGCGCGCGGCAAACTGCTCGACGACCCAATTGTCGGTGAAATCGCCAAGGCGCACGGCAAGACGCACGCCCAGATTTGCCTGCGCTGGCTGATCCAACAGCCAATGGTCGCAGCGGTGCCACGCGCGCTCGAAGAAGCGCACATCGTGGAAAACCTCGACGTGTTCGATTTCTCGCTCAACGACGAAGAGATGCGGCGGATTTCCACGCTGCGCAGCCGTAATATCCGCATCGCCGATCCGCCCGAGCGTGCGCCCAAGTGGGACGTGGAGACCATCGCGTAGCCGAGCCTCTATCGGCAACGGCCTCTAAATGACTGCCATTCGATTGTTGCTACGCTTTGTCGCGGGCCATTTCCGGAGATGAAATAACGAGCAGTATTGGTCGGGCGGACCGAGAACCGTATTGCGGATCGAAATGTACCAACCTACGATGCATTCAACCGCGGCCTTTAATGCGGAAGGTTTAGGGAAGTAAACGTCAAAGTTGTGCTTGGCCTGACGCGCAATGACCGTGATTGGCATGCGCGAGTCTTAAGGCCAAGGCTCGGGAGGGCTGGTGCGTTACGCCTCTCGCGAAAAAAGTTATGAAATCTGCCTGCGCCGATGCGCTGCAGGCAGCGAAGGGCAGTTATGTGCCCGCAGTCAGTTGTGTCAGCCAAACAATATCGCACCCCGCCGTAATCGACGGCGGCGCGATATTCGTCGGAACGCGCATCCTTGAGCACTCACACCAAATCCTAGAGGGAGGCAGTCATGACCAAGTTCAATATTTCGCGGCGAACATTCGTGGAAGGTGGCATCGGACTCACCGTTGCAAACTTTCTGCCTGGCACGACCCCACTCGCCTTTGCCGCGACTATGGAAGAGCGCACGATCGCCGCAGCGAAGACGGTCGGTCCGGCCGACGTTTCCGGAATGATCTGGTCGCCGTATCTGGTGCCGATGCAGCCGGTGATCGCGGATTTCAAGAAGGCGACCGGCATCGGCGTTGGCGCGGTACAGGACATCTCGATCTTCGACACACCGCAGCGCGCCATGGCGGAGGCGCTGTCGCGTTCGCCGCAGTTCGATTTCATCCACATCGATTCCAACATGATCCCGTCGCTCGCCTCGGCCGGCTACCTCGAGCCGCTCGACGCGTACATGAAGAAGGCGGATTTCAAGATTGAGGCGGTCGGCGACTAT
>JACRAS010000060.1 GCA_016234705.1 Betaproteobacteria bacterium | reverse complement strand
GCACGGATGAAAAGCACATCCGCGCGCAATCGGCGATCTTGGATAAAAGCAACCCTGAATTGTCTTTGTTTTTATCCTTAGCGCGGCCGCTGGCCGCAACCAAAGCAAAAATGTCGCTATCGCTGGAAGCCAGTAACGGCGCGTCTTTCAGACTACCTGTGGATAACATTCGCGCGGATGTGGCAATTGTTAAGGGGTAATTGCATAACCGTGTTTTCTGGACGGATGCGCTTTTTATCCGTCCGGAAAACACAGTTGGCGCGCGCAGCGCGCAAGATCGTTGGTGATATGCGATGGTGTTCAAGACACCGCATACAGAATGCTTCATGCGACGATGCGCCCGCCAACGAGCCGTATCTGGCGCTGGCAGCGGCGCGCGATGGCATCGTCATGCGTAACCAGCACCAGCGTGGTGCCGGCCGCGGCGTTGAGCGCAAACATCAGATCGATAATGCCGGCGCCGGTGTCCGCGTCAAGATTCCCGGTGGGCTCGTCGGCAAGCAGCAGCTTCGGCCGCATGACGAAAGCGCGCGCCAGCGCGACGCGCTGCTGCTCCCCGCCGGAGAGGGTTTTCGGATAGTGGCCGAGGCGCTCGCCCAGACCGACGCGCTCGAGCATCGCCGCTGCGAGCTGCGCCGCGCCGGCCGTGCCGGCCAACTCCAGCGGCAGCATCACGTTCTCCAGCGCGTTCAGCGCCGGCAGGAGTTGGAACGACTGGAACACGAAGCCGAGCAGCTTCGCGCGCAGCGCCGCGCGGCCATCCTCGTCCAGCGCGAACAGGGCCACCCCGTTCAGATGCACGCTGCCGGCGCTGGGCGTATCCAGCCCGGCGAGCAGGCCCAGCAGCGTCGACTTGCCCGAACCCGAGGCGCCGACAATGGCCACCGCCTCGCCCGCCATGACCGCGAGGTCGATCTCGTGCAGAATGGTAAGCTGGCTCGCGCCGCTCGGCACCACTTTGGACAAGCCGGCCGCCTTTACCATACACGCGTCGATCGATTGGGTCATGCTGCGAAGATTATTGGTCGCTTGGTTGATAATGTGCTTGCCGCTCACCGCGTGGGCCGGCGGAACTATCCTGGTCTATGGCGACAGCCTGTCCGCCGCCTATGGTTTGAGCCAGGATGCCGGCTGGCCCACCCTGCTGCAGGCGCGGCTGAGGCAGCAAGGAATGGATTATACCGTGGCGAATGCCAGCATCAGCGGCGAAACCAGCAGCGGCGGCGCCGCGCGCATCGCGGAAGCGCTGAAGGCACACCAGCCCAGCCTGGTCATCGTCGCGCTGGGCGCGAACGATGGCCTGCGCGGGCTGCCGCTGGCGCAAATGCGCGCCAACCTCGGGAAAATCCTGCGCGCAAGCAAGAAAGCGGGGAGCCGCGTGCTGCTCGTCGGCATGCGCCTGCCGCCCAATTACGGCGAAATCTATACGCGCCAGTTCGCCCAGGTCTACGCCGATCTAGCGCGCGAACACAAAACCGCGCTCGCGCCCTTCCTGCTCGAAGGCGTGGCCGGGCGGCGCGAGTTGTTTCAAGCGGACAATATTCATCCGACCGCGGAAGCGCAGCCGGTACTCCTGGATAACGTATGGAAGGCGCTCGCGCCGTTGCTGCAATGAGCCGGCCGCCTGCCCGGGCGCACTTGCGCGCCGCGTGCGCCCCGCCTCAGGGAAGACCTTCCGGGGAACAGTGATCCGTCACCGCGTTCCCGCCGGTTTGACATCCCGGCCGATCGCGCCGAGAATGTATTCATTGTATACAAGGAGTCTGCATGAGCGAACCTGTAACGCTGCGGCTGGAGCCTGGCATACGCAAGCGCCTCGACAAACTCGCCAAGGCAACCGAGCGCAGCCGCGCCGCCCTTGCGGCCGAAGCCGTCCGGCAATTCGTCGAACTCAACGAATGGCAGATAGCCGCGATCAAGGAAGGCGTGCGCGAGGCCGACAAGGGGCAGTTCATCGACCATTCACGGCTGAAGTCCAAATGGGAAAAGAAACTTGCGGCTGCGTTGGACAAGACTCGCTGAGCGCGACCTCGACGAGATCGCGGCCTACATCGGCCAGGACAATCCCGCGGCGGCGGCCCGCGTTATCCTGGAGCTGATCGATCAGGTCGAAAACCTGCTGCCTGCACACCCGGCAATTGGCCGCCCCGGGCGCGTGGTGGGAACGCGCGAACTGGTCATCGGCGAACTGCCCTACGTCATTCCCTATCGCGTGCTCGGAAAGGACCTCGAAATCCTGCGCGTACTGCATACTTCGCGGCGCTGGCCGGAGGACCTCCGACCGAAAAGGAGCTGAGTTGACCCTCTCGGTTTTACGCGGCCACTTATTGTTTGACCAGGAAATGGACAGGTAACGAGCGCAAAGCTATGCTTGCTCCTGCACCGGCAAGGGAGGTACGAACTATGCCACTCATCAGTTCGTTTTACGGCATCCTTATTTATATGTATTGGCTCGACACCAAGCAACACCACTCGCCCCATATACATGCCGAATATGCGGGTAGCGAAGCCGTGTTTTCGATAGCGGAAAGCGAATTGCTGGAAGGCTCCATGCCGCCACGGCAAGTACGCCTCATCCAGGCGTGGATCGAGATTCACCGCGAAGAACTGATGGCCGACTGGACGCTCGCAATACGCGGCGAAACCCTGGTCAAGATAGATCCTCTGCGTTAGGAGAAGACCATGAACCCACGGATCAGCGCAGTCGCAGCCCACGACGATTACGCGCTGCTGCTCACCTTTACCAACGGTGAAATGCGCCATTTCGACATGAAGCCTTATCTGGGCTATCCGGTATTCGAACCGCTGCGCCAAATTGCGTTTTTCAAGCTGGCGCGGGCAAGTCACGGCACCGTCACATGGCCAAGAGAAATCGACTTCGACCCCGACACGCTTTACCTCGAAGGCCGGCCTGCGAAGCACGAAGAGCATGCAGCAATTTAGGGACGGCCAAAGGGGTCAGGGTGACCTCACTGTTTCCGGCGTCTTTTTTTTGTGGCGTTTCGACCCCTCGAAAACGCTCGCTGCAGCCCGGAGCCAATAGGGACGGGCGTACCCGGCTTATTGCCCCATGTGATTTCGAGGCAGCTCCGCTTATCGCAATTTTTTTTTGCGCCGCTGCGAGCCCGGACTGCGGCACCGTCTGCGGTGCGTGGGGTGGTCGCACAGGCGACGCGTCAGCGCGCGCTACCGCTCCCGCCCCGCCTCGTGGAAAGCTTTTTGCACCGGCGACAGCACATACTCCAGCACCGTACGCGTACCGAGGTTGATCTCGGCCGCCACCTGCATCCCCGGCGCAAGCGCGTATGTCTCGCCGTCCGCCGTCAATGACTGCGTTTTCAGCGCGACGCTGGCGCGATAGGTGAGCGGCCCCATCGGCCGGTCGCGCCCAGTGAGCGCGTCCGAGCGCGTATTCGCCGACGGCGCGTCGGTCGCATCGGCGCTCACCTGCCGCACCTTGCCTTCGAGCATCCCGTACTTCTGGAACGTGAACGCGGTGAGCTTGATCTTCACGTCCTGCCCGGGGCGCACGAAGCCCACGTCCTGGTTCGATACCCAGACCTCGGCCAGCATGTCCTCGTTTTGCGGCACCAGCGTCATCAGGATCGTGCCCGGTGAAGTCACCGTGCCGACGGTGTGGGTGGCGAGGTCCTTCACCATCCCGCTCTGAGGGGCGCGCAGTTCGAGCAGGTCGAAGCGGTGCTCGTTCTTGGTGAGTTCCTGTCGCGCCTTGTCGAACTGGCCGGCAATGTCCACGCGCTCGGTCTGCAATTGCCGGCGGTAGTCGGCGCTGATCTGCGCAATCTTGCGTTCGGACTGCTCGATCAGGGACTGATTGCTGCGGATGGTGAATTCCTGGGTGTGCAGATCCTGCTCCTTTTCGATGCGCTCGCGCGCCTTGTCCGTCGCCATCAAGCGGCCGGCATAGCCATCCTTGGCGAGTTTATCGAACGCCTTCTCCTGCTCGACGTAATGCGGCAGCACCTGCTCCAGTTTCGCTTTCGTTTCCTCGGCCGCGGACAAGTCATGTTTGGCCTTCTGCAGCAGGCTGCGCTCCTGCGCCAGCGCGTTCTCATAGGCTTGCACGTTCGCCCGGTATTGGGCTTCGAGCAGCGCGTAGGCGCCGGGCGGATCGGCCTTGTCGCGGACGAGCGGCACACCCGCGAGCTGCGCGTCTATGCGCTTCAATGCGAGACGCTTGTTGTGGTACTCGGTCTCTATCGCCTTGACGTCGGCCTGCGTCATCACCGCATCCATGCGGATCAGCACCTGGCCCTCGCGCACCACCTGCCCCTCCTGGACCAGGATCTCCTTGACTATCCCCTGCTCCGAAGGCTGCACGATCTTCAGATAGCTTACCGGCACGAGCTTGCCGTCGGCCACCGCGACGATGTCCAGACGCCCGAACACCGCCCAGACGAACACCCCCGCAACCAGCGCGAGCAAGAGCCGCAGCATCCACCCCGCGAGCGGCGCCACCGGCTTCTCCTTGATGCGCAACAGAGCCGGCGCAAAGTCGAGCGGGTCGGCGCCGGGGCGCTGGTCCGATAGTTTTTCCAGCAGGTTCATCATCCGCATAGGTCAAAGTGATAAGATAAGCGATCCGATTGCACCGGGAGCCGGCTATGCCCACGTTGCTTCTCAACCCCGCCCAACACCGCCGCCTGAAGAAACTCGCCCGGGAAGCCGGACGCACGCCGGAACAAACGCTGCGCTTCGTATTGCGCGACGGCTTCGATTTTTGCGAATGGGAAGTGCGTGAATCCCTGGCGGCCGACTCCGACGCGGCGCGCCATGGGACGATTTCGAACGACGACGTACGGCGCGCGGCGAGCATGCTGATCGAGTCCGCGCATGCACGGCGCCGCAAGCAAGCCGCTTGAATGGACTCGCCGCGCGGCCCAGGCATATAACGCGACCCTCGCTCGCGTTGCTGAAGACGACCCGCTCACCGCGCTGCTCATGCGCGAGCGGGTCGAGCGCGCTCTTTCTCTGATTCAGTTGCAACCGAGCATCGGCACACCTGCCCTGCGCCGCGGCGAGCGCAGATTTCCCGTTCGAAACACCGGGCATGTGATCAATTATCGAGTCTTGCGTCATGCTATTCGTATCGTCCTCTGGTATCGAGCTCGGCAACATATGCGTGCTTAGGCGAGTTTGATCAAACCTTCCTGCAGTCCGCTGAAGGGCCGCAGGTTCTAAATCAATGCATTGAAGACTGCAAGTACAACGATTTGCATGTGGTACTCGAAAGAGTGCTCTGGTCACTCTCCGGGGCCAAAGTCTCACTCCACGCTGACGCCCTGCCCGGCCACCATCCGCCCGATGCGGCGCGCCGCGTCGAAACCCTGCTTCCTGAATTCGGCCAGCACCTCGGCCTCGGTATCGGTTGAGCAAGCGACGAGCAGCCCGCCGCTGGTCTGCGGATCGGTGATGAGCGCGCGCTGCCAATCCGGCGCGCCGGCGGGCAAGCGAATCTCGTTGCCGTAGCTGTTCCAGTTGCGGTCCGTCGCGCCGGTTACCGTGCCCTGCTGCGCCCATTGCCGCGCTTCGTCGATAACGGGCAGATCACCAAAACGCAATTTCGCACCAAGCCTGGAGCCGCGGCAGATTTCCAGCAGGTGCCCCGCCAGGCCGAAGCCGGTGACGTCGGTCATCGCGTGCACCCCCGGCAGCGCCCCCAAGGCGGTGCCCGGCGTATTGAGCTTGGTTGTGACGGCGATCATCTGCTCGTAGCCCGCAGCCGAGAGCGTGCCGTTTTTCAGCGCTGCCGACAGGATGCCCACGCCCAGGGGCTTGCCCAGGATCAGCACGTCGCCCTCCCGTGCGCGGTCGTTGCGCTTGACCCGGTCCGGATGCACCAGCCCCAGGCCGACCAGGCCGTAAATCGGCTCCAGCAAGTCGATCGAATGCCCGCCCGCAATGGGTATGCCGGCCTCGGCGCACACCGACTCGCCGCCGGCGAGAATTTTCCGGATCACCCCCAGCGGCAGCTTGGCTAGCGGCATGCCGACGATGGCGAGCGCCATGATCGGGTAGCCGCCCATGGCGTAGATGTCCGACAGCGCGTTGGTCGCGGCGATGCGCCCGAAATCGAAAGGGTCATCGACGATGGGGGTGAAAAAATCGGTGGTCGCAACCAGTGCCTGGGTAGCGTTTAACCGGTATACCGCGGCGTCGTCGCTAGCCCCCGTGCCCACCAGCAGATCCTTGGATAGATTGCGCATCGGCGTGGCCGCGAGCAACTCGGCGAGTATCCCGGGCGCGATCTTGCAGCCGCAGCCGCCGCCATGGGAGAACTGGGTGAGGCGAAATGGGGCATCGGCGGGTGCGTTCATGGCGACGGGACTCCGTTGGAATGCGGTGATTGCGTGTAAACTTGCGGCTGATTCTCAAGCAGCCGCAGCGCGATTCGACGCGGCTTATGCGGAACATCCGTGAAATTTCCCAACGTCGTAACCGTAGCACAGCTCGCCGAGTTTGACGAGGTCGTCGACGTGCGCTCGCCGTCCGAATTCGCCGAGGACCACGTCCCCGGCGCGATCAACTGCCCGGTGCTCGACGACGCCGAGCGCGCCGCGATCGGAACCATGTACAAGCAGGTCTCGCCGTTCGACGCGAACAAGCGCGGCGCGGCGCTGGTGGCGAAAAACATCGCCCGCCACATCGAGGAAAAATTCGCCGCGCACGGCCGCGACTGGCGTCCGCTGGTGTACTGCTGGCGCGGCGGCAAGAGAAGCGGCGCCATGGCCCATATCCTCTGCGACATCGGCTGGCACGCGGCGCAACTCGACGGCGGCTATCGCGCCTACCGCCGCGAGATCCTGGCGCGATTGGCCGAACTGCCGCGGAAGTTCCGCTACCGCGTGGTCTGCGGCGCCACCGGCAGCGCCAAGAGCCGCCTGCTGCAGGCGCTGGCCTTCGCCGGCGCGCAGGTGCTCGACCTGGAGGGGCTCGCGAGCCACCGCGGCTCGGTGCTCGGCAACCTGCCCGAGCAGACGCAACCGGCGCAGAAAATGTTCGACAGCCTGGTATGGGACGCCTTGCGCAAGTTCGATCCGGATCAAGTCATCTATGTGGAAGCGGAAAGCAAGAAAATCGGCCAGTTGCAGGTGCCCGATGCGCTGCTTGCGCGCATGCGCGCGAGCCCTTGCGTGCTGATCGAGGCGCCGCTGGCCGAACGCGTCGGCTTTCTCATGCAGGAATACGGCCATTTCCTCGGCGACCCGCGGGACCTGATGGCGAAACTGGCTTGCCTCGCAGGCCTGCACAGTAAGGACACCCTCGCGCGCTGGATGAGCCAGGTGGAGCAACGACAATGGGACGAGCTCGTCGCCGACCTGCTCGAGAATCACTACGACCCCGCCTACCGCCGCGCCACGCTGAAAAATTTCGAGCACCTGGCGCACGCGCAGGTGCTCAGGCCGGCGAAGCTGGATGCCGCAACCCTCGCGCAAATGGCGGCGCAACTGATCGCAGGCGCGCGAACATGAAGACCCCGGAATTGAAATCCAGACTGCTGCAGTTGTTCCCGGTGTTCGCGCAGTTGCCCGATGCCGCGGTGGACGAAATCGTGCGCAGCGCCGCGCCGAAACAGGCGCCGGCGGGCGCCATCCTGTTCGAGGCGGCCAGTCCCTGCACCGGTTTCCCCATGTTGCTCGAAGGCAGCGTGCGCGTGGTCAAGTCCGCACCCAATGGCCGCGAAGTCCAGCTCTACCGCGTAACGCCCGGAGAAAGCTGCCTGCTCTCCAGCAGTTGCCTGCTCGGCGGCAGCGCTTACTCGGCCACCGGGGTCGCGCAGACCGCAGTGACGCTGCTGGCCCTGCCGCCGGCACTGTTCCACCGGTTGCTGGCCGAGCACAAATCCTTCCGCGACTACGTGTTCGGACTGTTCTCGGAGCGCCTGGCCGACCTGATGGCCCTGGTCGAGGCGGTCACGTTCCACAAGCTGGATCAGCGTCTCGCCGCGCTGCTGCTGGGCAAGGGCGAATTGGTGCGCACCACCCACCAGGGCCTTGCCGACGAACTGGGCAGCGTGCGCGAAATGGTGAGCCGGCTGCTCAGCAATTTCCAGGACCGCGGCTGGGTCGAACTCGGCCGCGAGCAGATCCGCATCACCGACGCGCAATCGCTGCGCCGGCTGGCGCAGCCCTACTAGCCTCCCCTGTACGCCCGCCTGCCGTGAGCGGCAATAGCTACTATACTGAAGCCATCAAGTTGCCGTGCCCGCATGCGCATGAGAACAGGCCTCACCGGAACCGTTTTCCTGACGGCGCTCGCCGCCTCCGGGTCCTTGCTTGCCCATGACGCCCTGGACGAACTGATCGAAGCCCGTGACCTGATTTGCGAATTTCACAACACCGGCGTGCCGCGCAGCCTGATGCGGCGCCTCGCCGGGGACGAGCAGTTCGACATGCTGCTGGTGATCGAGGCAATCGACCCGGGCTCGGGCCGGGCGCGCGCCGTGTCAAGCAAGCAGACCGGCGCAAAGAGCCTGCGCTACTACAAGACCCGCAGCGCGGTGCATTTCGTGCAGGATCTGGCGTCGAGCGTGGTGGTCACCACGGTGACCGGCTGCGAGAAATGGGGGCGCAAGCGCGGGGAGGAGCTATGCGTGCGCTACCGCGCGCTCAATTCCTGGCACTTCGACACCTCGGTGCATCGCGACCCGGACAAGGCTTTCGGCAAGCTCGGCACCAGTTCCTACCACGGCGCCTGCGAGCCCTGGTATCTCAACGGCGTCACCACGGCGGAGCGCGGGGGCGAAGCGCTCGAGCCCATGCTGCTCGTGCACCGGTGATCACTTTGCCAACGCCACCGGCACATAAGGACTGGCCGGATTAACGATGAGCGTTTGCGAGGCAGGATGCAATACCAAGTCCATCATTTCCATTGGCACTGCGCCAAACAACGGCTCATCACCCATTACCAGCGAGGACAAGTCGCAATAACGATCAGCAAAACGAACACGCAATGGGCCAACCATTGGAACCACTTTTCGGCTGCCATCCGCAAATACCACTTCCCGCGTGCTCACCTCGGTCAAGTCAAAGCCAAGCTGAACAGCGATATGCTCCGGAATGGCAAAGAAGCCAGCACCGGAATCAACCAGTGATTTGGTCTTGAATACTCGGCGGGTGAACAGGTTCTCCACCTCAATGTCTGCATAGGTCAGTCCCATAATTCTGTCCTCGCGAATAATCAACGATAACGGCGCAATTGTAATGCTTTTCGCTTGCCATTATTGCGAACGAGTCGGGATGAAAACGGGGAGTCGTTCCGGTAGTCTATGATCTATCCTCGGCATAGGTTATTTTTTTGCAACCTTCCCCGGCAGGGACGAACCAACCCGCGGGGAAATCCTTTTCACGCGACATTTTTAGGGAATGCCCATGAGCCTAAGCGTTTCGACGCCTTTGCTGTTTCAGCCGTTTCGTCTGCGAAACCTTACCCTCAAGAACCGTATCATGATTTCCCCCATGGGCATGTTCGCCGGGCGGGAGGGCAAGGCCACGGCGTTTCATCTTAGCCACTACGGACAATACGCCATCGGCGGCGCCGGGATGGTGATGGTGGAGGCCACCGCGGTGGAGCAGCGGGGCCGCATCGGCCACGGCGACCTGGGATTGTGGGACGACAGCCAGATCGCGCCCTTGCGCCAGGTGGCCGATATGCTGCGGGAGCTGGGCAGCGTTCCCGCCATCCAACTGGCCCACTCGGGGCACAAGGGTTCGTCCCAAAGTCCCTGGGACGGCTATGAATCGCTGACCGAGGCGGACGCGGCCCGCGGCGAAGCGCCCTGGCCATGCGTGGCGCCGTCGGCGATTCCCTACGCTCCGGGGCACCCGCTGCCCCATGCTTTGTCCCCTGAGGAAATCGAAATCGTGCTGGATGCCTGGGAAGCGGCGGCACGGCGGGCGCGGGCGGCGGGATTCGAGGCGATCGAGATTCACGCCGCCCACGGCTATCTGATCCACGAGTTCCTCTCCCCCCTCACCAATTTCCGCCAGGACCGCTACGGCGGCGACCTGCAGGGCCGCATGCGCTTTGCCCTGGAAGTGGCCCAGCGGGTGCGGCGGGCGTGGCCCGAAGACCGGCCGGTGCTGTTTCGCGCCTCGGTGATCGACGGCATCACCCAAGGCTGGACCCTGGAGGATTCGGCGCAACTGACTCGCCGGCTGCAAGCCCTGGGCATCGACATGCTGGCCTGCTCGTCCGGCGGCGCCGCCGGGCTGGACCGCTCCCAGGCCCTGCCGCGGGAGCCGGGGTTTCAGGTGTTTCTGTCCAGCGGCATCAAGGCCCGCACCGGGGCGATGACCGTGGCGGTGGGCCTGATCACCGAGGCCCGGCAGGCGGAGGAGATTTTGCAAAAAGGCGAGGCCGATCTCATCGCCATCGCCCGGGTCGCGCTGTACGACCCATATTGGCCGCTACACGCCGCCCTCACCCTGGGGGTGGATCCGGGCTATGAAAAGTGGCCGCCGCAATACGGCTGGTGGCTGGCGCGCTGGGCCCGCACCGTCGCCAAGCACCCTTCCACGGAGGGGCTGCTGACCCCCGTGCTCAGCGCGGTGGGCAGCCGACGGCCTTGAGCTCGGCGTCGGGGAAAAGGCTTTTCAGAGCGGCGAGCTTTTCAGCGAGTCGGGAGATGACTGCGTTTCGCAACCACTCTGGAGCTTCTCGCGGGCGGGCCTGCTACAGCCCGCCCAGCACCTTGATGTGGGCGACCACGCTGCGCGCCAGCGCCGACAGATTGTAACCTCCCTCCAACACCGAAACCATGCGCCCTTCGGCATACTTGTCCGCAACCGCCTTGATCTCCCGCGTGACCCAGGCATAGTCCGCGTCCACCAGCCGCAGCATGGCCATGTCGTCCTCGACGTGGGCGTCGAAACCGGCGGAGAAAAACACCATTTGCGGCCGAAACGCTTCCAGCGCCGGCAGCCACTGCCCCGTCACGGCCTCGCGGAACGGCTGGCTATCGGCGCCGGCCGGCAGCGGCACGTTGACCATGTTCGGCGCCGGATCCTCGGTGCCGCTGTAGGGATAGAACGGATGCTGAAACGTGCTCACCATCAGCGCGCGCGCATCGTCGCGGAAGATGTCTTCGGTGCCGTTGCCGTGATGCACGTCGAAATCGACGATGGCGACGCGCTCGAGCCCATGCTGCTCGAGCGCATGCCTGGCGGCGATGGCGACATTGTTGAACAGGCAAAAACCCATGGCCCGGTTGCGCGTCGCATGATGCCCCGGCGGGCGCACGCTGCAAAAGGCATTGTCGGCCTGCCTGGCCAGCACCAGGTCGGTGGCGAGCAGCGCCGCGCCGGCCGCGTGCAACGCGGCCTTCCAGGTATGCGGATTCATGGCGGTGTCCGGATCCAGATGGACGGTGCCGCTCGCCGGCGCGCTGCCGCGGATATGGCTGATGTATTCCATCGAATGCACCCGCGCGAGACTGCTCACTTCGGCCTGCGGCGCCTGATGATGCGCCAGGTGCTGGCCGATGCCGGAGGCAATCAACTGATCCTCGATCGCAGCCAGCCGCTGCGGACACTCCGGGTGGTAGGCGCCCATGTGGTGCTTGCGGCAGTGCGAGTGGGTGATAAAAGCGGTGGCCATGTACCGTCTTGCCGGCGGGGGTTTTAATGAATATTAGCCGAAATCCACGTAAGATGACGAATACGCTGTGAAAAACCGCCGTATCCCCGGGTGGGGACGCGCCGCCACAACTGACGCGCGAGCACCCGGCAATATTGCGCACACTATGCAAAACCCCGCGGAGAACCCGATTGCTGTTACACGCTGAAACAAAATTCGCCGTACGCGACACCTCCATCCATCGCGTCATCGCCCATGCAGGCAAGATCATCCTCGGCAAGGAGCGGCAAATTCGCCTCGCCGTGGCCTGCCTGCTGGCGCGCGGCCTCCTCTTGATCGAGGACCTGCCCGGGGTGGGCAAGACCACGCTCGCGCACACGCTGGCCAAACTGCTGGGCCTAGCCTTCCAGCGCATCTCGTTCACCAGCGACCTCCTGCCCGCGGACATCATCGGCGTGTCGGTATTCGAGCGCGACAGCGGCGTGTTCAAGTTTCATCCCGGGCCGATTTTCTCGCAGTTGATCCTGGCCGACGAAGTCAACCGCGCCACGCCCAAGACGCAGAGCGCGCTGCTCGAGGCCATGGAGGAGCACCAGGTCACCGCGGAGAGCGAGACGCGGCCGCTGCCCGAGCCGTTTTTCGTCATCGCCACGCAAAACCCCTCGCACCAGGTCGGCACCTTTCCGCTGCCGGAATCGCAGCTCGACCGCTTTCTGATGCGCATCGAACTCGGCTATCCCGATCGCGAAGCCGAGCGCGCCCTGCTGCAGGGCGTCGAGCGGCGCAACCTGGTGGCCACGCTCGAGCCCTGTCTCGCGCCGGGCGAACTGACCGGACTGCAAGCGGGCGCCAGTCAGGTGCACGCGGCGCCGGCCTTGCTCGACTATATTCAGGCCATCGTCGAGCACACGCGGCGCGCGCCCGAATTCACCAATGGCCTGTCGCCGCGCGCCGCGCTGGGCATATTGCACGCGGCTAAGGCCTGGGCCATGCTCGAAGGCCGCGACAAAGTGCTGCCCGAGGACGTGCAGGCAATCCTGCCCGGCGTGGCCGGTCACCGCCTCGCGCCGGCGCACGAAGGCGCGCGCAAGCGCTCCTCCGAGGTCACTGCGGCCCTGATCGAGGCCGTGCCGATTCCCTGAAACGGGTCAACCGCACGCCGGCGCGATGTTCGAAAAAATCCTGAGCCGCTCCCAGCTCTACAACACGTTCTTCGGTCCGCGGCTGCCTGAGCCGGGCACCATCTTTCTGCTGCAAAAGCGCGTCTACATCCTGCCGACGCGCCCCGGCCTCACCTACGCCCTGGCGCTCACCGTGATGCTGATCGGCTCCATCAACTACAACCTTTCCCTCGGTTACATCCTCACCTTCCTGCTCGCGAGCATGGGCTTGGTGGCGATCCTGCATACTTTCCGCAACCTGGTGCATTTGCATATCACCCCCGGCCGCGCCGAACCGGTGTTCGCGGGCGAGATCGCATGGTTCGAACTGTTCGTCGAAAATCGCTCCGGCTACGAGCGCTGCTCCCTCTCGCTGTGGCATCAGGGCAAGGCGACGCAGTGCAACGTTGCCTCCGGGCGCGGCACCACGGTGAGCATTCCGGTCGCGGCGCAAAAGCGCGGCTGGCTCGCGCCGGGACGCATCACCATGGACACGCGCTTTCCCCTCGGCCTGTTGCGCGCCTGGAGTTACCTCCAGCCCGACATGCGCTGCCTCGTCTATCCCAAGCCCGACGACGGCCTCCTGCCCCTGCCCGAGCCATCCGGAGGCCGCGGCGAGAAGCGCGTCAGCGGCGGGGGCAGCGACGATTTCGCCGGCTTGCGGCCCTATCAGACGAGCGATTCGCCGCGGCACATACATTGGAAAGCCGCCGCCAGGGGGCAGGGGCTGCAGACCAAGGTATTCAGCGGCCGCGCCGCCGCCGAATTGTGGCTAGATTGGAACGAACTCCCCGCCAATCTGGACCTCGAGGCGAAACTGTCGCGCCTGACGCGCTGGGTGCTCTCGGCCGACCGGGACGGATTGCGTTACGGCCTGCGCCTGCCCGCTCTGGAACTGGCGCCGGACGCAGGCGCGTCGTACCGCCTCAACTGCTTGCGGGCGCTCGCTCTGTATGGCCTCCAGTAGCGTACCGAAAAAAGGGGCGCATCCCGTTTGTACGTGGAGACTTAAATCGCGCTCACCCGTTGTTGCAGAGTTGCGATTTTACGCGGATGCGGCAATTGTTGCGGAGTAATTGCATAACCTTGTTTTTGGTACGGATGCGCTTTTCATCCGTACCAAAAACAAGGTTGGCGCGCGCAGCGCGCAGGTTTTGGCAAAACCTGCGCGGACGAAAAACCGTCCGCGCGGATCGTCGCTTGCGCACGGATGAAAAGCACATCCGCGCGCAATAGACGAGCTTGTATAAAACTCCACGCCATGTTTGTGGCTGCAACCAAAATGACGACAACATTCGCGCGGATGCGGCAATTGTTGCGGAGTAATTGCATAACCGCGTTTTCTGTACGGATGTTTTTTATCCGTACGGAAAACGCGGTTGGCGCGCGCGGCGCGCAAGACCCCTCGTCGCATGCGATAGATCGCTGATGAAGCGAATTTTTCAACAGTCCGCTAATGCAACGATCCAGTTGCGCCATCTGTTCTGGCTGCTCGCCGGTCTCGCGCTGGTGGCCGCGCCGCATGCGCAGCGCCTGCCCTGGTGGCTCAATCTGATCGCGCTGATACTCCTCGCCTGGCGCGTTTATCTGGGCTTGGGCGAGCGCGTGCTGCCGCAGAAATGGCTGCTGACCCTGTTCGTCGCCGGCGGCCTGTTCGGCGTTTATTTCACCTACCGCACCATTTTCGGACGCGATTCCGGCGTGGCGCTGCTGGTGCTGTTCCTGTCGCTCAAGCTGCTCGAGCTGCACCATCAGCGCGATGCCATTGTGCTCATCCTGCTCGCCTACTTTCTCGCGCTCACGAATTTTTTCTATTCGCAGACGCTGCCCACGGCGGGATTGATGCTCGCCGCGGCGCTGGTCAACACCGCCAGCCTGGTGCACTTCGCCGCGCCCGCGCGCGCATTGCGCGCCAACCTCAAGACCGCAGGCGTGTTGCTGGCGCAGGCGGTGCCGGTGATGCTGATCCTGTTTTTCCTGTTCCCGCGGGTTCAGGGCCCGCTATGGGGGCTGCCGCAGGATGCCTACAGCGGCGTCACCGGGCTGTCGGATTCGATGTCGCCCGGCTTGATCAGCCGGCTGTCGCAGTCCGACGCCATCGCCTTTCGCGTCAAATTCCAAAAGGATGCTCCGCCCAGGCCGCAACTGTACTGGCGCGGGCCGGTGTTCTGGCACTTCGATGGCCGCACCTGGCGCCCGGGCGATTTCCGCCCCTTCGGGCAGCTCAGGTTCGAGGCCAGCGGCAATCCCTACGATTACGAGCTTACTCTGGAGCCGCACAATCACAATTGGCTGTTTGCGCTCGAGCTGGCGGCGAAAATACCGCCCAACGCGAGCGTCACCACCGACCACATGCTGATTTCGCGCACGCCGGTACGCAACCGCGTGCGCTACGACATGAGGTCCTATACCAGTTTCACCACGCGCGGCACCGACGATGCCGACGAGCTCAGGCCGGGGCTGCAACTGCCGCAGGGATTCAATCCCAGGGCACGCCGGCTGGCGCAGGAATGGGCGCAGAGCGCGAACACCGACGCGGCCATCGCCCAGCGGGCCCTGAGCTATTTCGGCGAGCACGGTTTTGTCTACACGCTGGAGCCGCCCCTGCTGGGGCGCGATTCGGTGGACGAGTTCCTGTTCGACAGCAAGCGCGGTTTTTGCGAGCACTACGCTTCGAGCTTCGTGTTCCTGCTGCGCGCAGCCGGCGTGCCGGCCCGGGTCGTGACCGGTTATCAAGGCGGCGACATCAATCCGGTGGACGGGTACATGATAGTGCGCCAGTCCGATGCCCACGCCTGGGCCGAAGTCTGGCTCAAGGGCCGCGGCTGGGTGCGCTTCGATCCTACCGCCGCCGCCTCGCCGGTGCGGCTTGAATCCGGCGTTGCCGCCGCGGTGCCCGCGACCGACCCGCTGCCGCTCATGGCGCGCACCACCCTGATCTGGCTGCGCGAGCTGCGCTACAACTGGGATGCGCTCGCCAACAAATGGAACCAGTTGGTGCTGGGCTACAACCCGGAACGCCAGCGCGAATTCCTCACCAGCTTCGGCATGAACGAGCCGAGCTGGGAGAACATGGCGCTGACGCTGTTCTGGGCCGTGGGCGGGCTGCTCGCGCTGCTCACCGCGTGGCTGTTGCGGCGCATACGCACCCTCGATCCGGTGCAGCGCCTGTGGCTCCGCTTCTGCGCGAAGCTCGGGAAGAAGGGCAGTCCGCGCTCCGCGCATGAAGGTCCGGCCGATTTCGTCGCGCGCGCGGCCGAGCGCTATCCGCTCAAGGCGGATCTCATACGCGCCATCGGCGAGCGCTACATTGCGCTACGCTACGGCGAACGGGTAGAGCCGCGCATGCTGGCCGAGTTGCGCGCGCTGGTGCGGGAGTTCAGCGTTTGAGCCGGCCCGCACGCCTGTTAACCGTGCTGCTCGCCTTCGTGCTGTCGTCCTCCATCACCGTCACCGCCACCGCCGCCGCGCAGTACGCCGAGCGCGAAGACGTGCGCCGGTTCATCGCCGAGATGGTGGCGAAGCACGGTTTCGTCAGGAAAGAACTGCGCACATTGTTTTCCAAAGCGCGCTTCCAGCCGGCGATCATCAATTCAATTACCCCGCCCACCGATCCGCGCGCCAGGTCCTGGCAGGCCTATCGCGCGCTGTTTCTTACGCCGCAACGCATCCAGGCCGGCGTCGAATTCCGCGAGCGGCAGCGCGAGGCGCTCGCCCGCGCCGCCGAGCTCTATGGCGTGCCAGAAGAAATCATCGTCGCCATCATCGGCGTGGAAACCGTGTACGGCCGCAACACCGGCAGCTACCGCGTCATCGACGCCCTGACCACCCTCGCCTTCGACTACCCGCCGCGCGCCGAATTCTTCCGCGGCGAGCTGGAGCACTACCTGCTGTACGCGCGCGACGCCGGCATCGATACGCTCGCGCTGAAGGGTTCGTATGCCGGCGCCATCGGCATTCCCCAGTTCATGCCCGGCAGCTACCGCCGCTACGCCGTGGATCTGGACGGCGACGGCAAGCAGGACCTCTCCGGCAGCTTCGCCGACGCCATCGGCAGCGTCGCCAATTTTCTGCAAGCGCATGGCTGGGAGACGGGCCAGCCGGTGGCCTTCGCCGCGCAGGTGCAGGGAGGAAATTACCGCAAGCTGGTCGACGCCGGTATCAAGCCGACTTACCGCTTCGGCGACCTGGCGCAGTTCGGAGTGAACGTCAGCGGCGTCAGCGCCGGCGGCGAGACCCGGGCGGATGCGCCGTGCGCCTTGATCGAACTGGAAACGCCGGGGGAGGCGAGCGCATACCTGGTGGGCCTCGCCAATTTCTACGTGCTCACGCGCTACAATCGCTCCAGCCTGTACGCCGCCGCCGTGCTGGAGCTCGCGCAGGCGGTGAAATCGGCTTATCAAACCAAATGAGCACGCCAACGCTGACGCTACGCCGGGCCACGCGCGCGGATGTGCCGCTGGTGCTGTCTTTCGTCAATGATCTGGCCGCATACGAGAAGCTCAGCCACCTCGTCGTGGCCACCGAGGAAGTGATCGCCGAAGAACTGTTCGCACCGAAAAGCCACACCGAAGTGCTGCTCGGCTACAGCGGGGCGGAGGCTGTCGCCTTTGCGGTGTACTTCCACAACTTCTCCACCTTCCTCGGCAGGAAGGGCCTGTACCTGGAGGACTTGTACGTGCGTCCCGAGCACCGTCGCCGCGGTTTCGGCCGCGCCATGCTGCTGCACGTCGCACGCATCGCGGCCGAGCGCAATTGCGGGCGGCTCGAGTGGTCGGTGCTCGACTGGAACGAACCGGCGATATTCTTCTACGAAACGCTGGGCGCCACCATCATGCACGAGTGGAAACTGGTGCGGGTCACGGGCGAAGCGCTGGAGAAGCTGGCAAAGATGAAATAGCGGGTGACTTCGAGCGGCATTGTCGAAAGTTGTGCTATTTTTTTATGGCTTCTTTCGGCTCCCAAAGCGCGTTCTTCCCCTACCGATCACGCGGCCAATACCCTGACGTGCCCGGCAGCACCGTAGTCAAGAATTTTCCTGTCCTGGGTGACGAGCACCGCATTCTCGCGACGGGCGGTCGCCACCAGCAGGCGATCGGCCGGGTCGGAATGGAAATCGCCGGGCAAGCGGCAACTGTCGATGACCGTTCTTGCGTGCTCCAGGCCGATCAGACGAATGTCCGGGCGATCCAGGGCGCGTTCTACCCACTCGTTCACTGACATGGGCAGGCGCAATCGTTTCTTGAATTCCAGCAGGGCGACTTCCCAAACGGAGATGATCGAGACCAGCAAAGGGCTGGATACGCTGGCTCGTTCAACAACCTTGCGTGCATCAGGTTTAAGTTTTTCGGGCGTGCCAAATGCGAGCCACAACCAAATGTGGGTATCGAGTATCAGGCGCCCGGCATTCATTTGGCTGCTTTTTTCTTCGCTGGTGTCGCGGTGTAGAGGTGGTCTTCTTCACCCGTTTCGGCGGCCCAGGCGTCATGGGGCACATTCACGATGTCTCCAAGAATCTGTCCCGTGCCTTTCATGTAGCCGAACAGAGGGGGCAGCTTTTGGTCCTCGATCGGCACCAGTTTGGCGAGCGGTTTGCCGCGCTTGGTGATGATGAGGGGATTGCGGGTGGCAGCGACTTCGTCGATGAGTTTCAAGCATTTGGCTTTGAACTGGGCGGCGTTGATGTTCATGGCGATTCCTTGGTGACTATATGACATGGTCATTTTAGTCCCGTTCGGCATCGGAAACAACTCGGGCGCTGGCCCAGGCTCAAGACCCAAGCCTACCCGATGCGCCTATCCATACTGGATTCGGACCCGGTCGAGCTGGATTCTTACGGCTTCTCTGAGTTCAACGGGTGCGATCACTTCCACCTCCGCACCATGCTTCAAGATGTCCATGACGAGCTCGGTGTCGCGCGAGTAAGGGAGGCTGAGTTCATAGCGGCCGTCGTCGAGCCAGCGCGATTGCTGCTCCGGGTGCCAGATTTCGTCGGCGACCCAGCGGGCGCGATACGCGCTAAAGCGCAGGACGGCGGTAGCGACGGGAATGCCCGCGAAGATGCCGTAGGCGCTGGCGAGTTCGCGGTTGAGAGTGGCGTCCGGCACGTTCTTGGCGATTTTCGTCAACACGGTCGCGTGACGGATGCACTCCACGGCGAAACTGCGCAGCGCTTTTTTCTGGTGGCACCAGGCGTCGAGGTACCAGTTGTCGCGGTAGTGGGTGAGCCGCTGGGGCGAGATTTCCCGCATGCCGGTTTGATCGCGCTCGCGGTTGTAATACTGGATGGTAAGCCGCTGGCGCTGCAGCACGGCGCCGGCCGCGGTCTGGAAGTGGTGGAGGTTTGCTGCGCGTCCCGCCATGGCCAGGATGCGGATGCGCTTTTTCGCTTCACCACCGCCAAGATGTTCGGTTTGGAGGATGCGTTCCAAGCGGGCGCGGATAGGCGCGAGTAAATGATCCAGCAGACCGGGTTGGAGCGTTTGCAGCAAGTGATTTAGGCTGACGAGGGCATGCAGTTCTTCGCCAGTGAACCACAGGCCGGGCAGCTCGAAGCGACCATCTGTCGTGTTAAATCGGTACCCGCTGTGTTCCTGGTCAAAGACGAGGGGAGCGCCGAGTTTGTCGCGCAAGTCGGCGATGACGCGGGTCAGTTTGGAGCGGGAAAATTCCAATTCGTCCAGCAGCGTCTGGCGGCTGATGGCGGTTCGGCGACCATCCAGCAGGCGATGTAGTCGATAGAGGTCGTCAAGTCTGCTCATGTTGCCTTGCCCGTTTTGAACGCTGGATCTGCGATTGCCATGCGCCGCCGGCAACGGAGACAGTGTCCTGCAATACCGGCTGGCCGGCAAATTTGCCGACGGCCCACTGGGACAACGCTCCGAGTTTTGCGAGCCTCCGCCGATTACTCCGGGCTTGGCGTACCGCAACCGGCTACTTGAGCGCGAACTCGACCGGAGGTGCGGTCCGGAGCTTGCGCGCGAGGCGGGCAAAATCACGATCGAAGGTCTCGACGCGTGCTGACCCATGTGACGAAGCGGCAATCATCGCATCGCCGAAATCCATTCCTCCCTTGTACCAGGACACCGCGCGCTCGGTCACGGCGCGGTCCTCAATCGAGATACGCTGCAAGCTGAGCAAGGCGTCGAGCGCACGGCCGATGTCGGCGCGCGAGCTACGGTAGTAGCTCTCCAGCGTGTAGACCACTTCGGTCAATGCGGCGCGGGTCACGAAGCAGTCGTTTGCCGCGATGATTTCCAGTGCCCGCGGGGACAGCGCCGGATCGTCCTTCAGGAGATAGCGCAGCACGATGCTGGTGTCGATGCCGATCATCGCGAGGTCCTGCGCTTGTGCTCCTTGCGTGCGGCTGCCGAGCGCACCGCACGCGCGATGTCGGCTTCCGTCGCCGCCCGGCGCCGTGTCTTGAGGATGCCGTACACCTCCTCCGGCGCAACGCGCTTTCCGGCCCCGACGGGGCGCAGCAGTATCCCTTCCGCCGTGCGCTCGAACGCCACCTCGCTGCCGACGCGAATCTGCTCGGCCTCGCGTACCTGGCGCGGGATCACGACCTGCCACTTGCTGGAAACTTTCGACGTATCCATGGGAGCGCTCCTGATCGTTCAACGATGGTAAGACGCATTGTGCCGGACCAGCACGGTTGTTGCAATATGCGAATTGCACGCGAAACTCCAACTCGCGAAACTCCAACGATTGACCGACGCGCGCCGAACAGGGTCTAATAGCGCACCACTTACCGAGACTGCCGATGAACCAATCCATCCACCCGACGCGACAGTTCCGCTACTACGAGCTCGTCATGGCCGCCTTCGTCACGGTCCTGATCTGCTCCAATCTGATCGGTCCGGCAAAGATCGCGCAGATCGATCTGCCGCTCCTGGGCGTGGTTACCTTTGGCGCCGGCGTGCTGTTCTTCCCGATATCGTATGTGTTCGGCGACATCCTCACCGAAGTCTATGGCTACGCGCGCGCGCGCAAGGTGATCTGGGCCGGATTCGCCGGCCTCGGCTTCGCCTCGTTCATGGCGGCGGTGGTGGTGGCGCTGCCGCCGGCGCCGTTCTGGAACAACCAGCCGGCCTACGAGATCGCCTTCGGCTCGACCTGGCGCATCGTCCTTGCCTCGATGTGCGCCTACTTTTGCGGCGAATTCGTCAACTCCTACGTGCTGGCGAAGATGAAAATCCTCACCGCGGGCAAATGGCTGTGGACCCGCACCATAGGCTCGACCATTTTCGGCGAGGCGGTGGACTCGGCGCTGTTCTATCCGCTCGCTTTCTACGGCAGCGGCATCATCCCCGACGACAAGCTGCCCCTGGTGATGCTGTCACAGTTCGTGATCAAGGTCGGCGTCGAAGTGGTATTCACGCCGATCACCTACAAGGTGGTCAACGCGCTCAAGCGCGCGGAGCACGAGGACTACTACGACCGTGACACCGACTTCAGCCCGTTCTCCCTCAGGACTTGAACCGGTCCTGATGCTATCCATCTGATATGACTCGCCATTCCGCCTGGTTGCGGAAATTGTCAAAAATTGTGACAAGCGGCGGAAAATCGTCATGCGTTTGCGTAATGCGGGATAATGATGGTCGCCCGTATTGAGAACCAAAGCCAGTCCCATCCTCGACCCGGTATGATAGGCGCTTAAGGGCGCGCGGAGGCGACAATGAATTATCGCGGCAACGATTACGACGTCAGCTCGCGGATCAATACCACCGATCCGCAGGTCGTCAACGACGAGATACAGCGCATCTATCTCGATCTGTACCCGTCGGCGCCCACGGGGCAGATCGACCATGCCTTCCGCGACCTGACGCGGCTCTATCAGGGCGAATTTCCCGGTTATCACCCCTGCGACACCGCCTATCACGACGTACAGCATGTTCTGGACGTTACGCTCGCCATGGCGCGCCTGATCGACGGCTACGAGCGCGCCCGCATCGGCACCCAGCCGTTCGGCGATTCCCTGTTCCGCCTGGGCGTGATCACCGCCCTGTTCCACGATATGGGCTACGTGCGCAGAATCCAAGACCACAGGCACAAGAACGGCGCCGAGTACACCCTTACCCACGTCTCGCGCGGGTCGCATTTTCTCAAGAACTATCTGCCGAAAATCGGCATGGCTGAAATGGCCGATATCGCCGCCGAGTTGATCCACTTCACCGGATACGAGACGCCGGTAGGAAAGATCAAGGTCCCCTCGCCCATCTACCGGTTGCTCGGCAGCATGCTTGGTTCGGCCGACATCATCGCCCAGATGGCCGACCGCTGCTACCTGGAGAAATGCCGCGACCGTCTGTATCCGGAGTTCGTCGCCGGCGGCCTCGCAACCAAGCGCACGCCGGAGGGCGCAGAGCAGGTGGTGTTCGCCTCGGGCGAGGACCTGGTCATCAAGACACCCAATTTTTTCCGCGGCGCAACCAAGCGGCTCGATCTCGACCTGGGCGGCAGCTACTCCTACGCGCAGCAGCATTTCGGCGGGCAGAACCTGTACCTCGAGGAATTGAACAAGAATATCAATTTCGCTCAAGGGTTCATCGACGAAGCCGATACTGCGGTGCTGAAGCGCAAGCCGCCCGAGACGCTCAACCAATAAACCTGATATCCGCGCGGCGGCCGACGAATAGCCCGCAACGGTCGCGCCGCTACAACAGCACGTCTTTCGACAGCCCGCTCCGGCGCAGGATGCGGCGCAACTGCCCCAGCGCCTCGAGTTGAATCTGCCTGACGCGCTCGCGCGTCAGGCCCAGTTGCCCGGCCAGCTCCTCCAGCGTGCAGACTTCCTGGTTGTTCAAGCCGAAGCGGCGCTCGATCACGCTGCGCTGTTTGTCGTTCAACTGTTCCAGCCATTGCCGCACCAGCGACTCGATCTCCTGGGTCTGCAATCCGGCTTCCGGATTGACCGTCTGCTCGTCGGAGATGGATTCACCGACCGACAGCATCGGGTCGATGTCCAGCGGCGCTTCGAGCGAAGCCACGTGTTCGTTATGCGCCAGCAGGCTGCGTATCTCCTCCGCCGGCTTGCCGAGCAAGTGGCCAATGTCGTCGACGCTCGCCTCCCGATACGCGTGCGCCTCCAGATGGCGCTTGGCG
>JACRAS010000059.1 GCA_016234705.1 Betaproteobacteria bacterium | reverse complement strand
GCGGCGGCCTCCTCCTCCGCCCGCATGCGCGCCTCGGCCGCGCTCTTGGCCTCGGTCTCGGCGATGGCCTTGGCTTCGGCGGTTTCGCGCGCCCGTTGTTCCGCGCGGGCGCGCACATTCGCCGCGGCCGTCGCCTTCGCTTCGGCTTCGATGCGTGCGACCGCCTGCTTGATCGCGCCAAGTTCGGCGTGCTCCCGCTCGTTCGGGTCGGGACCGGATGGCTCGCTACCGCCGGCATCGAATGCGAGCACGAGTCGGGATGCGTCCGCGCTGGATTTCATGGGCACCGTCCGTGGGTGAGTACGCGGCAGGCACACGCCTGCACGCCAAGCGGCCTGGCCGCCTTGTGCATATTATTCACCGTGAAATCCAGGTTGAATCGCGGAACAAACGGCGTTTTCCGCGCTTTTTCCGCTTCGGGCGTTCGGCATCGCCCGTGGGCGGAGCGACGAGCCGAGGCTCAGTGATCTTTAATCGACGCCTTGACGCGGACCGACATGTCGGCGAACAATCGGATACACGGCGCCGGCAATTCGCGTTGATACCGCGTTTGCTTTCAAATTTGCCACACACTAATTCCCGAAGATCCAAAATGTTAGAGTTGTTCCAGACCGGTTGCAGACACTCGCTGTCCGCATTTGGCAGATGCACTTTCCTTGCTCTGCGAGAGATCAATGAAGCCTCATCGATGGCCATAGAGCAAGCTCATCGACGGAGAAAATCCGTATGAACTCGAATATCTTTCAGTGGCGGTCGCTCAAGACAAGGGTGACCCTCTTCACGCTGGCCATTTTCCTGATCGGCATCTGGTCGCTGGCGTTCTACGCCAGCCGGATGCTGCGCGAGGATATGCAACGCCTGTTGGGCGAACAGCAGTTCTCGACGGTGTCTTTCATAGCCGCAGATGTCAATCATGAGGTGAACGACCGGTTGAGAGCGCTGGAAACAATGGCCGGAATCGTTAGCCCGGCCATGCTGGGCAATACGGCGGCCTTGCAGGCATTCCTGGAACAACAGCCGATTGTTCAGGTTCTGTTCAACGGTGGCCTCATCGCCTACCGTCTTGATGGCACGGCGATCGCCGATTTTCCGCTCTCGGCAGGACGGATCGGCATCAATCACATGGACAGAGATTTCCTGGTCGCCGCGCTCAAGGAGGGGAAATCGACGATCGGCCGGCCGGTCATGGGCAGGAAGCTGCAGTCTCCTGTTTTCCCCATGGCGGTGCCCATTCGCGATACCCAGGGCAAAGTGATCGGTGCCTTGTCTGGGGTGACCGACCTGGGCAAGCCCAATTTTCTGGACGAGATTACGCAAGGCCGCTACGGCAAGACCGGCGGCTATATTCTCGTTGCTCCGCAGCAACGGCTGATTGTCACCGCCTCCGACAAGAGTCGCATCATGCGAGCGCTCCCCGTCGCCGGCATCTCCCCGATGATCGAACGATTTATTCAAGGCTACGAGGGTTCTGCCGTCTACGTCAACCCGCTTGGCGTGGAAGTGCTGGCCTCTGCCAAGGGCATTCCCGTGGCGGGCTGGTACGTGCTCGCCGCGCTGCCCACCGCGGAAGCCTTTGCCCAGATTCACGCCATGCAACAGCGCATGCTGCTGGCCGCGATCATCCTGACCCTGCTGGCGGGTGGTCTGACCTCGTGGATGTTGAGGCGCCAACTTGCACCGATGCTTTCCACCATAAAAACGCTGGCCACCCTGTCCGATACAAACCAGCTCCAGCAGCCCTTGCCCATCGCCAGGCAGGACGAAATCGGCGAACTGATCGGAGGATTCAATCGCCTGCTGGAAACCTTGGCGCAAAGGGAAGAAACGCTGAAGGAAAGCGAATTCCGCTGGAAATTCGCCATCGAAGGTTCCGGCGACGGTCTGTGGGACTGGAACGTGGCGGTCGGCACGGTGTTCTTTACCAGACGCTGGAAGGAAATGCTCGGCTTTGCTGACGACGAAATTGGCAATGGGCTGGAAGAATGGGAGAAACGCATCCACCCCGCGGACAAGTCAGACGCCCTCGCCACGGTGCAGGACCATCTCGACGGCAAGACGCCGATTTACGTCAGCGAACACCGTCTCCGATGCAAGGATGGCGGCTATAAGTGCATACTCGACCGAGGCATGGTGGTAAGTCGCGGCGAGGACGGCAAACCCTTGCGCATGATCGGCACGCAGACGGACATTACCGTGCGCAAGCAGGCGGAGGCGGCGCTGCGCGAGAGCGAGGAACGTTACCGCGCTCTGGCCGAGTGGTCGCCCGAAGCGATCGCCGTTCATCGCGGCGGAAAATGGATTTATGCCAATCTGGCCGCCCTCAAGATGATAGGCGCAACGTCTGCGCAGGAACTCATAGGCAAACCCATCCTCGATCTGGTTCACCCGGACTTTCATCAAATAGTGCTGGCGCGGTTGAAGAACCTTGCCGACCATGGCGTCGGCGCGCCGATGATCGAGATGAGATTGCTCAAGCTGGACGGAACGGCGATAGACGTGGAAGCCCAAGCCACATCGATTGTCTACGATGGCGCACCGGCCGTTCACGCTGCCATCCGCGACATCACCGTGCGCAAGCAGGCCGAGCTGGAGCTGCGGGAGAGCGAGGCGCGCTTCCACAGCCTGACCGATCTGTCCTCGGACTGGTACTGGGAGCAGGACCGGGAGCTGCGCCTGTCCTTCCATTCAATCGGCTTCGAACAACGCTCGGGCACAATGTCCGACAAGTTGCTCGGCAAGCGTCACTGGGAGGAACCCAGCCGGTATCCGCTGCGCGGCACCTGGGACGAGCATCGCGCCACGCTCGAGGCGCGCAAGCCGTTCCGGGATTTCGAGTACGTCAAAATCGGCGACGATGGCGAGCAATATTTCGTTTCCCTCAGCGGCGTGCCGATTTACGACGCCGCGGGCAAATTCACCGGCTACCGCGGCGTCGGACGGAACATCACCGAGCGCAAGCGCGCCGAGGTCGAAGTGCGCACGCTGTCCCGCGCGATGGAGCAGAACCCGGCTTCGATCGTCATCACCGACCAGACGGGCACGATCGGCTATGTGAATCCCCGCTTTGAGCAGGTAACCGGTTACACCAAGGCCGAGGCGGTCGGCAGTAACTCGCGCATACTCAAGTCCGGGAAGACCGCAGCGGAGGTCTACGAGCAACTGTGGGCGGTGATTTCGGTCGGAGGCGAATGGCGCGGCGAGCTGTGCAACCGCCGCAAGAACGGCGAGCTGTTTTGGGAATTCGTCGCGATTTCAGGCATCAGGGGTGAAAACGGCGAGATTGAGCACTACATCGCGGTGAAGGAAGACATCACCGAGCGCAAGCGGATGGAGGCGGCGCACGCGCAGCTCGAAGCGCAACTGCGCGAAGCGCAGAAGATGGAGGCCATCGGCACGCTCGCCGGCGGCATCGCCCACGATTTCAACCACATCATTGCCGCCATCCTGGGTAACGCCGAGCTGGCGCGCCAGGACTTGAGCGCCAATCCCCTGGCGCTGGAGAGCCTGGAGGAGATCCGCAAGGCCGGAGCTCGCGCGCGCGACCTGGTGCAGCAGATCCTCTCCTTCAGCCGCAAGCAACCCACCAAGCGCAAG
>JACRAS010000005.1 GCA_016234705.1 Betaproteobacteria bacterium | reverse complement strand
TCATCCGGTTTAAGCGCGTCGCGATGATCGCCTCGGTCTCGGCGACGATGCGCGCCACCAGTTCGGCGCAGGTGGGAATGTCGTGGATCAGCCCTTGCACCATGCCCGCCGACCAGATGCCGGAATCGGGATCGCCTTCCTCGTAAACCGTCCTGCCGCGTTGGCCCGCAACCAGATGCCTGACGTCATCGATGGTCGCGCCGCCCTTGCCTTCCAGCGCGAGCACTTCCTGGCTCACCGCATTTCTCGCGACGCGTGAGGTGTTGCGCATGGTGCGGAAGATCAGGTCGGTCGAACGCTCGTCGTTGGCGACGATCTGCTCCTTGATGCGCTGATGGATCGGGGCCTCGACGGTGCACATGAAACGCGTGCCCATGTTGATGCCGTCGGCGCCCAGCGCGAGCGCGGCGGCGAGGCCGCGACCGTCGCCGAAGCCGCCCGAGGCGATCATCGGGATGGTGACCTTGTCGGCCGCCGCCGGGATCAGGATCAGGCCCGGAATGTCGTCCTCGCCCGGATGGCCGGCGCACTCGAAGCCGTCGATCGAGATCGCATCGGCGCCGATTTTCTCGGCCTTTACCGCATGGCGCACCGCGGTGCACTTGTGGAGCACCTTGATGCCGTGCTTCTTGAATTCGGCGACGTGCTCCTCCGGATTGTAGCCCGCCGTCTCGACGATCTTCACCCCCGACTCGATGATCGCTTGCCGGTATTCCGCATAAGGCGGTGGCTTCAGCGCGGGGAGTATCGTCAGGTTGACGCCGAAGGGCTTGTCGGTCAGGTCGCGGCAGCGCTTGATCTCGCGTTCGAGATCTTCCGGCGTCGGCTGGGTCAGCCCGGTAATAAAGCCGAGCGCTCCTGCGTTGGCCACCGCGGACACCAGCGATGCCCGCCCCACCCACTGCATGCCGCCCTGCACGATCGGGTGTTGTACCCCGAACATTTGCGTGAACCTGGTGTGCAACATTTCCGTCTCCTTGGAGATTACGATCGCTCCGACTCCGCGTTTTCGCGCGCGAAACATCCGTGCCGGTTTGCGCGGAACGGGTTTGCCGCAAGCCCGGCAATTCGTGACATATTCGTGATGCCGCTGCCGATGATTGTACCAGCTCTGCTAGGATAATCGTCGAACCGGGCAGCGCAATCGCAGGAGATCGGCTCGGCGCGTGTTCCCGGACGGGCGAAGCTCATGCAGGAATCACAGGTTCAAAATGGCCTCGCCCTGAAGCCGGTATCCGGCTATAATCTTACCTATTATCTATCGATAAAATAAAGGTACGACAATGGCCGCCAGCGCAACCCTGTCAACGAAGTACCAGATCTCCATTCCCAAAGTCGTGCGCGAGCAACAGCGCTGGAAAGCGGGCCAGGAGTTCGTCTTCATCCCCAAGGGCAAAGGGGTCCTGGTCATGCCCGTGCCTGAACTGAAAGAGCTTGCCGGAATAGCCAAGGGCGCCAGGCCGGACGGCTACCGGGATCGCAAGGACCGCTTCTGATGCGGGTTGTCGATACCTCGGTCTGGATCGAGTGGCTGATCGGCGCCCGGTTGCACAAGGCATTGATGAAGGAGTTTCCGGAAAAAGCGCAATGCGTCGTGCCCACGATCGTTCAACTGGAGCTGGCGAAGTGGCTTTTCCGGGAAGTCGGCGAAGAGCAAGCGGATCAGGTGATTGCCTTTACGCAGAAGTGCGTGGTGGCGCCGTTGGATACACGCATCGCCCTGCACGCTGCCGACCTGCATCGTCAGTACAAACTGGCGACCGCCGATGCGGTGGTATATGCGACAGCGATCGAATATGGCGCGGACTTGTTGACCTGTGATGCGCATTTCGAACGATTACCGGGCGTTCTCCTGGTGCGGAAGAGTGCCTGACGTGATGTTCGTGCGCATGGCGCACGCTGCGTTTCCTTAGACCGTACCGCCGACTGGAACCTGGTGCGCTGCGGCCATGATCATCGGCGTAGCGTCACCCAAGTCGCGAACGTCAACGACGGCAAGCCCTGGCTGGTGAATCCTGGCGCCATCGGCGGCCTGGCGCGAAATCGACCTGGGCGCTGGGCGATGTTGCGACGATGCGTTTCGATCTTGTCCCGATAGCAACGTCCTGACGCAGCAAAAGACTCCCGCAGACCAATTGGAATTATCGGTATTCCAATTGCCGGGGCTCACGCTACTACAACCGAGATGCTCTGACTTTGTTCGACAATTAGCGAAAGGCCGCTTTCGGCCTAGATGGCGAGAATGGCCGGAAACGCTCCCGGTTCGATCGGCGTCCCTCTTTCGTAATAGACCGGCATGAAGTTTCTCCTTCAAAGCGCGCGTAACAAAGGTAGTATGCTCCCCATTTTTGCAAGACTTGTCGCGATGACGTATTCGGTCAAGGAAATCTTCTATACGCTGCAGGGCGAAGGCGCCAATAGCGGCCGGCCGGCCGTGTTCCTGCGCTTTGCCGGCTGCAACCTGTGGTCGGGGCCCGTGCCGGATCTCGCCGTTGCGGTGTGCCGTTTCTGCGATACCGAGTTTGTCGGCACCGACGGTGTCGGCGGCGGGAAGTTCGAAACGCCCGGAGCGCTTGCGGCCGCGGTTGCTGCAGCCTGGTCTGTGCCCGGCGTGGCGTGGCCTGCGCGAGGCGCCGCGTGGCCTGCGCCGGGCGAGGCATGGCCTGCGCGAGGCGCAGGGGAGCCATTTGTCGTCTGCACCGGCGGCGAGCCGCTGCTACAGCTCGACGCCGCTCTGGTCGCGGCGTTGCGCGGGCGCGGATTCACGGTCGCGGTGGAAAGCAACGGTACGCTCACTCCGCCCGATGGCGAGCTGTGGCTGACGGTGAGCCCGAAGGCCGGCGCGCCGCTCAAGCTCGCGCGCGGCGACGAGCTGAAGTTGGTCTATCCGCAAACCGGCGCCGAGCCGGAACGTTACGCGCACTTGGAATTTAGGCATTTTTTTCTGCAGCCGATGGACGGTCCGGAGAAGGCGCGCAACACGCGCCTGGCGACCGAGTACTGCCTCGCGCATCCCAGGTGGCGCCTGTCGCTGCAGACCCACAAACTGATAGGAATACCCTGATGGAAATCTGGAAGGCGTTCACCCTCGAGTCCGCGCATCGGCTGCCCAACGTGCCGCCGGGGCACAAGTGCGCGAGAATCCACGGCCATTCTTTCCGTGTCGAGATCCACGTGAGCGGGGAGGTCGATGCGCGCATAGGCTGGGTGCAGGACTTCGCCGATATTTCGGCCGTGTTCCAGCCGCTCCACGAGCAACTCGACCACTGCTACCTGAACGACGTGGCGGGGCTGGAGAACCCGACCAGCGAGCATCTGGCGCAGTGGATCTGGACCCGGCTTAAACCGGCGCTGCCGCTGCTCGCGCAAGTCGTGGTGCACGAGACCTGCACTTGCGGCGCGGTCTACCGCGGCGAGGATGGAAAATGAGCGTTGCTTGAGCATGCGCAGGTAATCGAAAGGAGAACACCGATGGATTTGCAACTGAAGAACAAGGTCGCGATCGTTACCGGCGGCTCGCAGGGCATAGGCAGGGCGACCGCGCTGCGGCTGGCCGAAGAGGGCGCGAGCGTGGTGATTGCGGCGCGCGGCCGGGAGCTGCTGGATCAGGTCGCGCTCGAGATCCGCGCCGCCGGGGGCAGCGTTGCCGCGGTGCAGGCGGACGTAAGCAGGGCGGAGGATTGCGCCAGGCTGGTGGCGGAGGCGGTCAGGGCGTTCGGCCGGCTCGACATTCTCGTCAACAATGCCGGCACCTCGGCCACCGGCGAATTCGAATCGGTGACCGATGACATCTGGCAGGCGGACTTCGAACTCAAGCTCTTTGCCGCGATCCGGCTCGCGCGCCTGGCGATTCCGCACATGAAACAGCAGGGCGGGGGGCGCATCGTCAACATTACCAATACCGGCGCCAAGCAGCCGCGCGCCAAGTCGATGCCGACCACGGTCACGCGCGCAGCGGGCCTCGCGTTCACCAAGGCTCTGTCGAAGGAGTTTGCGCCGCACCAGATCCTGGTAAACACCATATGCATCGGCCTGGTGCGCGCGGGGCAGCACGAACGCAAGGCAGCCAAGGCAGGTGTCGCGGTGGAGCAGTACTATGCCAACCTGGCGAAGGACATACCGCTGGGGCGCGTCGGCCGCGCCGAGGAAGTCGCCAACGCGATCGCGTTTCTCGCGTCGGAAGCCGCGAGCTATATCACCGGCACCAGCATCAATCTGGACGGCGGCACTTCGGCCGTGTTGTAGGCGGGATGTGCGGGCTCTGGAAAATCGGTCGGTCCCAGACGCCGCTGGATCACGCTCGGTCCGTGGGAATGGCTATCAGGCTCTCGAGCAGCGCGCGGTCCTGCCTCAGCCCGGCGCTGGGACCTGAGTGTGTTACCCTGCCGCGCTCGGAAGT
>JACRAS010000058.1 GCA_016234705.1 Betaproteobacteria bacterium | reverse complement strand
GATGATCACCGACATCGACCTGATTTTCGAGCAGATACGCGCCGCCGCCGGCGCCAAGCTCACGCTCAAGCAGAGCGACATCCGCTTCCATGGCCACGCCATCGAGTGCCGCATCAATGCCGAGAACCCGGTGTCGTTCCGCCCCTCGCCCGGCAAGATCCTGCACTACCACCCGCCCGGCGGGCTCGGCGTGCGCATCGATAGCGCGGTGTATCAGGGCTACAGCATCCCACCCTATTACGACTCGCTGGTCGGCAAGCTGATCGTGCACGGCAAGACCCGCACCGAATGCCTGATGCGGTTGAAACGCGCGCTCGACGAGGTGGTGGTGGACGGCATCGAGACCACGCTGCCGCTGTTCCGCGCGCTGGTGCGCGAGAAGGACATCATCGACGGCAATTACCACATCCACTGGCTCGAGCAGTTCCTCAGCCAAGGCGGGATGGACACTTGAGACGAGCTCTTCAATTCATATGACGCAAACCGCTAAGGCTCCGCGCGATCAACTGGAAGAAGCGGACCGACTGCGCCAGCAAGGCAAGCTCGATCGCGCGGAAGCGATCTGCTCGACGTTGATACGCCGCTATCCCGACTATGTCGCGGCCTTGCATACGCTCGGTCTCGTGTACCTGGACAAACGCAACTTCGATCGAGCGCTCGATTGTCTGGTGCGCGCCGCCATGCTCGATCCAAACAACTGGATGACGCTGACGGCACTAAGCCTCGCTTATCTGCGGCTGGGCGCCAATGAGATGGCCGCGCAAACGCTCGATCGGGCTTTGGCCATCAGGCCGCAGGATGCAAGCATTTTCGCATCGCTCGGCGAAATTCACCGGGACGAGCGTGAGTATGATATTGCGCAACAGGCGTATCGGCAGGCTTTGCGCCTCGACGGAAATTTGGAGTCCGCGGCGATCGGCCTGGCATTGTGCCTAGCGGCTACAGGTCAATCCTCGGAAGCTGGAAAAGTACTCGAGGAAACGTTCAAGCGCGGGCATCGGTCGCTCAATCTGCTCCACGTCATGACGACACTGCCGCCAAACACAATCGGCATCGACGTGCTGGGCGAATTGGACAAGCTCGCCGCCAGTCAAAGCGGGGCGGACGCCGAGTTCAAGAACACGCTTGCTTTTGCTCGGGGCGCGGCTTTGGACGGAGCCGGCCGTCACGCGGAGGCCTGGCAAACTTTGGTGGTGGCGAATCGGCCGCTGGCCACTGAGCATCGGGCGGCGCTCACGGCAAACATTTTGCGACGGGAAAAGGCGCTGGCCTGGATCAGCGGCCCGCAAGCCAAAGCGATCGAACCCCGCGCCAGCGGCAAGGAGCCCGTCTCGCTCTTTATTCTGGGTGCCTCGCGCTCAGGCAAGACGTCCTTGGAGCGGCTGGTCGCTTCATTGGACGGTGTGAAAGCCGGGTGCGAAGTCCCGATCGTGGAAAAGGCCGTGCGCCGGACCTTCCAAGCGGCCGCCCATCCAGCGAGCAACTACCTGGAAGAGCTTCCGCCGGCGCTGCTTCCCGCTTTTCGGGAAAACTATCTCGAAGATCTGGTGCGGCGGGCTGGATCGGCGCGGGTATTCACCAATACGCTGCCCGGCCGCATCTACGATGCCGGGCTCATGGCGATGGCGGTCCCTAATGTCCGTTTTCTGCTGGTTAAAAGGGATATGGACGATGCCGCCTGGCGAATTTATATGACGAAATACCTAATCGGCAATTCTTATGCGTATGATCTCAAGGCGATCCGCGATTATCTCAATTGGTACAATACGATGATCGACCTCACGGTCGTGAGACTGCCTAAGATTGCGCAGGTGGTGACGTACGAAGCTATGGTCGACGACCCCGCTACTGTCTTACGCCAAGCGGCAGACCTGTGCGGCCTTGATTTCAAGGGCATACCGGTGCTGGCCCCCGGCAATGATCGCGGTTGCGCCGCACCCTACCGGGAGTTGATGGAGCATGGCTAAGAGGTCTTGCGTAGGTGTGGCAAAATCAACACAATCGAGGAATAGTGTTTAAATCGGACTATAACCCCCGCATCTAATCCGGCATAAATAACAAAGTGCTGGCTGGCTTGTGGAGGCTTGG
>JACRAS010000061.1 GCA_016234705.1 Betaproteobacteria bacterium | reverse complement strand
GTTCCCGCACCGGGCTCGGCCTCTTCGCCACCAAACCGATCAAGAAGGGCACCCGGATCATCCGCTATTTCGGGCCGCTTCTGGATTGCAACAAGGAGGAGGACGATGCGATCGAGAACAAGTATTTGTTCCAGCTGACCAACCGCTGGACCATCGTCGGCTCGGTGCGCGAGAACATTGCCCGCTACATCAACCATGCTTGCCGGCCGAACGCGGAATCCGACGTCAAACCGCGCAAGCGCAGGGTCTACATCCGCGCCATCAAGGACATCGCGCCGGGCGAGGAGATCAACTACGACTACGGCACCGACTACTTCAAGGAATACCTGAAGCCGATCGGTTGCCTGTGCGCCGCCTGCGAGAAGAAGCGGGCGAAAAAGCGCGCCGAGGCGAGGGCGGAGAAGCAGCGGTTGAAGGAAAAGGCCGAGAAGAAGGCGCGCAAGCAGGCCGAGAAGCTGGCGAAAGAACGGGAAAAGCAGGCGCGAAAGGCCCGCGAGAAGGCCGAAGAGACGCGCAGGCACGCCGCGCGCAAGCAGCTCCACGGCGGATATCTCAACGGAGCCGGCCCGCACAAGATCAATGCCGTGCAGAGGGACATCACCCTGCGGACGAGGGGCGGGCAGGGCGCCTTGGTCTGAGGTCGGCGCAATCCGGCGCAGGAGCGCCGGACCTTGCCGCGTCAAGGCAGCAAGGATGCTTGCCGGTTCAGGCGCTTGCCGCGACCTTCTCGCCTAGATTCCCTTGAAGATATTGCCCGCGAACAGCGCCGCATAGGCGAGCAGCAGCACCTCGAAGACGTGCTTGCTGGCCCACGGGATCGACACCCCGGCGTAATGCACCAGCAGGGCGATCACTGCGAGGACGACCGAGATCAGGAATACCGGCATGGTGGGCGCGCTGAGATTCATGACGCTTCCCCCAAAGTGTTGCCGCGCAGTTGCGCTAGCGGGATGAAGCTACGGCGCCGCCGTGTTGGCAAGCAGAGATTGCAACGCGCGCCTGTGGATTAGTCGCAATCACGTCCGTTTTCGCGCTGACCGCGGAAGCCCTGTTTCCCCGAAATCGACCGCCGATCGCTGGATGATCGCGCCGCGTTCGTCAACGACGACGCGAAAGCGGCGATGGTCGGAGAAGAAGGTCAGGCGATGCCTGCCGGCGTCTTCGCCGGTCCCGCGTTCGGCAAGGCTCGTGACCCGGCCGGCGCGCATTTGCCGCTGGAGCTGAGGCAAGCTGAGATCGAGCCCTTCGGCGATCACGGAAGCCTCGACCTCGATTACTCCGTCGCCGAGCAGGAGGGGTTTCATGCCGGTCTCCTTGCGGGTGAATAGGCGCATTCGGCGAGTGTAGTAGCATCGAGTTCGCGCATGAAGGCTTCGCGGGCGGCAGCGAGCCTGGTCTTCAGCCGGCAGCGCGGCGTCAGCACGCAAGCCCCGCCGTCCCTGCGAAAACATTCCACCAGTTCCTGCCGCTTCTCCAGCGCGCGCACGACCTCGCCGAGGGTGATCGACTGCGCCGGCCGCGCGAGCGAAAAGCCGCCGCCGGCCCCGCGCTGGGTGGCGATGAAGCCGCCATCGGCGAGGTCGCGCACCACCTTGGCCAGATGATTGCGCGAGATGCCGAATTCGGCGGCGATCTCGCCGGTGGCAAAGCAGCGCGAGGGCTCGCCCGCGAGCCGCATCAGGGCGCGCAATGCAAAGTCGGTGAATGTGGTCAACCGCATGGAGCGCCTCGCGATCTGCCCTTGCAAAACTCCTATATCAGGTTAAATAGGTATTTGAAATACCTATTCAACGTGATCGAGTGACGAGGTCGTAGTGTCAGCTGCCGAAGAATTGCGATCGGGCCCGGAACGGCGCGAGGAACTGACCGCTGAGATCGTCGCCCGGACCGGCATCACCGAGGCGATGATCGAGAGGCTCGTCCGCAGCTTCTACGCCAAGGTGAGGGCCGATGAAGTCCTCGGTCCGATATTCGAAGCGCGCATCCGGGATTGGGAGCCACACCTGCAGCAGATGTTCGCCTTCTGGTCGTCGGTCGCGCTGATGACTGGGCGCTATCATGGCACGCCGATGGTCAAGCACATGCGGCTGCCGGTGGACGCCGGCCATTTCGACCGCTGGCTCGCACTGTTCGAGCAAACCGCCCGCGAAGTCTGCCCGCCGGAAGCGGCGGCGCATTTCATGGAGCGCGCGCGGCGCATTGCGTCGAGCCTCGAGATGGGCGTCGCCGGCACCCATGGCGTAATCCTTGGCAAGGGCGAGCGGTTCCGGCGTAGCAAAGCAGGAGTAGTTGGCTTGTAGATTGTCAGCCTGCTGCGCACGATTGCATGCCAAGCCGGTTTTCAGCCGTCGCTCAGACCGCCAGCCACTTCTGCACTTCGGCTATGGTGGGAATGCGTCCGCTGCTGACAAGTTTCTCGTTGACCACCAGGCCCGGCGTGGACAGCAGGTCATAAGCCATGATGTCTTTCATATCGGTGACCTTGATGAATTCGGCCGGAACGTTGGCGCGACTGGCGGCCTCGCGCGCAACCGCCTCGAGTTTCTTGCAGTTGGCACAGCCAGAGCCGAGGATCTTGACGGTCAACATGGTTTTCTCCTCCAGGCGTTCGAACAGATCAGGCGGGGGCTGCCGCGCGCTGGAGATGCCGCAGCAAAGCCAGCGAGCAACCCATCAGGACCAGGATCAAGACCAGCGCCAGCGCGAGCGGTCCCCTGCTCACGCCATCGACCCATGCGCCATAGAAGAGACCAGCGCATATGCTGAACAACGCAACAGCACCAACATAGGCTGCGGTCTTGGCGCGGCCAATCACCACGGCCACCATCAACATGCTTTGAAGGCTCAATTCAGGGTCGGCCATCAGGTAGGCCAATAGCGGGCCGGGGTGCATGCCCAGATCCAGGAACATGCGCGCCACCGGGACCTCAACCAGCGTCGGGAAGTACATGAATACGCCAAAGCCGACTGCCACGGCATTGGCAGCCAGCGTATTGCTGCCGGCCAGGGTTTCGATCCATTCCGGACGAATGACCTGGCGTGCCATGCCGACCAGGAATACGCCCACGAGCAGCAAGACAAAAATCTGCTTCACGAAGCGCCAGGATTCCCACAACCATGCTCGCCAGTCATCCGCGGCCAACTGGCGGGCGAAGTGCCACACGGCCCACATGCTCACCGCTACAGCCGGCACGCGGCCCGTCAGCGCCACTTCCAGCCCGCGGATTTGCGGTGTCACGCGCATGGAGGCCACCAACAACGTGGTGGCGGTCAAGGCTAGCGCCAGCCAGGTCCAGAAGTTCGCGCCTTCGGTGATGTCCTGAAATCCCTTCCACGCGGTGGCGGCAATGAGCAACAGCAACACGATCAGAACGGACCCCTGAAAACTCACGCCTTCTTCGCCTTTGTCGGCATCGAACGGCATCCAGTGGTACAGCGTGGCTTGCCAGTCCTCGGCCCACGGCACTGGCAGGGTGACGGCAGCCAAAGTGGCGGTGAGCGGCCATAATTTGAGCGTACCGGCAATCAAGACCGCCACCAGCGACAGCAGCACGCCCACCGCTGCGGGGGCGATGCTCGCACGCTCCGCGAAAAGGCTGTCCGTCTGGGAATCGTGGCGTGCGTCATCGCGCCAGAACACCAGCGCCATTAGCAGGCCGATGCCGACGCCGAACAGCAGGCACATCGCCACGCGCGCGAACGCAAACTCCGGTCCCAGGATGCTGCCGGTGTAGGTCAGTGCCATGATGTTGCCCGCAGGCGCAAAGAACAGGAAGGTGATGGCCGGGCCTACGCCTGCGCCCTTGCGGTAGATGCCCGCAAACAACGGGACGATGGTGCAGGAACACACCGCCAATACGGAACCGGCTGCGGCCGCCGCAGGATAAGCCACATAGGCAGATGTGTTGCGCCCCAGCCAACGGGTGATGCTGGCTTTGGGAATCAATGCCACCATGGCCCCGGCGATAAAGAAGGCTGGCACAAGGCACAGCAAGACATGTGCAGCCAGATAGGAGGCCAGGCTGCCGGCGCCGCCATTCAGTAGTTTGAGTGTGAATTCCATTTTGATGATGCCGCCATTGAGACCGGAACTTGGGAAGCGCGGCATTGACCTGCATCAAAGTGAGGAGCTTCTCGACGCTCCCTTTGCACGCTCCCTGGCTGCGTGGTTTCAATGGTGTGGCCGCCGCGGTATTCCGCGGCGGCCGCTGACCTCGAGACGGCTACGCTTTAGACGGTCACCGCGCCGCCGCTCTTGCGCAGGCCGATATACTGCAGCTCGGCGAACACGCCGGTGGCGATCGCCTGCGCCACCACCATGGCCATACCCAATATATTCGGCGACACGGCGCCTGAGAACAACAGCGCAATGCTGCCAAGCGTCCAGGCGGCGTTGCCGACGATCACGATCAGCACCAGCGCCTTCATCATGCTCTGCCGCGTGCCGAGCCAGCCGACGAAGGCGGCATAGACGATCAGGAACAGGCCGACCTCGCGCAGGAGCGTCTCCGGCAGGTTGAACAGCGGGGCAAAGGCGCCGGCGCCGAAGGTGAAGCCGAGCGCG